>JBKOXW010000299.1:0-6036 GCA_046744115.1 Actinomycetota bacterium | reverse complement strand
AGCTCGGGCGCGGCCGGCGCCGGCGGTGCGGGCGCGGAGACGCTGGCCGTCGGGCCGGCGACCGATCCCGCCACCAGTGTCGGCCGGCCCGGCGCCGGCCGATCCAGCGCAATCGGCGCCGCCGCGGCGTCCGCGGCACCGCGGGCAGGTCGGGATGCAGGCCCACCGGGCCGTCGATCGGCCGGCAACACGCGCCAGACCAGCAGGGCGACCACGATCCCGCCGCCCAGCAGCGCGCCCGCCAGCAGCGCAGCGACGTCCACGGCTCGATCGTAAGGTCGGGGCCGGGTGATCACGTAGCGGAGCCGGCCGGGGCCTGGAAGGGTCACATGGCCAATCCGAGGTGTTCACTGGCAGTACGACATATGTTCACCACAGAACGTGGGCAACGTGGGCTTGCGGTCTACCCTTCGCGAGCACGTCGGCCCGAGGCAGCGGCCGGCGACTGCGCGATGCCACTGAGGAGTTTTCCGATGCGCGAGACATTTCATGACGAGCTCGACGCCATCGGGCGGTCGCTCGTCGAGATGAACGACCTGGTCGGCGCGGCGATGGAGCACGCGACGACCGCGTTGCTGGACGCCGATCTGTCGCTGGCCGAGCAGGTGATCTCCGGCGACGAGCGGGTCGACGCGGTCCGTGACGAGCTGGAGGCCAAGGCGTTCGACCTGATGGCCCGGCAGCAGCCGGTGGCCCGCGACCTGCGCACGATCGTGTCCAGCCTGCACGCGGTGGCCGACCTGGAGCGGATGGGTGATCTCGCGTTGCACGTCGCCAAGATCGCCCGGATGCGCTATCCGGCGTGCGCGGTGCCGGACGTGGCGCGGGACACGATCCGGGAGATGGGCGACGTCGCGCAGCGGATCGTCGGCAAGGCCGGCGAGGTGCTGCGCGGCCGCGACGTCGCGCTCGCCGAGGAGCTGGAGCGCGACGACGACGCGATGGACGCGCTGCACCGGCGGCTGTTCACGATCCTGCTGTCCAAGGAGTGGGTGGACGGCATCGAGCCGGCGATCGATATCACCCTGATCGGCCGGTACTACGAACGCTTCGCCGACCACGCCGTCTCCGTCGCCCGGCAGGTCATCTACCTGGTCACCGGCGAGCGGCCACCGCAGCCGATCGCGCTGCATACCGGCGCGACCGAGACCGCCCTGGGCTGACCGGGATGGGCTGACCGGCGCTGGGCTGAGGGGGCCCTACCGGTCGCGGTGGCCGGCGATCCAGTCGTCGATCCGCTGCCACCAGTCGTACAGCCACTCGATTTGCTCCTCGCGACGGGTCGGCACGTCCCGGCGCGACACCTGCCACCAGCGCATCTCGATCGTCTTGTCCATCGGCAGCTCGCGCCACAGGTCGGCGACGGTGCGCAGGTGGTCCACGCCGGTATGGGCCACCCAGACCACGTCGGCCTCGGGTGCCGCGGCCAGCGCGGCGGCGACGCCGCCGGGCCGGGGCGCGAGCACGTACCGCATCCGCTCGGCGCGCTGCGCCATCCGCTCGAAGCCGAGCCGGCGCAGCCGGTCGATCGCCCGCCGCCGCCGGTTCGGGCTGAAGTTGCCGCCCTCCGGGAAGATCACGAACGCATCGTCGGCGTCCAGCCCGGTCGCCAGCGCCGCGATCTGCTCCTCGACGTCGGCGGCGATGCGGCGGGTGTCGGTGCTGATGAACCGGTTGGGCAGCCGGTTGAGCAACACGTCCAGGGCCGGGTCCCACTGCAGCGTCTCCTTCAGCACGATCCGCGGCTCCCGGGCGTACCAGTTGATCAGCGCGTGCGCGAGCAGGAACGAGTCGCCCGGGCCGGCGTGGCGGCAGAAGACGAGCAGCGGCCGGCCACGATAGGCGTCCGGCTGCGGGCCGAGCACCTGCACCCGCACCCGGAGCACCCGGCGCGCCTCGGCGTACATCACCCGCAGGTACCACCGCACGAGCTGGTAGTGCCAGCGCTGGAACACCGGGGTCCGCACGGCCGCGCCGAAGCCGGACATCAGCCACATGCCGAGCATCGCCAACAGGGCCAGCGACTCCAGGACCAGGTGCAGCATCACCACCCACAGCACCCGCAGCGGCCGGAGCCGGCCGGGGACGAACGGGGAGAGCGCCGCCGCGGCCAGCAGCCACAGCGGCAGGGTGGTCAGCAGGAACGGCGCGGCGAGCAGGGCGGCCGGCGCCAGCACGGCGCGGCGGAGCCAGCGCGGCGGGATCACCGCCCACCAGCCACCGCGCGTCGCTCCCGCGGGTAGGGCGCGGGCGCCCGCGCGTTCACCGTCCCTGGCTTCGCACCGCCTCGATCGAGGCGGCCGCGGCCTCCGGATCGAGGTACTCACCACCAATGCGGCGAGGACGCAGGTCATCGTCGAGGTCGTAGCGCAACGGGACACCGGTCGGGATGTTCAGCCCGACGACCTCGTCCTCGCCCATCCCGTCGAGGTGCTTGACCAGCGCCCGCAGCGAGTTGCCGTGCGCGGCGACCAGCACGGTGCGGCCGAGCCGCAGGTCCGGGACGAGCGCGTCGTACCAGTACGGCAGCATCCGCTCCACCACGTCGGCCAGGCACTCGGTGCGTGGCAGCAGCTCCAGCAGGTCGGCGTAGCGGGGGTCGCCGACCTGCGACCACACGTCGTCGTCGGCCAGCGGCGGCGGGGGCACCGCGTACGACCGGCGCCACAGCATGAACTGGTCGTCGCCGAACTCGGCCCGGATGCGGGTCTTGTCCTTGCCCTGCAGCGCGCCGTAGTGCCGTTCGTTCAACCGCCACGACCGTCGCACCGGGATCCATGACCGGTCGGCCGCGTCCAGCGCGATCTCCGCGGTCTGGATCGCCCGGCGCAGCACCGAGGTATGCACGACGTCGGGCAGCAGGTCGGCCTCGCGCAGCAACTCGCCGCCCCGGAACGCCTCAGCCTCACCCTTGGCGGACAGCCCGACGTCGACCCAGCCGGTGAACAGGTTCTTCGCGTTCCAGAGGCTCTCGCCGTGGCGGAGCAGGACGAGCGTGCCAACCGTCATGGACGTGAGGGTGCCAGATCAGCGGGCCGCGGCCTCCGCCCGCTCCGGCTCCGCTGGCGGTGCCGTCGCGGCACCGCGACCCGGCAGCCAGACCAGCACCACGATCGCGCCGAGCAGGCTCGCCGCGCCGGCGACGAGCGAGGTCGTGTGCATGGCGTGGACGAACGCGTCGCTGGCCGCCTGCTGCAGCCCGGGCAGCCCGGCGAGCGCCTGTCGGGGCAGGTCACCGTGCGCCACGGCCTCGGCGGTGCGGCCGATCGCGGTGAGCGTGCCGCCGATCGACTCCGACACTTCGTCTCCGCGGAACCGCTCGGGCAGCACATCGCCGGCCGAGCCCAGGTTGGCGCGGTAGCTCGCGGAGAGCAGCGAGCCGAGGATCGCCACCCCGAACGCGCCGCCCACCTGCCGGATGGTCGCCGACACCGCCGACCCGGCGCCGGCCTTCTGCCGCGGCACTGCGCTCATCACCGAGTTCGTGGCCGGCGCCATCACGTTGCCCATGCCGAGGCCCTGCACGAACAGCAGCACCAGCACCACCCAGAGCGCGGTGTCCGCCTCGATGAAGTAGAACGAGGCGAACGTGATCGCGACGATGGTCAGCCCGGTCCCGCAGACCGCGCGGGCGCCGTACCGCTGCGCCAGCCGACCGCTGCGCGGCGCCGCGAACGCGATGGCGCCGGCGACCGAGAGCAGGCACAGGCCAGCCTGCAGCGCGCTGTAGCCGCGGACCGCCTGCAGATAGAAGCTCAGGTAGAACGTCACGCCCATGAGCGCGAAGAACGCCAGCCCGATCGCCGCGGTGGCCGCCGAGAACTGCGGCTGCCGGAACAGCGAGATGTCCAGCGAGGGATGGTCGCTGCGCCGCTCCACCAGCACGAACAAGCCCAGCAGCGCGAGCCCGCCGAGCATCGTGACGAGCACCTGCGGGCTGGCCCATTCGGTGGTCTGGCCGCCCTTGATGATCCCGTAGACCAGCAGCACGAGGCCGGCGATGGACAGCAGCACGCCGAGCGGGTCCACCCGGCCCGGATGCGGGTCCTTCGACTCGGGCACCAGCACCGCGATCGCCAACATGCCGACGATCACCACCGGGACATTGACCAGGAACACCGAGCCCCACCAGAAGTGCTCGAGCAGGAAGCCGCCGGTGACCGGGCCGATCGCGATCGCCAGCCCGCTGAACCCGGCCCACACCCCGATGGCGCGGCCGCGCTCCTCGGGCTCGAACACGTTCGTGATGATCGACAGGGTCTGTGGCAGCACGGCGGCCGCGCCGATGCCCATCAGCGCCCGCGCGCCGATCAGCTGGCCGGACGACTGCGAGAACGCGCTCAGCGCCGACGTCGCGCCGAAGACGGCCAGCCCGATGAGCAGGATCCGCTTGCGTCCGAACCGGTCGCCGAGCACGCCCCAGGTGAAGAGCAGGCCGGCGAAGACGAGGACGTAGGAGTTGACCGCCCACTCCATGTCGCTCTGGGTCGCCTGCAGGTCCACCTGGATCGTCTTGAGCGCGACGTTGAGGATCGTGTTGTCCAGGATCACCACGAGCAGGCTGGTGACCAGGACGGCGAGGATGTACCAGCGGCGGGCGTGGATGGTCTCCTGGTCCATGACTCAGCCCCCGTCGCCGGCAGTGTCGGCTCGCCCCGGGTCGGCGAAGCGGGCGAACGCCTGCAGGTTCGCCAGCGACTCGCCCCGCTTGACCCGCCAGGCCCACTCCCGCCGGATCGAGGAGCCGTACCCGATCTCGAGCATCGTGTCGAAGTTCTCGTCGGCGTAGCTGAGCACGGCGCCGAGCAGCCGGTCGATCTCGTCCGGGGTCACCGCGGCCAGCGGCAGCCGGCCCACCAGGTACACGTCGCCGTTGCCGTCCAGGCAGAACGCCACCCCGTACATCCGGGCGTTGCGCTGCAGCAGAAAGTCGTACAGCCGCTCCCGGTCCTCCTCGGCGTGGCGCATCACGAACGCCTCGACGAGCAGCGCGTGCTCGCCGACGACCAGCCAGCAGGTCGTCGCCTGCTTGTGGGTGCCCGGCAGGGTCACCAGGTACGAGCCCGCCGCAGCCCGCCGGTACTCGATCTCGCGCTCGTCCAACGTGGACCGGATCACGCCATCTAAATGGGCCCGGGTGAGGTCGGCCCGTGCCGGCGCGCCGGTCATGTGCCCACCACCTCCGGTAGCACGAACGGCGGCTCGTACAGCGCGTCCCGGTATGTGGCCAGCAGCCCCTCGGCGGTGTGCTGCCAGGAGAAACCCTCCGCGTGCGCCCGGGCTGCCCGGGCCAGCGCGTGCCGGCGCCGCGGCACGCCGACCAGCCTCTCGATCGCGGCGGCGTAGTCGGCCGGGTCGTGGCCGGGGACGAGCAGGCCGGAGGAGCCGTCGGCGACCGCGGTGGTCAGGCCGCCGACCGCGGCCGCGACCACCGGGGTGCCGCACGCCTGGGACTCCAGCGCGACGAGGCCGAACGATTCGCTGTAGCTCGGCACGACGGTGACGTCGGCGGCGCGGTAGAAGTCGGCCAGCCGCGCCGGCGGGGTCGGCGGCTCGAAGCGGACGATGTCTGCGATGTCCAGTGCGGCGGCGAGGTGATGCAGGTGCTCGGGCTCGTCCAGGCCGGTGCCGCTCGGGCCGCCCACCACGACGACCCGGAGCCGGTCGCGGAGGGACGGGTCGCGCTCGGCCAGCCTCGTGGCGGCCCGGAGCACGACATCGGGCGCCTTGAGCGGCTGAAGGCGCCCGACGAACAGCAGCACGACCGCGTCCGGCGGGATGCCGAGCCGCGTCCGCGCGACCGACGCGCTGGCCAGCCGGAACATCTCGAGGTCCACCCCCGGCGCCACCGTCATCACCCGGGTCGGATCGGCGTCGTACAGCTTCACCAGCTGGGTGGCCTCGTCGTCGGTGGACGCGACCAGCCGGTCGGCCACCTCGACGACCTGCTCCTCGCCGATCAGCCGGGCCAGCGGCTCGGGCTGGTCGCCCTCGGCCAGCGCCGCGTTCTTCACCTTGGCCAGGGTGTGCGCGGAG
>JBKOXW010000099.1:0-23897 GCA_046744115.1 Actinomycetota bacterium | reverse complement strand
TACCGCCCGACGCCGTGCTGCTCGTGCACGACGAGGTCGCCGGGTTGCAGCGCCAGCGGGTCCACCGTGTTGCGCCGCCGCGTCGGCAGCCGGCGCATGTCCTTGGTGGACTGTCCACGCTGGCCGGTGAGATCCGACTCGGTCAGCACGGCCAGCCGCAGCCCGTCGCTGACGAAGCCGCTCCCGAGCTGCCCGGTCGTGACCGTGACCAGCCCGGCGTCGGGCGCCGCGTCGATGCCGGGCACCAGCCGGGCCGGCAGGTCGGCACCGCCGAGCCGCTCGACCGCGCGCTGCGCCGGGCCGTGCCCGTCGAAGACGACCGCGACCCGCCAGCGGTCGGCGAGCCAGCCGCGGATGTCCTCGAACGCCCGGTCGGTCTGGCCCTGGTAGCCGTCCACCGGACGGGCGTCGACGGTCAGCGCCGCCGCGTCGACGTCCGGGTCGGCGCCGAACGGGGTGACCGTCCACCAGGGAATGCCCAGTGCGGCGGCCGTCTCCCGGACCTCCTCGACCGACTTCAGCGCGGCCGCGCCGAGGTCGATCGGGGTGCTGCCGCCGCCGGCCGCGGCCGCCCAGGACGCGGCCAGGAACTCCTCGCTGGTACGGACGAGCTCCGCGGCCCGGGTGCGGACCCGCTCCGGGTCGCAGACCAGCACGTGCGTACCGGCCGGCATCTCGTGCAGCAGCAGCCGCAGGTCGTCGACGAGCACCGGGGCGAGCGCCTCCATGCCCTCGACCGGAATCCCGTCGGCGATCCGGTCGAGCATCTCCACCAGCTCGGGGTGCTCCGCGGCCAGCCGCTTCGCCCGGTCCCGGACGGGCGGGGTGAGCAGCAGCTCCCGGCACGGCGGCGCCCACAGGCCGTGCGGGCTGCGGTCCAGCGAGCGCTGGTCGGCGACCGCGAACGAGCGGATCTCCTCGACCTGGTCCCCCCAGAACTCCAGCCGCACCGGGTGCTCCTCGGTCGGCGGGAACACGTCCACGATGCCGCCGCGGACGGCGAACTCGCCGCGCTTCTCGACCAGCTCGACCCGCGTGTACGCGATCGCGGCGAGCCGCTCGACCAGGTCCTCCAGCTCGATCGTGTCGCCGGCGCGGACCTGCACCGGTTCGAGCTCGCCCAGGCCGGGCACCTGCGGCTGCAGGACGCTGCGGATCGAGGCCACGACGACCCGCAGCGGGCCGGTCGCCGGGTCGTCCGTGCTCGGGTGCGCGAGCCGGCGCAGGACGGCCAGCCGCAGGCCGACCGTGTCCGCGCGGGGCGAGAGCCGCTCGTGCGGCAGCGTCTCCCACGCCGGGTACAGCGCGATGTCGTGCGGCGGGAGCAGGCAACCCAGCGCGGTGAGCAGGTCCTCGGCCTCCCGGCCGGTCGAGGTGACCGCGAGCACGGGCCGGCCGGGGTTGCCGGGTGACTCGGCGGCGAGCGCGGCGACGGCGAACGGGCGCAGCGCCGGCGGGGCGGTGATGTCGAGCGCCGCGACGCCGGCCGCGTCCACGGCACGGGTCAGGGCAGGATCGGTGCGGACAACATCAAGCAGTCCGGCGAGCGTCATGGTGGGTCGCATGCCTCCTGGGCAGCAGAGATACCCCGATCTGGGGCCGATCGGGGGTCTGTCACCAGCCTACGCTTGGGCTTCGCCCGGGTTCGCCCGCGCCACCGGCGACAGTCCCCCTGGTCCGGCGCGGTGCCCAGCCTGAGCCGGTCCGTCGACGGGCGTCCGCGGCTGGAAGACGTCGCCGGCGTTCCGGAGCGGTGACTTCCGATCCGTCGTAACGACGGCGAGTCCCGATGACGGACCGTGACGGCACGCTGGGACGACTGGCCTATCAGCCCCGCCGAGATGACACCACCCATGGCGGGGCGCTGGGCATCAGCCGGGCCGGCAGCTCGCCACCCACCTCGCGTCCCGCGTACGGTCAATAGCCGGATGACCGCCGACCGGAGCCTGCGCTGGGACCGGTGCTTCAACGTGCGGGAGCCTTACGGGACCGCTGAGGCCGAACCGTCGACGCCGAGGTTGATCACTCCGAGATAGCCGGAACCCACCCGCCGGACGGTGAGCAGCCCGACCTCGTCGAAGATCGAGTCGGCGTCGTTGGTGGTGTCCCGGCCGGTGTGGTCGTCGTACGGCGCCGTCGCGTAGACCGCGTCGTTGAGCGCGTCTTCGAAGAACAGCTGCGTGGTCAGGATGGTCTCCTTGTCCACGTGCACCTTGAGGTGGATGTGCGTGGTGCGGCCGCGGTACCAGCCCGGGTAGATCGTGGTGAACTGGACGATGCCGGCGGAGTCGGCTACCTGCGCGCCGCGTAGATAGGTGCCGTCGTCGGTCGGTGTGGCCTCGCGGTCGCCCTTGCTGTAGGAGCCGTCCGAGGTGTCCCCCGACCCGCCCGCGCCGCCGGGTGATCCCCGGCTGCCGCCCATCGAGCCCGACTCGAAGCCGGAGTAGACGCCGCCGGCGTCGCAGTGCCAGATCTCCACAACCGAGTTCGGCACCGGCGTGGCATCGCTACCGGCTGAGCACTGGGACACGTCGTGCACCCGGAGCGCCAGGTGCAGTGTCGTGCCCGGCCGGTCCTCGCGGATGTCGGTGCGGATCGAGTCGACGTCGAACCAGTACGGTCCCTGCGTCTCCTCCTTCGCCAGTGTGCACGTGCCGGCCTCGTCGAGCAGCGCGACCACGTCGGAGCTCGCCGTGGTCGACGGCTGCGGAGTCGTCGCGGTCGCTCCCGAGCTCGCGGACGCGGTCGGCGAGGCGCTGTCGCCGTTGCCGCCGCCACCGACGCCGCAGGCCGCCAGCAGCCCGCCGATGCCCACGGTTCCGCCGAGCGACAGCGCCCGGCGCCTGCTGATGCGCTGCCTGCTGAGTCGGATCTCCTCGTTCACACCCGCCACCATGTCGCCCGATCCTGTAGGGCGCCTGTGAGCCCGCTATGAACCGCCTGCAGAGACACCCGACCAGTCGGCAGTCATGACGAGTCGTCGAGCACTGTCAGTTCGAGGATCGGTCAGGCGTTCGGGGTCGTGGAGCACGTCGATGGCGACGATCTTGCCGTGCGCGACGGTGAAGCCCTGCGAGCTCGGGTCATTATCGCGGAATCACAGCGCGCGGCGGCGGCGGCATGCAAGAGTCACTGGTGTGAGCCGACCACGGTCCCGCCGGAGGCTGCGGGTTCCGGCGTGCGTCGGCGGGACGCGAGGCTGAGCGGGTGAGCGACAGCACGGCCGGCTGGATCGAAAACCGCCCGCGCTCCGGTCTTCTCCGGCTCGATGTTCGCGAGCTCGTGGCGTACCGGGAGCTGGCGGCGTTCATGGCCCTGCGAGACCTCAGGGTCCGCTACAAGCAGGCGGTCCTCGGGATCGGTTGGGCGGTCTTCCAGCCTCTCGCGGGGGTCGTGGTCTTCACGATCGTCTTCGGGCGCCTGGCGGCCATCGAGAGCGATGGCCTGCCCTATCCGGTCTTCGCCTTCGTGGGGCTCGCCGTCTGGACCTACACCTCGGGCGCTGTCACCAAGGCGACCCAGAGTCTCGTGTCCAACGCCAGCTTGGTGACGAAGGTGTACTTCCCCCGCCTCCTGATCCCGCTTGCCGCGGTGCTGCCTGGGTTGCTCGACTTCGCACTCTCGTTGCCCGTGCTCGTCGTCCTGTGCGCGATCTACGATGTCCGCCCGGGCTGGGCGGTCTTGACATTGCCGCTCTGGGTTGTGGCCGCGATGATCGTCGCCGTCGCTGTGGGGCTGCTGCTGTCGGCGCTGAACGTGCGTTACCGCGATGTGAACCAGGCGATCACGCTCCTCGTCCAACTCTGGCTGTTCCTCAGCCCGGTCGCGTATCCGACGAGTGCGATCCCGACTGGCTGGCAGCCCGTCTACGCGCTAAACCCGATGAGCGCGGTCATCGACGGGTTCCGCTGGTGCCTGCTCGGCGGACCGGCACCAGGACCGTGGTGGCCGATCTCGGCGGCGGTCACGCTGGTCGTCCTTGCCGCGGCACTGATCTACTTCCAGCGGACAGAGCGCCGATTTGCGGATGTGATATGACGGCGCGGCACGCCATCGAGGTCGAGCAGGTGAGCAAGCGCTACCGCCTGGGGGAGTATCAGTCGGCGGCGAGGCTCGGCGAGGCTGCCGGCGCGGCGCTGCGCAGGCTTACCCGGCGCAGGCACCCCGAGGAGATTTGGTCGTTACGCGATGTCAGCTTCTCGGTGGAGGAAGGGCATGCTCTCGGCGTGATCGGCCGCAATGGAGCCGGCAAGAGCACCCTGCTCAAGATCCTCGCGAGGATCACGGAGCCGACCTCGGGAGTCGCCCGGACTCGGGGACGGGTCGCCGCACTCCTGGAGGTCGGTACCGGGTTTCACCCAGAGCTCACCGGACGCGAGAACCTCTTCCTCAACGGCGCTATCCTCGGCATGAGCCGGCGGGCCATGGAACGCCGCTTCGACGACATCGTCTCGTTCGCCGGGGTCGAGCGGTTCATAGACACACCGGTCAAGCGCTACTCGTCCGGCATGTACCTTCGCCTCGCCTTCTCGGTCGCGGCGCATCTCGAGCCAGACATCCTCGTCGTCGACGAGGTCCTGGCGGTAGGCGACGCCGAGTTCCAGGCGAAGTGCCTGGGCAGGATGGACATCGCCGAGCGGGAGGGCCGGACCGTCGTCTTCGTCAGCCACAACCTCGATGCGGTCGTACGGCTGTGCACGGAGGCGATCTGGCTGGAACGCGGTGCCATCACGGCCGAGGGAAGCACGCGGCCGGTCGTCGATGCCTACGTCGCAGCGGCGACGAGCGAGGACCGCGGCGGCGCTCCGCTCGTCCATTGCGGCGATTTCACCCTCCACGGTGTGCGCCTGCTCGACGATGGCGGTCAGCCGACCAGGTCGCTTCGGCGAGACCGCTTGTTCCGCATCGAGGTGCGCTTCACCCTGCACCAGACGGTGCCGGGTCTGGACATGTCGGTGCTCGTCTTCAACTCATCCGGTATGCGAGTCCTGGACGAAGCGTGGTCCGACACCGAAGGCAGCAGGCCGGATCGGCCTGGCACGTATACCGTGCGTGTCTCGGTTCCTCCGGTGCTCAACGTCGGCGACTATCGCATCGGCGTGTGGGTGGGCGCGGCGTACGAGATGGTGCTGTTCGAACCGGCGGCGGCGTCCTTCCGCCTCGAGGGAAGCACAAAAGGGCGTCCCGAACGCGCCGTCGCGCTGTTCCTGCCCTGGGAAGTCGTCGACGACGAGCCGTGGAAGACAGCAGGGGAGCCGGAGGCCGAAGCTCCGCCGCACGCCTCCGTCCCCAGTGTCACCGAACCGTGAGCGCGTCGACCCATTGCTGCCCACGCTCTCTCCACTCGGGATACTTGACGGCGACCCGATCTCGAGGTGGTCGGCGGTTCCCCGGCAGACCGAGGCGGGTGCGAGCGTCCTGGACCGCACGCCTCGACACGTGCAACAGGTCCTGCCTCAACAGGTCCGGCGGGTATCGTGCATCACGCGCCGCTGCCGCCTTGAGGAAGTGGCGCGTCGCCTGAAGATGTCCGCCCACCCGGATGGACCACCATCCGAGGTACCGATGCAGGACCGCCCGGCTCGCCCGCGGATAGCGACCGGCCACGGTGAGGAAGTCCGCTTCGACGCGGCGGCTGTTCAGAGACATGTTCGTGGCATGCACTCGATATGCCACGAGCGGTTCGGCGACGCATTCGGGCCTCGACACGCGCAACATCCGCAGCCACAGGTCCCAATCCGCCAAGGGCTGCAATGCCAGATCGAACCCGCCGACCTCGAGCAGCACCTGCCGTCGAGCCATGACTCCGGACGATCCGCCCGGCACAATGTCCGACTCCTCCAGCCGGTCGGCGACTTCGACCGGCGTCGGCGGAGGCTCTCCCCCCACCACGCGATTGTTGTGTGTGATGTTGACTGATCCGACATAGACCCACGCCGCGGCCGGACAGCGTCGCGCGGCGTCCAGCTGCTTCGCCAACTTTCCTGGCGCCCACAGGTCGTCGTCGTCGCAGAACGCCACCCAGGGAGCCCTCGCTTCGTCCGACCCGCGATTTCGTGCCGCGCTGACCCCGCAGCTCCGGTCGTTTCGCAGGATGCGGAAGCGGGGGTCGCCCAGGTCCGCGACGACCCGCTCCACCAGCTCCCGATCGGCCGATCCGTCGTCCACGACCAACGCCTCGAAGGCGACGTCTCGCTGCCAGCTGATGCTGCTCAAGGTCTGCCGCAGCAACGTTTCGCGGTCCTTCGTGGGGACCACAACGGAGACCTGCGGTTCGCGCGAGGTCGATCGAGCCGCACCCGCCGTCACCGCTGCCTCCGCTCGGGTGAGAACACGTCGACCAGTCGGGCACCCACACCCTCGAGGGAGAAGGCCTCCGCCACCACGCGCGCCGAGGCGCCGAGCCGCCGGCTGAGGTGCTCGTCGTCGACGAGTGCGCCCAACGCCTCGGCGAGAGGGGCAGGGTCTCCCGGCGGGATGACGATCCCCGTGTCCTGCCCGGGCGATGCGTTCAGCAGGTCGCCGACTCCCGACACGTCGGCGGCCACCACCGGCAGGGCGCAGGCCATTGCCTCCAGCGCGGCGACCGGAAAGCCCTCATGGCGTGATGGCAGCGTGGCGACGTCGGCGGCGGACAGATAGCGCCACAGCCGGGCGCGATCGTGTACGTACTCATCGACCCAATGCACGGCGCCGGCGGGCAGAGCAGCCAGCCGGTGTCGCAGTTCCGCGGCATCACGGCCCGACCCCACGATCAGCAGGAGGGGCTGCCGGTCGGGTCGGACCGCGCAGACCTCGCGCCACGCCGTCAGCAGAATGTCGAGGCCCTTGCGCTCGATCTGGACGCGGCCGTGCCAGATCACGGTGCGTCGGTGGGGCGGCAGTCCCAGCGCCCGGCGTGCCTCGTGCCGGTCCCCGGGCCTCCACCTGAGTATGTCGAGCGGGTTCGGGATTGGCGCGACCTTGTGCTCAGGCGGGCGGTAGCGACCGCGCAGTCTCGCCCGTTCGCTCGCGCTGCCGACGATCAACGCGTCACACCAGCGGATCGCGAGCCGTCGCAGCGGGATTTCCAGGGCGCTGTGGCCGTTCTGCGCGCCCTGATAGGTGCCGAAGACGGGAAAGCCGGTCAGCCGGCCCAGCAGGACGCATACGTCGAACCGTGCCGACTCGTACTCCTGACACAAGATCGCGGCGCAGCCGTGCACCCTCAGCTCTCGGACAAGCATGCGGGGAGGCGTGGCGACGTACGCCTCCAGGGACCGAAGGAGACGCGATCGCGGCGCGAAGCGCCACCGTGCGGCGCGAAGCTTCCGGTGCAGCACCGGACTGGGAAGCACACTGACCCGGCATCCGGTCGGTTCGTGCACGAACCGTTCTGCTGCCGATACGCGAGCCGACATGAAGACGAGTACCGTGCCGCACCCGCTCCGGTCGAGTGCCTCGACGTAGTTGAACAGCCAGCCGCCCGTCTGGTCCCGTCGGAATGTCTCCAACGTGACACCGATCTTGTCGAAGAAGTCCTCGAAGCGGTCTCCGGCCGGCAGCAACGCGATGGTGGGACGAGCCACGGTCACCGAGCGTTGCCCGCTAACGTGGGTGCATGGTGGCGGTCAGCGTCGTCGTCCCCACGCACGACCGACCGGACCTCTTGGCTCAGACGCTGCGGTCCGTCGTGCTGCAGCACGACGTCGATCTCGAGGTCATCGTTGTCGACGACGGCTCCCCTCGAGGTCAGGTGGAGGCGATCGTCGCTGCGCTGGACGACGATCGAATCCACGTGCTGCGAAGCGACAGACCGCAGGGCGTCAGCTCCGCCCGCAACCGGGGCGTGAGCCAGGCGCGGGCGCCCTGGCTGGCGTTTTGCGACGACGACGATCTTTGGGCGCCCGACAAGCTCCGGGAGCAGCTCGGTGCGGCGGATGATGGCTGGCCTGCCTGGGTCTATACCGGGTCGGTGAACGTGAATGAGGCCGGTCGGGTGGTGGGTGGCAGGCTGCCGTTGCCGCCGCCGCAGGTGGTGGCGCTGCTTCCGCGCCGCAACGTCGTTCCCGGAGGAGGGTCGGCGGTGCTCGTGCACCGCAGGCTGCTTGACCAGGCCGGACCGTTCGATCGTCGCCTGCACAACACCGAGGACTGGGATCTGTGGGTGCGGCTGAGCCGGCTGCGGGCTCCCCGCTACGTCCCCGCGCCCATGGTCGGCTACCGAGTCCACAGTGGTGGCTCTTCGTTGGTCACCACACAGATCCTGCAGGGTGCGGAGGAAGTCGAGCGCCGGTATGGGGGACCCCTGGACCGCGTTACGTTGTACCGGCACCTCGGTCGCCTCTCGGCCCGGGCCGGCCGGCGGGGGGAGGCCCTGCGCTGGTTCGCGCGTGCGGCCCTCCGCTCGCGGGAGTACCGGCGCGACGGACTTGTGCGCGACGCCACTGAACTGCTGGGTGAGCGGACCCGGCTCTTCGGCCGCCGGCTGCACCTCCCGCGCCCGACTTCGGATCCCCCCGATCCCGCGCTGGCCCGGTACCTGTCCGATGCACAGAAGTGGCTGGACCGGCTGGCCCGATGATGCCAAGGCGTCGACGGGCAAGGAGTCGGTGCGACAGCGCGCCGCTATCACGAGGTCAGGACCCACCGGTCAGCCCGAGCCGCTGCCGCAATGGTCGAGTGGGTGGCCCTAGCCAGCAGCGCAGCCTGTACTCCGTCAGGTCCGCACCTCGGCGGGCGCGCCATCGGGCGCTTGCGAGGCGCTGCCGTGCTCGAGCCGATGCCGTCGCCGGTACCCCATCCTCGAGCCCGTAGCCGAATGCGAGCTGCTCGCGACCGGCCAGCCAGGCGAAGCGGCGGTGCTGTGCGGTGCTCCAGTGCGCCCAGCGCCGAAGCGGATCGAAGTCTGGCGTTCGCTCGACGGGATCCCAGTGCACTCTTGCCCTCCCGCCGAGGAAGACCGAGGACCCGCGGATCGGGAGCCGCTCCGCGGCGGATAGCTCGTAGTCCGCGACGTCCAGGTTCAGGAACGTCAGGAGCTGGGCCATCTGGCGGCGCGGGTCTGCGAACAGGTCCTCATAGCGCACCAGCCGTACCGCTGGGTCGTCCGCGGCACGGCCATCCAGGAACCGAAGCGCGGTGTCCGCCGCGGCGGCCCACCGGCGGGCCGCGAGGTCGAAGTCCCAGCCGAAGGTCCGGCCACATGACTCGACGACGGCGCGGCCGTCCCGAGCCAGGATGATCACTTGCGCCGCCGGGAAGAAGGTGAACGCCTGCTCGACGCCGACCACGCTTGGGTTCTTGGTGACCAATCTTCGGCTGCCGTCGACGGTGAGGAAGTCGAGCAGACCCTTGCCAATGCCCGCGGACAGCTCCGCCAGGGTCTCCTCGCTCACCTCTCCCCAAACCGGATCCCACCTGCCGCGGACGGTCCGGACGAAGTCTGCGAGGAGGTCGGAGTGCTCGAGGAAGAAGTCCTCGCGAATCGGCTCCCGACCAGGGGCGCACCCCGGATGCGCGCTAAGGAGGTCCCACAGGTAGTTCGTGCCGGTGCGGGGGGTGAGCCCGAAGATGAGGATGGGGTTGTTCGCTGCCGCCAGGACCACAGCTTCCTCACCTCGCACCGGGGATCCACCTGACCTGATGCTAGCCACCGATGACCCCTTCCACCGGTCGTTGCCGGTGACTGCCGGGCCACCGTAGCGAGGGCGCCGGGTGGGGGTGGCGGTCCGAGCCCGGCCCAAGCCCGGCTCCTGCTCCCGAGCTCCCGAACAGCCCAACCCGACCACCCGCGGTCGCGTACCATCCATGACCGTGCGAGTGGATCGGCGAGGAAGAGGCCAGCCACCCTGATGATCGATGCGGTTGGCAGCGCAGGTGCACTCCGCCCCACGAAGGAAGCCCGATGACGTCCGTCTCGGTGGTGGTGCCCACCCACAACCGCGCGGCGCTGCTCGCTGTCACGTTGCGCAGCGTGCTGCGTCAACGCGCCGTCGACCTCGAGGTCATCGTCATCGACGAGGCGTCGACGGACGAGACCGAGGCGGTCCTCGCCGGAATCGCCGACTCGCGGCTGCGCAGCATTCGACACGAGATTCCGCACGGCGTGAGCACTGCTCGCAACCGCGGGACTGCCGAGGCGCGAGGCGACTGGGTGGCGTTCACTGACGACGACGATCTGTGGGCGCCCGACAAGCTTGACCGCCAGCTGCAGGCGGCCGAGGCGGCGGGTCGCGACTGGGCCTACACCGGCTCTGTCAATATCGTCGATGGTTTCCGGATTGTGCACGGCCGGCCGCCTCTGTCGCCGGACCGGGTCGTGGCCGCGCTCCCTCGATACAACGCGGTTCCGGGAGGGGGTTCCAACGTCGTCGTCCGGCGGGAGACACTGCTGCAGGTTGGGCCCTTCGACGTCCGTCTGCGCAATACCGAAGACTGGGAGATGTGGATCCGCCTTGCCCAGGTGGGACCACCGGCCTGGGTCCGCAGTCCGCTGGTGGCCCGCCGGGTGCATCCCTCGAATTCCTCTCTGGACATCGCCGAGATCGTCCGGGGCACGCGGCTGATCGAGCAGCTGCACGGCACGACCGCCGACTGGGGCAGATTGCACCGATGGTTGGCCGAGTCGTGCCTGCGCACGGGCCAGCGCCGCGCGGCCCTGGCGCAATTCGCCCTCGCAGCGCTTCACGGCCAAGCCGGCAACGTCGCCCGCGACCTCACGACCATTGCGCGTCGACGGGTGAACCGCGGCTCGTCGGCGGTGGAGCACCCGGAGGCCAGCGACGCCAGCTGGATAGCGGAGGCCGCCAGCTGGCTGGGCGAACTCGAGCGGGTGGGCTAGCCGTGCCGACGCACCGCGTCCGGCGTGCGCCAGCGCCCTCCGCCTGTGTTCAGCCAGCCGGGGGGCGGCTGGACCGTGTCCGCGGCTGACGTCTCCGCCGTCCCCGAAGTGTCGGTCGTGGTGCCGACGCACAACCGCCGTGAGCTTCTCACCACGACCCTACGGACCATTGTGCGGCAGCGCGACGTCGACCTGGAGGTCATCGTCGTGGACGATGGCAGCCGGGACTCGGGCATGGCGGCGCAGGCCATCGCCGAGGTGGCGGACGACCGCGTGGTTCTGGTCCGCAATCCGGTCCCGACGGGCGTCAGCGCAGCTCGCAACCGCGGCATTGCGGTCGCCCGCGGTGCGTGGGTGGCCTTCTGTGACGACGACGACCTGTGGGCACCGGACAAGCTGGCCCTTCAACTGGCCGCCGCGGGCAATAGCGGTCGTCGCTGGGTCTATACGGGTGCCGTGAAGGTGGACCTGGAGCAGCGCGTCATCGGGGGCCTTCCCCCGCTCCCGCCGGAGCAGGCCCTGGCGCGCCTACCGCATATCAATCCCATACCTGGCGGGTGTTCGGGGGTTCTGGTGAGCGCCGCCGCCCTGGAAGAAGCCGGCGGATTCGACACCAGACTCGTGAACCTCGCCGATTGGGACCTGTGGATGCGGCTGGCGGCGATCGGACCGCCGGCGTTCGTGCCTCAACCGCTGGTTGCGTACCGCATCCACCCGCGCAACGCCTCGGCGGACGCCAACCTGATCCTCGCGGAGGCACGTCTCGTCGACGGGCGGTACGGATCCAGGATCGACTACGGCGCGCTGTACCACTACCTTGCCTGGGTTCACCTTCGCTCGGGGCGAGGCCGGAGTTCCCTGCGGTACTACGCGCTGGCCGCCGCGCATGGAACTCTCCGTGCTCCCGCCGCCGATCTGTGGTGGAAGTTGCGGCAGCGCCTCGGCGTTCGGGGCCTGGACCTGCTGGGTGAGCGGCGCCGCAGGGCTCAGCGGACCGAGTGGCGGGCCACCTCGCAGGCGTGGCTCGGCAAGCTTGGCCAGCCCGGCTCGGCTGGGCATCCGGCCGCCCCGGCCGCCCCGGCGGGCGGCGGTGGGACTCTCGCCAGTCCGTCGCGAGGAGATCGCCACGCGGCTGGCGAGGGGCACGACCATTCCGGCGATCCCTAGGTCACCTTGTTGGCCGCGGTCGCCCGGCCGGGACGTCGCCCGCGGGCAGGATCGGTCACACTGCACCGGAACCGGCAGGGAAGTACTTGAGGACGCGAAATATCTCTCGCACCTGGTCTCCGGTCAACCGCTTCCGCCAGCGCTCCGGCTCGTCAGCGGCGACCCGCATCGTCGTCAAGCCCGTCGCCGCGCGGTTCGACCTCCTCAGGTGAAGCTCCGCTGCGTCTGTCCACTGTAGGCCCAAGGCGACGCAGAGCTGCTGGAACTGTCGGGGTGGATCGAGACACAGTTCCTCATGCCGTACTAACCGCCAGTCCGGGTGAGCTTCGGCGCTCTCCTGAAGAGCCGACAAGAAGAGCCCCACCTCCCACGCGACCCTGCTCAGTCGCGAGCACGAGGATGGCAGGACGGGAAGATCCCACTTTCGCACGTAGCGCTCGACCACCCGCGGATTGGTGTCGAGGCTGCATCCGCCCCAGCCGAGCTCGGTCCAGCTCGCGATGATGTTCAGCGGGTGTCGTACGACGACGACTACCTGAGGCTCGAACCGGGCGGCGATCCATTCCACCGCCAAGGGCCCGTGGGCGGACTTCACTACGATGTGCCGCGGAGCGCCCTGCGGCCGGGAAGGGGCATCAGCCAGGGCACGGATGGTACGAAGGCGCAACGTGGTTCGGGACTCGTCGACATCACAGAAGGCACTCCAGAGCTCATTCGCGTTGAGCCGTCGCATGAGGGATCGGGCCACGACGTTGCGAGGACTCCGCCCCGTATCCTGTGCCGCGAAGGCTCGGATCCACAGCGTCCGGTAGTCCTCTGGCGCCTCCTCATGCCGGTCGAGAACCGGATACCTCCCGAGCGGAAGCTTCGCCCTGACCGCGAACGGGCTGCTCGTCTCGTTGTCCGGCTCGTTCACCAGATTGACGCCCTCAGCGAAGCTCAGCGTCTCCCCCACCCACGTGGCTCCTGCACGTGGCAAACCCATGACCAGGACACGCGGGTTTCTCTGCCTCCGGCCCTCGAGTGCACCCGCCCCCGGTAGCCGTCGCCGATCCGTCATGGCACCCGATCCCGCCGGTCAACGAAACGCGGGGAGTCCACTGCGGTCACCATTGGGAAACCACGCTGTGCCACGCTCGCGACGCCGGCGTCGACGTTGACTGGGGGCATGGAAAGGTAGACCAGGCGCTTTGCCTGCCGCCGGCTGTGGCATACGGAGTCCAGAATTATTCCGGCCGTGAGGCTGATGAAGGCGACGATCTGGATGGACGCGGCGAGGATCGCGGTGGGAAATCGCAGGACCATACCGGTGCTGAGGAACTCGCTGACTGGGATCGCGCCAAGACCGAGAGCGAGTGCCGTCAGCGTTGCCGCGATGATGGTGAAGAAGCGGAGCGGCCGCATCTCCTTGAACAACAGCAACGCGGCGATGAGGATCCGCATACCGTCACGCACGGTCCGCAACTTCCTCTTCGAGCCGGCAGCACGGGACCGGTAGGTCGTTGCCATCTCCGCGTGCGGCAACCCGATGTCGACCGCGTGCGTGACCAGTTCCGTCTCTATCTCGAAGCCTCTGAAGCGGACCGGGAACGACTTGACGAACCGCCGAGACATGACCCGATAACCGGAGAAGACATCGGTGAAGCCTCCTCCGAAGAGCGCCTTCAGGGCCCGGTTGAAGAGCCAGTTCCCGATCACGTGCCCGCGAGGGAACGTCTGGTCGTCTCCAAAGGCGGGCACGCGGCACCCCACAACCATGTCGAGGTTGTCCTGCACCAGTCGATCCAGCATGGCCGGCGCCGCCGTTGGATCATACGTGCCGTCCCCGTCGGCCAAGACGTAGACGTCCGCTTCCACGTCGGCGAACATTCGGCAGACGACCGTACCCTTGCCGCGGCGCTCTTCGCGGCGCACGACCGCGCCGGCCGCCGCCGCGAGGGCCGCGGTCCGGTCGCTGGAGGCGTTGTCGTAGACGTACACGACCGCGTTTGGCAGCGCGGCACGGAAACCCTGAACGACCCCGATGATCGAGGACTCTTCGTTGTGACACGGCAGAAGTACGGCCACCCGCGGGTTGCGGGCCGTGTACGGTGTCGTCGCCAACAGATCAGTCACGGCATGCCACCAGCAGAAGATTTTTGCCGAAATACGAGCGAGTGGCCCGGTCGAGGACCCTGCTGACCGGAAAGGCAATACGGTCGTAGATGCGGACACTACGTGCTGTGATGGTCCCATCTCGGCGGAGCAGCCGATAGCACAACGAGGCGGCGAAGCCCAGGCTATCCACGTACTCGCTGCGCACGACTCGGAACCCGGTCGACCGGGCCAGTTGCTCGAGCGGCGCGCGGCGATACCGACGTTGGTGCCCCACGCGCCGGTCCATCGCCGACCACAGCAGTGCGAAGGCCGGCACGTAGAGCACGAGCTTTCCACCCGGAGCGAGCCTGGCGTGCAGATCGCGCAGTGCCGCCGCATCGTCCTCGATGTGCTCGAGGACGTTGAGCGAGTAGACGGTGCCGAAGATTCGCGAGTCGCATTGGGCGGACGTGGCCACCGCGGTCATTCCGTCGCGGTTCATCTGCGCACGCAGCGCCGGATGTGGCTCGACGCACGTGACGTCGAGGCCGTGGGCACGCAGCGCCCTGGCGTAGGATCCGCTGCCCGCACCGAAATCGAGCACGGGCCGCCCGGGGTCGGCTTCGCGGCGCACGATGTCGACCAGGAACCGCTGGTAATTGTGTGCCGACTCCATGGCTTCGAGGTTCTCGGCACCGCTCGGTGGCTCCGGTTCGCGGCGCGTCGACACCTGCGTATAAACCGATCCGGCATCGGCTGCGTGGAGCGCGGCGCGCAGCCGCCTGACGGCGAGGGCTACGGCCATGAGGAGCGCCCCAGTACCCGCGAGGCTGATGGCCAGCCCGGCCCGCCCCAGATCGCGCATCGCGCCGAACTGCCAGAGGCTCAGGTAGCGCAGGTAGTTGCGGCCGTCGTCCGCCTGATCGTACCGGTGCTGGATCGAGTATCGGGCGACAGGCACGATCAACTCGGCCTGCCGGACGATCGACGGGCTGGCCAGCGGCTGGGTGTCAAGAAAATGCGTCTCGGGTGGCACGGGGACCGTTTCCAGTTGCTGCCTCTGTGTCGGGACGATCAGCGCCGGGAGCGAGATCAAGAAGCCCGCGGCGAACAGCAGGACCACCGCCCGCGTCCGGCGCAGCGTCGTCATCCACGGCCCGATGAACGCGATCGCGACGAGCATCGCGGGGAGGAGGAGCCGGGGCCCCCAGCTCCACCCGCCGTGCCAGGCGAACCAGGTCGCGGTGAGACCGAAGGTGATGACGGCCTGGGCCGTGACGAGCGTCGCGGCGGCACGGTTGTGGCGCCACCCCCGTGCCAGCGCCGCTGGCAGGAGCAGGACGATGGGAGCAAAGAGGATCACACTCTTGTGGGGTTCGCCGAGCAGACCGGCCGCGCCCCGGAGGAACGGGGTCGTCATGCCGACGTCCTCGTATCCCAGCTTGGTGGGGTCGCCGAACCGGAACCAGTTGTAGGCGAGGGTGACTGCGACCCCGGGCAGTAGGCCGATTCCCAGCCGCAGCGCCGCCCGTGCGCCCTGTGTCCGCCATGCCACCACCGCGGCTACCGGCGCGAACAACGCATTCTGCGGGCGGGTGAGAACCGCCAGGCCCAGCGCCAGCCCGGCCCACGCCGGCCGGCGCGCCAGCAGACGTTCGATCGTGACGACCAGGGCGAGCGCGGCGAACGGCTCGGAGAAGAACTCCTTGCCGTATGGCAGGGCGAACGTACCTGCCAGTGCCCCGATCGCGACCACCGTGGCGGGGCGGACGCCAGCACCGAGCCGGCGGGCCAGCAGGAACAAGGCGGCCGCGAGGCCGCCCATGACGAGGGGCATCGTCGATGCCACGGCGGCTTCGAGCACGTGCCTGGGATCCGGTGCGAGCACGGCGAACGGCCGGGCCAGCAGGTAGGGCACTGCCGCGAGGAGCGAAAGCCCCAGCCCGTACCGGCTGTACTCGTGTCCGCCGCGCCCGGGAAGGGTGTTCAGCTCCGGATCGACGGCGAGCGTGCCTCGCTCGATCATCGCCTCGGTGACGCCGTACATGGTCCGGCCGTCGTAGCCGGTGATCGCCCCCTCCTGCACGAGGAGAAAGCCCGCAGCGACGAGGACGAACAGCCAGACGGCGATGCGCCGTTCAGGCCGGAGGACCGGTTGGGGACGGCGCTTCCCGGCGTCGAGCAGCAGCGCCATCGACGTCGATCCCAACGGCAACCCCCATGCCGAGCCGACCCGCCGCGACACCACCTACACGGCGGCGGAGTCGGGCCTGCCTGCACCGTAGCTTCGCCCGATGCCTCTCGGGACGACTTTGCCGAAGTCGATGAGGTGGTGTCCGAGCAGGACCAGCAGTGGCACTGCCACCGTGGCGAGCCAGGTCAGCAGGAAGAAGACCGGGCGGTTGATCACCGTGTCGACGTACAGCGAGTTGAGCGGCGCGGCCAACCGCGATCCCAGCGACACGATGACGAGGATCACGAGCGTCCGGCCATGAGGCACCAGAGCGAGCAGGGCGACCGGCAGGATCACGTACCACGGCCAGTAGGCGGGCGTCATCACCAGCATCGCGATGACCATGACGAGGGCGCACGTGTGCACCAGATCCGACGCAGTTCGCACGCGCAGGGCGAGAACGATGACAACGAGGACCAACGTCGTGCCGAACGCAACGGAGACCGCCCGCAGCGCCGACGGCTCCCCGATGACGTGGGAGAGGATCTCCACGAGGACGGTCTGGGTGGAGCCGGTGTGTCCGGCCCTGGCGGACTCACCCACGCCGGCAAGGGTCTTCGGGCCGGCCCAGAAAGGAGCGAACAGGACGACAGCCAGCGCCAGCCCACTCGCGGCCCCCACGGCAAGCCGGCGGACCGTCCGCCGCCTGCTCTCGGCCGTCCGCCACGAGTACACCAGGAGCGGCGGCACGAGGAACAATGGCAGATACTTCGTCAGAGCGGCACCGGCCATGGTGATCGCACCGAACGCCTCTTTCCGCCGCAGTATCAGCCCGACCGCGAGAAGGGCCAGCATCGCCATCAGGGAGTCGTTGTGCCCCTCACCTGCCACCTCGACCAGGACGGCCGGGTTCCACAAATAAGCCAGCGTGCCAAAGTCGCGGTCCTCCGGCCTGACCCGGTCCAGGATCCACCAGATCAGGACTGCCGTAGCGATACTGGAGGCGACGGCGACGAGCTTGAAGAGCAACATCGCCAGTCGCACGTCCTGGCCGGCGAGCCTGACGACGGCAATCTCAAGGTGGGTGAAGAGCGGCCCGTACGGGGTGGCGGGATATACCGGCTGCCACCCGTACGAACTGAGCTCGGCACCGACTGGACTCGCCGCCACGGCGGAGCTGTGCACGCTGTAGGGATTTCCATCGAGCTCAGTGTGGACGTAGCCGTGGGAGAAGTAGGCGAGGACGTCACTAGAGAAGACCGGCGCGGTGGGAAGCCACAACAGGCTGTACAGCACGGGCAGGCCCAGTGCGACCACGCGGACCCAGCCCAGCAGTGGACGTCGAAACAACAGCAGCAGGTACACGTAGATGGCGAACAAGCCCACGGTAACGACCAGATAGAGCACGATGCCAGCGCTGAAGCCCTCGCTGCCTGGTCCCCCGTGTAGTGCGCGTTGTGACATGTACATCGCGACGTAGAGCAGTCCACTCGCGACGCCTGCGATTACGATACGACTCGCTCGGGCAGTCCGAATCGACTCGACGAGGTCACGGTCGCGTGCCACAGGAAGCCTTCATCGCCGTGCGCCCGTCTCCGGTCGGGCCGGGACCCCCAGCCCGGGGTTCCGCAGCCCGGCAAGCAGCCCAGGCAGGAGGCCGGTGACCTCGCCGTAGGCGAGCGGGAGCAGCTCGCGGTTGAACGTCACCAGCGCTCGGAGCATCAGCCAGGGAGCTCGAACAAGGTCCCGGACCGCCCGGCGCGCGATGAACGCGTCGCCACGGCGTAGGTGCTTGCCGTAGAAAGCCCCCTGTCCCCGCGCGTACCGACGGTAGATCGACGGCAACGCCGACCGGGGTTGCCACGCAACGTGCGCGACGACCGATGCCGGCTCGTAGACGATCGGAACGCCAGCCCGCAGGGCCCGGTAAGCCCAGTCGTTGTCCTCGCCCGCCAGCCGCAGCGACGGATGCTCGTCGAGGTAGCCGATCCTGTCCACGACGGAGCGCGGGAACGCCATGTTCGGTGGGAATAGGTCGTCACCGTCGAGCCGAGGCCGTCGGTGCACCGCTGGATCGGGAGCGTTCACTATCGTGGGGACAGCGCCCTCACCCGCCGGCTCGACTCGCCCGGTGACGATCGCCTGCGCGCTGTTCCGCAGCCGAGCCAACAGGGTCACTAACCAGGACGGGGTGACCCGGCAGTCATCGTGAGTCACGGCGACGAACTCGGTACGGACCTGTTCGAGCCCCCGGTTGGTCGCGCTGGCGATGCCGGTCTCGGTCGACGGAACGTGTCGCGTCGCCATTCCGTCCGCGCGGAGCTCCGCAAGCCACTGCCCGACTTCGTCGCTGCAGCTCTGATCGACCACGATCAGCTCAGCTGGCCAGACATGCCCAGCCGCAATGGAGCGCAGGCACTCCCTCAGCAGGTCCCGTCCGACCGTCGGAATCACCACGGTGACGTCCGTTGCGATCCGGGATTGGTCAATCATCGGGCTCCGCCACCTGGTCGAACGGGACGACGAGGGTGGCACTGCCGGACCGGCACTCCGCCCCGCTGCCGGTGGGAACTACGTGGACGACCGCCCTCCGCCCGGTGTAATAGCGCAGCGCATCTGCCGCCGACCACTCGTAGAGGTAGTCCTGCACCGCGAACGCACCACGCGGGGCTGGTGCCACCGCCGCTCGCGGTACCTCGCACACCATCACGGTGTCGCCGTCGCTGGTCTTCGCGGCCAGTCCGTGAGCGATGCGTTCGACGACCGCGGCCGTCTCCACACGCACCCAGGCGGACAGCGCCAGGGACAGGACCGCGCCGCTGAGGTAGAGCCCGGCTGCGGCCCCAAGGAGCATGCGGTGACGCCGCCGGGCTGCCCACCCCAGGCCCAGCCCCGCCACCGCCGCCAAGACCAGCCAGGTCGGAGTGAACAGCCGCGGCGATCCCTGCCGCGGCTGGCTCAGCGCGACCGGTGCGTTGACCAGCACGATGAGCATCGCGACGGCGAGCAGGGATCGGACGTTCCAGGACCCGACGGGCGGCGGCGCCGGCCGCACGCGTCTCATCCACTGCCAGCCCGCGACCGCGCCCGCGACAAGCACGACGGCGCTCACCGGACCCGCCCAACGCACCCCGAGAGGAATCGACTCCGCGCCGAACCCCACTGCCGGATAGCGGACGAAGAAGGCAGGGTCGGCGAGGAGGCCGTGGACGCGCGCGGCCGCACCGGCCGACAACCTCGGGTCGTCGCCCGGAAGCAGCAGGTAGGCCAGCACGACCGTGGCAGCGAGGACCGTCGTCGTGATCGTGACCGAGCGCCGCCGCTCGGGGGACGACACCAGCCACGCCGCTAGGGGCAACGCCAGGATCGTCTGCTCGACCGACAGCATGGCCGCCAGCCCGAGCAGCGCGCCGAGCCACAGCCGGCCGCCGCGGAACGCGATGAGGCTGCCGAGCGCCGCCGCGAGCCCGAGCGGCACGTGCAGGGCGGCCGGCCAGAGAGCCGCCTCGGTGCCCAGGGGCTGTAGGAGCCACACGGCTGCTGCCACGTCGGGCCAGGGGGCGGGTGAGCCGAGCATCGTCAGCAGCCGCCTCAGGAGGAGCGCGACGACGAAGGTGAGTAGCAGACCCACGGCGATGGCGATGCCGAATGGCAGCCGCTGGCAGACGCCCGTCGTCAGCAGGATCTCCAGGAACCTGGCCGGCCGGATGACCCCCAGACGCTCGACCGAGTCGGACATGAAGCCCAGCAATCCCCGGTCGTGCGGAGCAAGGCAGTTGTGGAAGTCGTCCGCGAGTGGCGCGCCGCGGATGATCACGGGCAGGCTCACCGCAAGCAGCGTCAGGGAGGCTACGCCGAGCAGGAGCCGTCCAAGCATTCCAGGGGCTAGCGCGGGCCTGCGGTGGGCCCCGCGGGCAGCCTCAGCCATCCTCGCGTCGGCGGAGGCCGCCGGCAGGGACCGACCGGTTCGTCCTCCCGTCACCGCAGATCCCGCAGCCACTCGTTCGCGGCCAGCGCCCATTCGCCCGGCGACCGGTCCTTGACACGTCGCAGCGCCGCCCGGGGTCGTGCCCAGGCCACCGCCGCGCGCCCGAGGGAGGCAGGGTCCCCGCGTGCGGCAGCGGACAGGTACCACCGAACGGCCGCGCCGCGGTCGCCGGACGTCAAAGCTGTCCAGGCAGCCCAGCGGAGGTGGCGCGGGTAGTCCACCGCGATGCCGTGGCGATGAGCGATGTGCGGCAGGTCCCGAAGCATCTGCGCCATCCTCGAGGACGCGTTCCCGCTGTGCCAGCGGAGTGCGACCAGGGGTTCCCGGACGCAGGCGGGAGGACCGAGCCGAGCCAGACGGAGCCAGAGATCCCAGTCCTCGTGGACGCGGAGGCTCACGTCGAAGCCGCCCACTCGCGCCAATGCCGCCGACCGCACCAGGACACTGGATGCGCCTGCGGGTACCGAGTTGTGACTGGTGAGGAGGTCCATCACGGCGTCCGGATCGGCTGGAGGCGTTCCGCCGATCAGCTCAAGGTCAGGATCGACATCCACGTAGCCGGCGTATACCCAGCTCCGATCCGTCGCCGCGGCGGCCTCCAACTGCCGCGCGAGCTTGGTGGGAGCCCACACGTCGTCATCGTCGAGGAACGCTATCCACCTGCCGGTAGCACGGCCGATGCCGGTGTTCCGGGCCGCGCTGACACCACGGGGGCCGGCATGCCGCTGGAGGACGACCCGACCCGGCGTGGCCGAGTACGCCGGTACGACGGCCCGTGCTGAGCCGTCATCGACCACGATCACCTCTGCGGTAAGGCCGTTCTGTGCCAGTGCGGACCTGACCGCCGTCGCTAGCAGCGTATGGCGATCTTTGGTCGGGATGATGACGCTGACGTCAGCCATCGGCGGGCGGAGGCCGGAGAAGTCTCGCCACTGCCCGGGCTCGGACCGTGGCTTCGTCCACGGGGCCGGCTTCCCAGCGCGGTAGACGCCAGCGGTGGCTGCGGCGGGAGACGGCCCAGCCGGCACCAGTCCATGCGGACTCGTAGCCCCCGGCTTGAGCGTCAGCCGCGGTGGCGGCGTCCGCCCGACCGTGCGGATAGGCGAGGATCGTCAATGGCTGCCCGGTAAGTTCCTGAAGTCGGTCTCTACCGTGAACCAGGGCACGGCGGCGGTCCTGTGGTGCGAGCAGTGGAAGGACGGCGTGCGCGACGGTGTGGAAGCCGATGGTCATCCCGGCAGCGGCAAGCTCCGATATCTGACTCGGGCGCAGCTGGTCGTCCGTATTCGCCGCCGCGTCGGCCTCCAGTTGGCGCCGGCGCGCTGGATCTTCCTCACACTCCTCGGCGATCGCCCGCGCGTCCGCGAGCGGAACGTCCAGCACCCGGGCCACCCGGTCGGGTCCGTCGTGGCGGATTCGCGCTTCCAGGACCTCCCACCAGTACGGGCCCAGGCCGTGCAGGCTGCGTCCGGAGAGGAAGAACGTGGCTGGCACGTTTAGCTCACGCAGAACGGGCAGCACATGCCGGAAGTGAGTCGCATAGTCGTCGTCGAAGCTGAGGGCGAACCTTGGGCGTCCGGACCGCTGGCTCGGATGGAGCAATTGATCGACCGGGACAATGTCGCCGATCGCGAGAAGGGCCTTCACCTGGGCACGAAACAGGTCGACCGGTACGCACGGAACCACTTCGTAGTCCCGGGCCGGCTCCGGCCGCACCCGGTGGTAGACCAGGGCGAGGGCGCGGCCGCGCATGGCGGCCAGCCGGCCGGCGACGATCCCGGGGAACCGCTGACCGAGCACCGCCGCCGCGCCTCGGCGCCATGTGGTGGACCGGGCGAGGGAGGTGCCAGCGGGCCGCGAGGTCACTGCTGAGATGTGGATCCCGCCTTCTCATCAGATCAGCACAGGCAACGATGCTTCGCGGCTTACGGTAATCGCATGCGCATCGCTCATGTGGCGCCTTCGGTAGGACGTTCCGCTTCGGGCATCCTCACCGTCATCGGCCACCTCAGTGCTGCGATCGCCCGGCGCGGCCATGATGTCGCGCTTTGGTACAACGGGGACCGGAATGCGCCGCTGCTCACCGCGTTGATCCCCGTGCTCGAGCAGGCCGGGTTGCGGTGCCTCCAGGTCACCGCATCGCGACGTACCGGGCAACTCCTGCCAACCGTGGGCCTGCCGGCCGATGCGGCTGTCGATCTCGTGCACCTGCACAGCGTCTTCGTTCCGATGAACACCGCGGTCAGCCGAGCCTGGGCTGGACCGGTCCTCGTTTCGCCGCACGGCGGGTACGACCCGATCTCGCTACGGCGAAGCTTCCTGCGCAAGCGTGCGTATTCGGCGCTGTACGAGAAGGCGATGGTCCGCCGCTCCGCCGCCGCGGTCGCTCTCACCAAGGTCGAGGCAGCCCAGATCCGGGCCTTCGCAGGGACTGTGCCCACGGCGGTGGTCCCTAACGGCGTCGCGCCGCCATCTCCGGGCGGGGACGGGATGGCGCTCCGGGGCGCTCTCGGCATCGATCCCGACGCCCGGCTCGCTCTGTTCGTCGGCCGGCTGGATGTTCGGCACAAGGGGCTGGATCGGCTGATCGCGGCCGCGCACGCCGCGCCGACCTGGCGGTTCCTACTCGTCGGACCCGACCACCGCGGTGGGCTGCAGCGCCTGCAGCGGATGGCGTCCGGGCTGGGTGTATCCGAACGCTTCTCTCTGGTGGGCCATTGGGAGGCGGCTGAGCTGGCCGACGCGTATTCGGCCGCGGATCTGTTCATCCTCCCCTCCCGGTGGGAGGGACTGCCCATGTCCCTGCTCGAGGCGCTAGCGCACGGCACGCCCGCTCTGGTGACTCAGGAGGTGGACCGCCTGGTCCCGGTCAGCAGCCGCGGCGCCGGCTGGGTGTCCACGCCGGACGACCTGGGCCGCCTGTTGGAGGCGATCGCCGCCTTGCCGTCAGCAGAATGGTCGACGCGTGTGGACGCTGCTCGGCGCCTGGCCCGGGACTACGACTGGGACCGGGTCGCCGCGGCATACGAGGAGGTGTACCGCGCCGCGGTCCAACGGTGGACGGCAGGCGGCAGAACCGCTCGGGAAGCCTCGCCGCGATGACAACCAGCCTGGCGGTGGAGGACAGGCATACCGCCGTCCGCCGCGGGGGCGCCGCGTGGCTGTCCGCGACATGTCTCGCCGCGTCGGGTCTCGCGGGGGCGGCCGTGGTGCTCGTAGCGGCAGTTCACGTCGGCGACCGGTTCGGCGTCGATCACGCCTCGGGCGCCCGGATCGCGTTGGCACGGTACGCCGCCCACGGCGTGCTCTACCCGCCCCTCGTCGGGGATGAGAGCTTCGGGGGAACCCGGTTCATGCCGTTGCCCGTACTGCTGCACGCCGCTTTGAGCAGGCTGACAGGTGAGTATCTGGTCTCGGGCAAGCTGCTCGCGGCCGCCACCATGGTCGCGGTCCTCGTCGTGATGTTCCGGGTGCTCCGCAGCAAGGGCTGCCCCGTGCCGCTGGCCGCCGGTCTGCTGGGCGTGGTCCTCGTGACGCAGACCGGGCTGCTGGCTGTCACGGGACTACGCGGGGACAGCCTCCCGCTGCTCCTGCAGCTCCTCGCGGTCGCCGCCGCGACCTCGTCGAACTCCCGACGCTCCACCTGGGTCTCCGCCGCCCTGGCCGCATTG
>JBKOXW010000246.1:0-7988 GCA_046744115.1 Actinomycetota bacterium | reverse complement strand
GCGCGGGCCGGCGCCGGTGTCCCGGCTCGCCGAGCGGCGCCGCCGCCGGCAGCGACTCATGCGGCGGGTGACCTCGGTCGCCGCCGGGCTGGTCGCGCTCGCGATCACCGGCCTCGTGACCACCTCGGTGCTCCGCGGCGGAAACGGCGCCGACTCGGGCGGCCCGGGCACGGCGTCGTCCACGCAGGGCAGCGAGAGGCTCGCGGACTCCGGCGGAGGCTCGGGACGCACGTTCGGGAGCGAGTCCGCACCGCAGGACGACGGGTCCGCCGGGGCAGCCGGCGGCCTGCCCGCGTACGACCGGGACACGCTCCGCGTGGCCCTGCCGGTGCTCGTCCGCGACGCCGCCACCCCCTCACCACGCGCCCACGGACCGGCCGGGGCCGACGCCAACGACCTGGCGGCCGCCGAGGACGACGCCAGTCGCCGCGACCGCTGCGCGGCCAGCGTGCCCGGGGCTCCGAGCCAGCGGCCGAGCGCGTTCCGGGCGATCCGGTTCGAGGGTGTACCGGCGTTCGTGCTGGTGTACGACGAGAACGGCCAGCTCAGCGGGTACGTCGTCAGCACCGACTGCGGCCGCGCGGTGGAGCCAACCGTGCTGTACCGCGTGCCGGCCTGAGGCCGAGGACACGGTTGCCGACGGCCCTTGCGGGGAATGTCGGAGGCCTAGAATTCGTTGCGCGACGTGGCGGTGAGATAACCGCCACTCGATCGGAAGGAACCTCTCCAGGTGACCACCGACACCGTGCGCGACGTCATCATCATCGGCTCCGGTCCGGCGGGTTATACCGCCGCGCTCTACGCCGCCCGCGCGGACCTGCGCCCGCTGGTCTTCGAGGGCAGCCAGTACGGCGGCGCCCTGATGACCACCACCGAGGTGGAGAACTACCCGGGCTTCCCGAGCGGGATCATGGGCCCGGCGCTGATGGAGGATTTCCGCGCCCAGGCCGAGCGGTTCGGCGCGGAGCTCGTCTCCGATGACGTCACCGAGGTCGACCTGACCGGCGATGTGAAGATCGTCCGGACGCACGACGGCGAGTTCCGGTCCCGGACGGTCATCGTGGCCACCGGCTCGCACTACCGCCGGCTCGGCCTGCCGAACGAGGATCGTCTGGCCGGGCACGGCGTGTCCTGGTGTGCGACCTGCGACGGCTTCTTCTTCCGCGAGCACGACATCGTGGTCGTCGGCGGCGGTGACACCGCGATGGAGGAGGCGCTGTTCCTGACCAAGTTCGGCCGGTCGGTGACCGTGGTGCACCGGCGCGACAAGCTGCGCGCCACCCGGATCATGCAGGATCGCGCGTTCGCGAACGAGAAGATCCGCTTCATCTGGGACTCCGAGGTCGTCGACATCCTCGGCGAGGACAAGGTGACCGGGGTCCGGATCCGCAACCGCAAGACCGGCGAGGAGTCCACCGTGCACGCGGGTGGCCTGTTCATCGCGATCGGGCACGAGCCCCGCAGCGACCTGTTCCGCGGCCAGCTCCGGATGGACGAGAACGGCTACCTCCTGGCCGACTCGCCATCGACCAAGACCAACCTGCCGGGCGTGTTCGCCGCCGGTGACGTCGTCGACCACATCTACCGGCAGGCGGTGACCGCGGCCGGCACCGGCTGTGCCGCCGCGCTCGACGCCGAGCGGTACCTGGCCGCCCGCGAGCAGGTCTCCGGCGTCGCGACCGCAGGGGCAGCGGCGGCCGAGGCGGTCGCCGTCCCGTGAGGCAGGGAATCTCCGCAAGCTGTTGCTGTTGCAACCACTGAGTACGTCATCTCGAGGAGGCACCGTGGGGAACACGATCAAGGTCACCGACGCCACGTTCGACAAGGTCCTGACCAGCGAGAAGCCGGTCCTTGTGGACTTCTGGGCGGAGTGGTGCGGGCCCTGCAAGATGGTCGCGCCGGTGCTCGAGGAGATCGCCGCCACGCACAGCGACAAGATCACGGTCGCGAAGCTGAACACCGACGAGAACCCGCAGACCACCCGCGACTACGAGGTCATGTCGATTCCGACCATGTCGGTCTTCGTCGGCGGCAAGGTCGTCAAGTCGATCGTCGGCGCGAAGCCGAAGTCGGCGCTGCTCGCCGACCTGCGCGAATACCTGTAGCCGACACTCACCACTCCTGCGCCCGGCCTGGGCACACCTAGGCCGGGCGCAGCGTGCCTTCCGGGCTCATGCTGCCGAGCAGCCGCTCCAGCGCGTACTCCACGTCCTCCCGCCAGGACACCGCGCTCTTCAGCTCCAGCCGGAGCCGGGGGAACCGGGGATGCGGCCGCACCGTCTTGAACCCGACCGCGAGCAGGTAGTCCGCCGGGAGCACGCACGCCGGCGCCTCCCACTGGAGATCGCCGAACGCCTCGATCGCCCGGATCCCGCGCAGTCGCAGGTCCTTCGCCACGCTCTGTACCAGCATCCGCCCGAGCCCTGCGCGGGCGAACTCGGTCCGCAGGAACGCGGTCATCAGCAGGACCGCGTCCGGGCTGACCGGGCTGGACGGGAACGCGACCGACCGCGGCACGTACGCCGGCGGGGCGAACAGCATGTACCCCGCCGGCACGCCGTCGACGTACGCGATCTTGCCGCAGCTGCCCCACTCCAGCAGCACCGAGGAGACCCACGCCTCCTTCTCCAGGGCGGTGTCGCCGGCCTCCTCGGCGCGCTCGGCCTGGACCGGGTCCAACTCCCAGAACACGCACTTGCGGCACGTGCGGGGCAGGTCGTCCAGGTTGTCGAGGGTGACGTTCACCAGCCGTCGGGACACCGACCAAAGCCTCCTCGCGGACCCGCAGCCGGTCCGTCACCCGCAGTCACCAAGGGCCGCCCGACCGCGGGCCGTGCGTGATCGTAAGCCCGCGCCCGGCCGGGAGGGAAGGGCGGCGCCGGTAGACTACGACGACCGGCCACCGACCAGATTGGCCTTCCCCAGCCATGAGTGGAGACACCCTCGATCCGTACCTGAACCGGTACGCGCAGCGCACCCGCGGCATGACCGCCTCGGAGATCCGGGCACTCTTCGCAGTCGCCAGCCGGCCGGAGGTGATCTCCCTCGCCGGCGGCATGCCGTACACGACTGCGCTCCCGCTGGACGCGGTCGGTTCGATGATGGGCGACCTCGTGACCAACAACGGCTCGGCGGCGCTGCAGTACGGCTCCGGGCAGGGCGACCCGCGGCTGCGCGAGCGGATCTGCGACGTGATGGCGCTGGAGGGCATCGACGCCTCCGCCGACAACGTCGTGGTGACCGTCGGCTCGCAGCAGGCGCTGGACATCGTGTCCCGGGTGTTCCTCGACCCCGGCGACGTGGTGCTCGCCGAGGGACCGTCGTACGTCGGCGCGCTGGGCACGTTCGCGGCGGCCGAGGCCGAGGTCGTGCACCTGCCGATGGACGACGACGGCCTGGTCCCCGACGTGCTCTCCGCGGCGCTGGACCGGCTGGACCGGGCCGGCCGGCGAGCCAAGTTCCTCTACACCGTGCCGAACTTCCATAACCCGGCCGGGGTCACCCTCAGCGCCGGCCGCCGGCCCGAGATCGTCGCCCTCGCCGAGCGGCACGACCTGCTCGTCCTGGAGGACAACCCGTACGGGCTGCTCGGCTTCGACGGGGAGACGCTGCCGGCGCTGCGGGCGCTGTCCGACTCGCGGGTGATCTACCTCGGCTCGTTCTCCAAGACCTTCGCGCCGGGGCTGCGGGTCGGCTGGGTGCTGGCGCCGCATGCCGTGCGGGAGAAGCTGGTGCTCGCGAGCGAGGCGCAGGTGCTCTGCCCGCCGACGTTCAACCAGCTGGCCGTCGCGGAGTACCTGGACACCCAGCCGTGGCTGGACCAGGTGAAGGTCTTCCGCGAGCTGTACCGGGAGCGACGGGACGCGATGCTGGACTCGCTGTCCGCGCTGATGCCCGAGGGCTGCACGTGGACGCGGCCGCACGGCGGCTTCTACGTCTGGGTCACGCTCCCCGATGGGCTGGACGCGAAGGTCATGCAGGCGCGGGCGGTGCACGAGCGGGTGGCCTACGTGCCCGGCATCGGCTTCTACGCAGACGGCGCCGGGCAGCGGGAGCTGCGGCTGTCCTACTGCTACCCGCCGCCGGAGCGGATCCGTGAGGGCGTGCGGCGACTGGCCGGCGTCGTCGAGGCCGAGCTCGAACTGCGGGCCACGTTCCTGCCTGCCGGGCGGGACCGGGACGCCGCCTCCGACGACACCGGCACCGCCGACGCCGGGCGCGTCGGCCGGGCGCGTCGCTCGACCGCGTCGTCGGACGCGCCGCGTCCGGACATGGCATGACCGGACGGGCGCCGGCGGGCGAGCGATCCGGAGGCGACCTCTCGGCCGTCGTCCTGGCCGGCGGGCTCGACTTCGAGCGTGAGGTCTCGCTCCGGTCCGGGCATCGGGTGGTCGATGCCCTGCGGGCGGCGGGCGTGCACGCCCGGCTGCTCGACGCGGACGGCGATCTGCTCGGCACCCTCGACCACGATCCTCCGGACGCCGTCTTCATCGCGCTGCACGGCAAGGCCGGCGAGGACGGGGCGCTGCGCACCGTGCTGGACCTGTTGGGTACCCCGTACGTGGGTACCATCGCGGCGGCGTGTCGGGTGGCCTGGGACAAGCCGAACGCCAAGGCCGCCGTCCGGGCCGCCGGGCTCCGCACGCCGGACTGGGCGGTGCTGCCGCACGCGACGTTCCGCGAGCTCGGCGCGGCGACGGTGCTCGACCGGATCGTCACCCGCCTCGGACTCCCGCTCATGGTCAAGCCCGCCCAGGGCGGCTCGGCGCTGGGCGCGCAGCAGGTCCGGGACGCCGGCGCGCTGCCGGCGGCGATGGTGAGCAGCCTGTCCTACGACGACAGCGTGCTGATCGAGCCGTACGTCGACGGCATCGAGGTGGCGGTGACCGTCGTCGATCTCGGCTCCGGCCCGCAGGCGCTGCCCGCGGTCGAGATCGTGCCGTTCAGCGGGGTCTTCGACTACGCCTCGCGGTACACCGCCGGCATGACGACCTACCACACACCGGCCCGGCTCGATCCCGCCGTGTCGGCTCGGGTGGCCGACATGGCGATGCGCGCGCACACCGCGCTCGGGCTGCGCGACCTGTCCCGGACCGACGCGATCGTCACCGCGGAAGGCGAGGCGCACTTCCTCGAGGTGAATGTGTCGCCCGGCATGACCGAGACCAGCCTGCTGCCGATGGCGGTGGCCGCGGCGGGACTCGACCTGGGCGAGGTCTGCGCCACCCTGCTTCGCCGGGCCGCCGGCCGCGCGCTGTCCACTGTGGCCACTGGGTGACGGTGCCGCCTCGCGACCGTCCACTCAGGACTGACGGCTCCGTCGCGGTGCCGGCCGGGGCGCGCGAGCGCCGTCCCATGCGGCAGTCTTAGCGGCATGGAGCTTCAGGAGGTCCTCCGCCGGCGGCGGATGGTGCGGGCCTACGACGCGGACCGGCCGGTGCCGCCGGAGGTGCGGGAGCGGCTGTTGGCGAACGCGGTGCGCGCGCCGTCCGCCGGCTTCACCCAGGGGTGGGCGTTCCTCGTGCTGGAGGCGCCGGCCGAACGCGATCGCTTCTGGGTGGCCACCTCGGAGGAGGACGAGCCGGACGACCCGTGGCTGGCCGGGATGCGCGCCGCGCCCCTGATCGTCGTCGTTCTCTCCCATCGGGATGCCTACCTCGACCGGTACGCCGAGCCGGACAAGGGCTGGACCGACCGGGACCAGGCGCGGTGGCCGGTGCCGTACTGGCACATTGACGCCGGATTCGCCGCGCTGCTGATGCTGCTGACGGCGGTCGATGCCGGTCTCGGCGCCTGCTTCTTCGGCGTCCCGCCGGAGCGGATGGCCGCGTTCCGCGAGGCGTTCGGCGTGCCCCCGGACTTCACGCCGATCGGCGCGATCTCGGTCGGCTATCCGATGCCAGACCGGCGCTCGCCGTCCCTCCGCCGCGGCCATCGTCCGCTCGACGACGTCGTGCACCGGGGCCGGTGGTGAGATGCCCAAGGACAAGCTGGAGACCTACCGGCGCAAGCGCGATGCCGACCGTACGCCAGAGCCGGTGCCAGCGCAGGGACCCCTGCCGGCCGGCAACGACGATACGTTCGTGATCCAGGAGCACCACGCGCGCCGGCTGCACTGGGATGTGCGGCTGGAGCGCGACGGCGTGCTCGTGTCCTGGGCAGTACCGAAGGGGCTCCCGCTCGACCCGCATGCCAACCACCTCGCCGTGCACACCGAGGACCATCCGCTGGAGTACGCGGCGTTCGAGGGCGAGATCCCGCGAGGCGAGTACGGCGGCGGCAAGGTCATCCTGTGGGACCGCGGACACTACGAGCTGGAGGAGTGGACCGACCGCGAGGTCAAGGTCGTCTTCCGGGGCAGCCGCGCCAAGGGCCGGTACGTCTTCTTCCACACCCGGGGCAACGACTGGATCGTCCACCGCATGGACCCGCCGCCGTCGCCGGATTGGCAGCCGCCGCCGGAGCGGGTGCGGCCCATGCGGCCGGTCGCCGGTGACCTGCCGGGCGAGGACGGCTGGTCGTACGAGATGGCATGGGGCGGCGAGCGGGTGATCGTGACGGTCGAGGGCGGCAGAGCCCGCATCGACTCGTCCGATGGCGACGACCTCGCCGCCGTGTTCCCCGAGTTGCGCGGGCTAGGCCCGGCGCTGGGAAGCCGGGTGTGCGTGCTCGACGCCGAGGTGGTGGTACTGGACTCGACGGGCAGGCCCAGCCCATCTCTGCTGGCACAGCGGTTGACCGCGGACACCGATACGCAGGCCCGGCGTGGACGCTCGCGGGCACCGGCCACGCTGCTCGTGTCCGACCTGCTGCACCTCGATGGCCGCGACACGACCGGATTGCCGTACGCCGAGCGGCGATCACTGCTGGAGGAGCTTCCGCTGCACGGCACGTACTGGGAGGTGCCGCCCGCGTTCCCGCGTGGCTCCGACGCCCTGGCGGCGAGCCGGGACCTCGGGCTTCCCGGCGTCCTGGCCAAGCGGCTCGACTCGCCGTACGAGATGGGCAAACGCAGCGCGGCGTGGCGGCGGGTGAGCAACCGCGGCACGCACGAGGTGCTCGTCGGCGGGTGGCTGCCCGACGAGTCAGGGAAGACTCCAGCCGCCGTGCTCGTCGGCGTCCGCGACGACAAGGGCCTCCGCTACGTCGGGACGGTGCGGGCCGGCCTCACCTCGGCGCGCCGGGCCGAGCTTGCTGGAGTGCTCCGCCGCCATGCCCGCAAGACCCCGCCGTTCACGACCGGGCTGCCTACCGGAACTGATGCGCACTGGCTCCGTCCGGTGCTCGCCGGGATCGTCGCCGCCGCCGGCTGGACCCGCGACGAACGCCTCCGCTACCCCACCTGGCGCGGCCTGCGTACCGAGGAGGCCTAGCCCGGTTTCACGTGAAACCCGTGGGTTCGGATCAGCGAGGTCTTCGCCTTCATTTCGGGCCGCTCGCTAGACAAGTCGTGATCCGTTCCGCGGCGGCTGTCTCTTATGCGCCGAGCACGACCGGACCGGACTGAACCAGGAAGGTGGCCTCGTCGTGGGCCCTCCTACGCTGACGTTCGTGCGGATCGAGCGGAGGGCGCGCGAGGGGATCGAGGACGGGTCGATCGACGTCCTGTTCCGCCGGTGGAAGCGCCCGCAGGTGGTCGCGGGGCGGCGGTACCGGACGGCGGCCGGGCTGCTCGATGTCATCACCCTGCAGGTCCTCGACGCTGAGTCGATCACCGATCGGGATGCTCGGCGGGCCGGCTACGTCTCCGCGCGCGAGGCGATCGGCGACCTCCGCGGTGTTCCCGGCGATCCGGTCTATCGGCTGGAGATCCGTCCGGTCACCGACCCCGATCCTCGCGACGTGCTCGCTCACGACGCGGATCTGACCCAGGACGAGGTCGCCGAGATCGACCGGCGGCTTGACCGCCTCGACCGGGCCAGCCCGCATGGACCGTGGACCGCGTCGATGCTCGCGACGATCGCGGCGCGGCCCGGCGTCCGCGCGGC
>JBKOXW010000024.1:0-16320 GCA_046744115.1 Actinomycetota bacterium | reverse complement strand
ATGGCCAGGTGCCGGCGCGGCCGCACCGCCTGCTTGTCCCGCACCATGCCGATCGTGAACTGGTGGACGAGCAGCAGCTTCTGCGGCAGCCGGTGGCGCGCGGTGAGCGCGTCCAGCCACGCCGACACCTCGTTGAGCTCGGCGGCGCTGACCGAGCCGATTTGCTGGCCCGGTACCCCGCCCGGCCCCATCCGCCACTCGGGGTCGAGCGCCAGCGCGACGTCCGGCTCGCGCAGCCACCTCTCCAGCCGGCGTACCTCGGTGGGGAAGGTGGCCCGGCCCGGCTGCACGTCCAGGATCAGCAGCGCCTTGAACCGGCGCGCGGCGGCGAGGTAACGGCCCAGCTGCGCGGTCGGGACGCGGGTGCGGTAGTTCCCGTCCGGTCCGGGATGCCCGTTGGCGATCACCGCGATCAGCTCGTACGCCGGGAGCACCGGATGGGCCCGGGTGGTAAAGCGGGTCGCGGCCGCGGACAGCCGCGGCCAAACCGCCGCCGGCGAGCCGCTGCCGAGCACGCCCATCGCGGGTATCCCGGCCGCGCCGTAGTACGCGACGACCCGCCACCGCGGGAACAGCGTGCGCCCGCCGCGGGGGAGTGTCCGAAGTGGAGCCTGCGCGCGGTTGGGGGCGCTGAGAGCGGCCGTCGGCCTCGCGACCGGCCGGCTCGTCGCCGGCGGGTCCGGCGAGCCGCTGGCCGAGGCGCTACCGGTCGACAAGCCCGCCGGAGCAGCGTGGCCGGAGGCGGCGGAGCCGGACGAGCACCCGGCCAACAGCACCACGATGACGACCGCCGCAGGCACCGACCGCGCCCCGGGCCCGGTGGCCGGCCGCCCGCGGCGTCGCACCTAGGCCTCGCCGCGCCGGGCCACCGTGAGCTCGACCTTCTGGAACTCCTTCACGCTCGAGTAGCCGCACTTGGCCATCGCCCGGCGCAGCGCGCCGAAGAGGTTGCGGTCGCCGGAGGCGTCCGCGGTCGGGCCGAGCAGGATCTCGGCCAGCGGCGGGCGGGGGCCACCGCGCGCCACCGCCTCCACCGTCGAGCGGGGCAGCTTCGGGTGCGAGGCCGTCGGGTCCCAGTAGTACCCCTCGCCCGGCGCCTCATCGGCCCTGGCCAGCGGCTCGCCGAGCATCACGGCGTCGGCCCCGCACGCGATCGCCTTGGCCGCGTCGCCGCCGGTGCGCACCCCGCCGTAGGCGATCAGGTGGACGTAGCGGCCGCCGGTCTCGTCCAGGTAATCCCGCCGGGCGGCCGCCGCGTCGACCAGCGCGGTGGCCATCGGCACCTCGATGCCGAGCAGCGCGGCGGTGGACGAGCCGCGGTACGCCCCGTAGCCGACGATCACGCCGGCGGCGCCGGTACGCATGAGGTGCAGCGCGGTCTGGTAGTTGCCGCAGCCGCCGACGACGACCGGCACGTCCAGGTCGGCGATGAACGTCTTGAGGTTCAGCGGCTCGCGGCCGACCGCGACGTGCTCGGCGGAGATCACGGTCCCCTGAATGACCAGCACGTCCACCCCGGCGTCGATCACCGTGTTCGCGAAGACGAGGGTGTGCTGCGGGGACAGCCGGACCGCGGTCCGCGCGCCGTTCGCCCGGATCTCCTCGATCCGGGACGCGAGCAGGCCCGGCTGGACCGGCCGGGCGTACGCCTCCTGCATCCGGCGGGAGACCGCCAGCGGGTCGCCCGTGCCGTCGCCGGCCGCCTCGACGATCCCGGCGAGCACCGGCTCCGGGTCCTCGTACCGGGTCCACAGCCCCTCGCCGTTGAGCACGGCGAGCCCGCCGAGCTTGTCCGCCAGCGCGGCGGTGGACGGCGCGACGACGGCGTCTGACGGGGCAACCATGAGCGGCAGCTCGAACCGGTGCGCGTCGAGCTGCCAGCCCACCGACACGTCGGCCGAGCCGCGGGTGCGCCGGGACGGCACGAGGGCCACGTCGTCGAGGTGGTAGCCGCGGCGTGCGGTCTTGCCCAGGCCGATCTCGACGACGTCGCGCACGGGACGGGTCCTCCTCAGCGGCCGGTGTAGTTCGGCGCCTCGATGGTCATCTGGATGTCGTGCGGATGGCTCTCCTTCAGCCCGGCCGCGGTGATCCGCACCAGCCGCGCCTGCTGCAGGTCGGCCAGCGTGTGGGCGCCGGCGTAGCCCATCGCCGCGCGCAGGCCGCCGACCAGCTGGTGGGCCACCGCGGCCAGCGGCCCGCGATACGGGACCTGACCCTCGACTCCCTCGGGGACCAGCTTGTCCTCGGACAGCACGTCGTCCTGGAAGTACCGGTCCCGGGAGTACGCCCGGGGCTGCGCCGCGGTGGCCGCGCCGCGGCCGCGCATCGCGGCCAGCGATCCCATCCCGCGGTAGGACTTGTACTGCTTGCCGTTGATGAAGATCAGCTCGCCGGGACTCTCCTCGCACCCGGCGAGCAGGCTGCCGAGCATGACCGCATCCGCGCCGGCCGCGATCGCCTTCGCGATGTCGCCGGAGTACTGCAGGCCGCCGTCGCCGATGACCGGCACGCCGGCCGGCCGGCACACCGCCGCCGCGTCGTGGATCGCGCTGACCTGGGGTACGCCGACGCCGGTCACCACCCGGGTGGTGCAGATCGAGCCGGGACCGACGCCGACCCGCACCGCGTCCGCGCCCGCGTCGACCAGCGCCTGCGCGCCGGCTCGGGTGGCGACGTTGCCGCCGATCACGTCGACCGAGGTGGCCTGCTTCAGCCGGGCGACCGCGTCCAGCACGCCGCGCGCGTGGCCGTGCGCGGTGTCGACGACGAGCACGTCCACGCCGACGTCGACCAGGGCCATGGCCCGCTTGTAGCCGTCCTCGCCGACGCCGACCGCGGCGCCGACCACGAGCCGCCCGTCGGCGTCCTTGGTCGCCAGCGGGTACGCCTCGCTCTTGGCGAAGTCCTTCACCGTGATCAGGCCGCGCAACCGGCCGGCGCCATCGACGATCGGCAGCTTCTCCACCTTGTACCGGCGCAGCAGCGCGAGCGCCTCCTCGGCGGACACCCCGACCGGCGCGGTCACCAGCGGCATCGGCGTCATGACCTCGCGCACCGGGCGGCTGAAGTCCGTCTCGAACCGGATGTCGCGGTTGGTGACGATGCCGACGAGGGCGCCGGCCGGGTCCGTGACCGGGACACCGGAAATGCGGTAGCGGGCGCAGAGCTGGTCCACGTCGGCCAGCGTCGCGTCGGGGGAGCAGGTGACCGGGTTGGTGACCATCCCAGCCTCGGACCGCTTCACCAGGTCGACCTGGGTGGCCTGCTCCTCGACGGACAGGTTGCGGTGCAGCACGCCGATCCCGCCCTGGCGGGCCATCGCGATCGCCATCCGCGCCTCGGTCACCGTGTCCATCGGCGAGGACAGCAGGGGCAGCCGGATCTGCAGGCGGCGGGTGAGCCGCGCGGTGGTGTCCGCCTCGGTCGGCAGCACGTCGGACGCCGCCGGCAGCAGCAACACGTCGTCAAACGTGAGACCGAGAGCGGCGAACTTCTCGGGCAACGGTGTCTCGGCGGGCATGCCCCATCGTAGCGGCGGTGCGGACCTGGCTCGGTGCACGACGCGGTTACCGTAGCGGCGCAGGAACCGTCTACCGTGGTCGGCGTGACCGACGACGCGCCCCTCGACCCATTCCTCGGCGAGCCCGGCGACCCGGCCGCCGCCCTCGACGGCCTCGACGTCGTCGACGCCGACCAGACGCCGCTGACGCCGGTGGAGCGCGAGGACGTGCTCGCCGACATGGAGGACCTGGACGTGTTCCAGGCGCTGCTGGCGCCGCGGGGGGTGCGCGGCATCGTCGTCGAGTGCGCCGACTGCCGGGAGCCGCACTTCTTCGGCTGGGAGCTGATGCGGGCGAACCTGCGGCACCTGCTCGACGTGGGGCGGACCCGGGTGCACGAGCCGGCGTACGGGCCGGACCCGAGCCACTACGTCAGCTGGGACTACGCCCGCGGCTTCGCCGACGCGGCGTTCGCCGCCGCCGAGGAGAGCGCGGACTGAGGGCCGAGCGGCCCCACAAGCGTCAGGAGACCAGCCCGCGGCGGAAGCCGTGCGCGACGGCTTGGGCGCGGTCGTTCACACCCAGCTTGCGGAACAGCCGGCGCGCGTGCGTCTTGACGGTGTCCTCGGACAGGAACAGCTCGCGGCCGATCTCTCCGTTGCTCTTGCCCTCGGTCATCCCGTTCAGCACCTGCAGCTCGCGGGTGGTGAGCCGGATGTCGCTGTCGGGGTTGCCGGGCGGCCGCGAGCCGGCCAACTCGACGCCGGCCAGCGCGTGCGCGAGCGCCGCGCAGACCTCGGCATGCGAGGCGTCCCAGCGCAGGTAGCCGCGGGCGCCGCAGGCGACGGCGGCGACGATGTTGGCGGTGTCGTCCGCGGCCCCGAACACGAGCACGCAGGCGCGCTGGTGGCGGGCCATCAGCCGGCGGGTGAGCACGACGCCGTTGTCGACGGCCCGCTGGGTGCCGACCAGCACCACGTCCGGTCGCTCCCGGGGATACCGCTCCAGCAGGTCGTCACCGCTGGCCACCGTGTCCACCCGGTCCACCCCGGGGACCACCGACATGAACTGGGCCAGGCCATCTCGGACTCCACGGCGCTCGTCGCAGATGAGCACGCTGGTCACCGACATCCTCCTAAGCCCACGCCGGGGTGGTTCTCCGCCGCTCACACCCGAGGTGAGGCGGGTCCCCCGTGAATGTAGCCCGTCCCGGTGACCTCGTGGGTGGTCCCAGATAGCCACAGGTGCGCGACACGGATCGCCGTATCGTCCGGTCGGGCAAGCAGACTAGCGGCTTCTTCCGCCGATGGCTCCAGTGCGATCGTACGAATCGCGGACGCGCCGGCCAGCCGTTCGCGTATCGCACCAGCGAGGTCGCTGTCCGTGATCAGTCGTCGGCGTCGGCACCCGAGCCATCGGTGGTCGCGGCGGCCGGGTCGCGGCGACGGAGCCGGCTCGCGGCAAGGACCGCCGCGCCGAGGACAACCAGGCCAGCCCCGATCGCGGTGGTCGGACCGACCCTGCTGGCGCCGGTCGCGGGCAGCGGGTCGGGCTCATCCGGGGCTACCAGGCCGGGAGCCGGCTGCGCACCCGGCTGACCGCCCGGCTCGCCGCCGCCACCGCCAGGCGGCGTCAGGCCCGGCGGTGGCGCGATCGACGGCGGCGGGCCACCGGGGCTCCCCGCCGGAATCGTGATCCGCACCGTCGCCTGGCTGGTCAGCGTGGGGTCGATCCGGTTGGCGATCTGGTAGGTGAACGAGTCGGTGCCCCGGGCGCCGGCCTCGGCGACGTAGGTGAACGCGCCGGTGCCGGCGTTGAGGGCCACGTCGCCCTTGCTCGGCCCGGACAGCGGGCCGGTGAGCAGCACCGACTCCCCGGTTGCCTGCGGGCCAGGTCCGCAGTCGTTGGCCAGCACGTTGCCCTGGGCGACCCCGGCCGAGTTGGCGCGCACCGAATCGTTCCTGGCCAGCGGTGCCGATGCACCGGGCTGGATGGTGACCGTGACGTTGGCCTCCGAGGTGTCGCTGGTCTCCTCCGGGTTGACGATCCGGTACCGGAAGACGACGTCGCCGACGAAGCAGGGCTCGGGTTCGTACCGGAAGCCGCCGTCCGAGGAGATCATCACGTCACCGTGCGCGGGCCCGCTCACCGGGGTGGTGACCACCCCGACGGTGCCGGGGGTGGCCGGCTCGCCGTCGGGTCCGATGTCGTTGGACAGCACGTTGCCGGTGGCGATCTGCTGCGCCGCCCCAACGGTGGCGGTGTCGTCGACGGCCTGCAGCTGCGACTGCGCGTACGCCTGAGTCGCCGGCATCAGCAGCAGTGCGACCCCACCGGCCAGCGACAGCACACCCGCGACGCGCCGAATCGTCCTACTCGTGGCCACCCAAGCCTCCCGCCGCGAAGGTCCCGTTCGGACTGACGGAGCATACCGGGGCGAACAGCGCGATGGCGGCCGGGTCTGCGAAGAACCGACCGCCGTCGCGTACCGTGACAAATCGCTGACTGAAGGTGTCAGTACTCCGTGTCAGTCAGAAGCCCGGGCCGTGCCGGTGCCCATGCCCGTGCCCGCCGGGACCGTGCGAGTGGCCGTGCTCCTGCTCGTCGGAGACCTCGGGCTTGTCCACCACCGCGGACTCCGTGGTCAGCACCATGCCGGCGATCGACGCCGCGTTCTGCAGGGCCGACTTGGTCACCTTGACCGGGTCGACGATGCCCCGCGCGGCCAGGTCGCCGTACTCGTCGGCCTCCGCGTCGTACCCGTGGCCGGCCTCGAGCTCGAGCACCTTCGCGACCACGACCGAGCCCTCGCGGCCGGCGTTCGCGGCGATCCAGCGCAGCGGCTCGGCCAGCGCCCGGCGCACCACGCGAACGCCGGTGGCCTCGTCGCCGGTCCGGCCGAGATCGCCGTCCAGCACCGCGGCGGCCCGCAGCAGCGTGGCCCCGCCGCCGGGGATGACGCCCTCCTCGACCGCGGCGCGGGTGGCCGAGATCGCGTCCTCGATGCGGTGCTTGCGCTCCTTGAGCTCGACTTCGGTGGCCGCGCCGACCCGGATCACGCCCACGCCGCCGGCCAGCTTGGCCAGCCGCTCCTGCAGCTTCTCCCGGTCCCAGTCGGAGTCGGTGTCCTCGATCTCGCGGCGCAGCTGGGCCATCCGGTCGGCGATCGCGGTCTGCGACCCGCCGCCGTCGACGATCGTGGTGTCGTCCTTGGTCACGGTGACGCGGCGGGCGCTGCCGAGCACGTCGAGGCCGATCTGGTCCAGCTTGAGGCCGACCTCGGGCGCGACGACCCGGCCGCCGGTGACGATCGCGAGGTCCTCCAGGAACGCCGTGCGCCGGTCACCGAAGAACGGCGCCTTGACCGCGACGGCCGGGAACGTCTTGCGGATCGCGTTGACGACCAGCGTGGACAGCGCTTCGCCCTCGACGTCCTCGGCAACCACCAGCAGCGGCTTGCCGGCCTGCATCACCTTCTCCAGCAGCGGCAGCAGGTCGGCCACCGCGCCGATCTTCTGCGTGGTGAGCAGGATCAGGACGTCCTCGTACACCGTCTCCATCGCCTCGGCGTCGGTGGCGAAGTACGGCGAGACGTAGCCCTTGTCGAACTGCATGCCCTCGGTGAACTCGAGCTCGGTCGCGAGCGTGCTCGACTCCTCGACGGTGATCGCGCCGTCCTTGCCGACCCGGGTCATCGCCTCGCCGATGAGCACGCCGATCCGCGGGTCCTGCCCGGAGATCGCGGCCACGTGCGCGATGTCCTCCTCGGTCCGCACCGGGGTGGCGCGCGCGGACAGGTCGGCGACGACCGCCTCCACCGCCGCGTCGACGCCGCGCTTGAGCTCGGCCGGGTTCGCGCCGGCGGCGACGTTGCGCAGGCCCTCGTGCACGAGCGCCTGGGCGAGCACGGTCGCGGTCGTGGTGCCGTCGCCGGCCACGTCGTTGGTCTTGGTGGCGACGTTCTTGACCAGCTGAGCCCCGAGGTTCTCGTACGGGTCGGCCAGGTCGACCTCGCGGGCGATGGTGACGCCATCGTTCGTGATCGTCGGCGGGCCGAACTTCTTGTCGATGACGACGTTGCGGCCGCGCGGCCCCAGCGTCACCTTCACCGTGTCGGCGAGCGTGTCCACGCCGCGCTGCAGCGAGCGCCGCGTCTCGGCGGCGAAGCTCAGGATCTTGGCCACGTTGTCTGGTCCTTTCGCGAGGGCACGGGCCCTCTCATCACTGGCTGATCATGGCGCTGGTCATGGCGCCGCCCCGGCGGCCGGCGAGCACCGGGCCTCCGGGGCGGCGAACGACGATCCGGCTCAGCGCTCGACGATGGCGAGCACGTCGCGGGCGGAGAGGATGAGGTACTCCTCGCCGGCGTACTTGACCTCGGTGCCGCCGTACTTCGAGTACAGAACGGTGTCGCCGACCTTGACGTCGAGCGGGATCCGCTTCTCGCCGTCCTCGTCCCACCGGCCTGGGCCGATCGCGATGACCGTGCCCTCCTGCGGCTTCTCCTTGGCGGTGTCCGGAATGACGATGCCGGACGCGGTGGTCGTCTCGGCCTCGTTGGCCTGGACGACGATCCGGTCCTCCAGCGGCTTGATAGTGACCTTGGTAGCGGTCGTCACGGTAGGTCCTCCCCCTCCTCAACGGGGTCGTGGGTCAGCGTGTCGGTCGAGCGCGCACCGGCCTGCCGTCGCGGGTGCCAGCCCGGCGCCGCCGCTCTGCGATTGGCACTCTAGTCCGCCGAGTGCCAGCGGCTCAACACCGGCCCCTTAGTGCAGCGTTGTGCGGACGCTCGTACGCGCGCGGGGCCTGCGTGCTCCAATCCGGTGGACGGATCACATGGGGGGAGTGACGTCATGACCATGACGTTCGGCGAGCTGCGCAGGCTGCTGCGGGATACCGATAGGCGCTGGCAGACGCGCGAGGACGTGTCCGACGATCAACCGCTGCCGCGCTACCCGCTCGGTGCCACCCAGGAGGGCCTGGTCCCGGCCGAGCGGCCGCCGCGGTTCCCCTGGCGCCGGCTGGGTCCGGGCACCAACCCGCGGCTCGCGGTCAGGCGGATCCAGCGCGGCATGGTCGAGCCGGACGAGGTGCGCGCGGCGTTCAGCGACGACCTGCTGACCGAGCTCGGCCTCGACGCCGACGTCGTGGCGCCGCCGGCGGCCGGGGCGCCGCCCGCGTCGGTCGACTGGCGCAACCGGTGGGGGCAGAACTGGATCACCAGCGTCCGCGACCAGAACCCGTGCCAGTCCTGCTGGGCGTTCTCCGGCACGGCGCTGGTCGAGGCGATGGTGCGGATCGAGCACGCGTACTGGACGCGGCTGTCCGAGGCCGACCCGCGCGACGGCGTCGGCAAGGGCTGCGCGGACCTCGGCAACCTCGGCGAGGTCTCGACGTTCTTCGCCAACAACGGGATCTGCGATCCGGGCAGCTGGCCGTGGCACACGGGCGCGCTGGCGTACGCGCCGACGCCGGACCGCAACGGGCGGTCGGTGCGCGGCCCGGCGTTCGACCTGATCGGCTCCGGCGACTGGAAGAACCACCTGGACACGGTCGGCCCGCTGGTCGCCTGGCTGGAGGTCTACGGCGACCTGATGGGCTACTCCAGCGGCGTCTATACACGCAGCACCGACCCGACCAACACGCTGCAGGGCGCGCACTTCGCGCTGGTCGTCGGCTACGACGACGGGCAGGGTGCCTGGCTGGTGAAGAACTCCTGGGGCACCGGCTGGGGCGTGGGCGGGTTCGGCTGGATCGGGTACGGCGAGACGTCCATCGACGTCTACGGGCGGTACGGGCTGCGCAACACCAACCCCGACCCGTGGACCAAGCGGCGGCTGCACAACGGGAACCTGTACGAGAGCGGCAACGGCGCGCTGCACCGCAACCTCGAGGTGGCCGGCTCGAACGGGAGCCGGGTGCTGCACCGGTGGCGGGAGGGCGGCCCGCCCTGGACGTGGGGCACCGCGTCGTCGTTCGCCTCGGACGCCGCGGTGTGCCCGACCCTCGTCGGCACGACGTTCAACCGGAACATGGAGATCATCTACACGACGACCGGCGGCCGGCTGCACCACTGGTGGACCGGCGGGGGTGGCGGCGGACCGTGGAACGACGGCGGCGTCTTCGGGCCGGCCGGCTCGTTCGGCGTCCCCGGGTTCGTGCAGGGCGACTACAACGCCCCGGGCAACTTCGAGGTCGTCATCGCGGTCGGCGGCGCTCTGCAGCACTGGTGGCGCGACGGCGGCGGCTGGCACCAGGGCCCGACGTTCGGCTCGGGCATCCGGATGTCCGGCGCGACCCTGATCCAGAGCGACTACTTCGGCAACGCGCACGGCAACCTGGAGTGCGTGGCCACCCGCACGGACGGCACGATGCAGCACTTCTGGCGGCACGAGCCGACGTTCACCTGGTATCCGGGCGCGACGTTCGGCTCCGGCGTGTTCACGCCCCCGGTGATGATCCAGGGCCAGTACGGGATGGCGAACGAGCTCGGCCCGCACGGCAACTTCGAGCTCTGCGTCGCGGTCGGCGGGGCGGTCCAGCATTGGTGGCGGGACAACGCCTCGGGCAGCATGATCTGGCGGCACAGCGCGACGTTCGGCCAGAACGTCGCCGCCGTCGCCGGCCTGTGCCAGGGCTCGTGGTACATGAACCTGGAGGTGATCGTGCTCCGCACCGACCAGCAGCTGCAGCACTATTGGCGGGACGGGGCGGGCTGGCACGCGGGCCCCGTCATCGGGCCGGCGTGAGGCCGGGGCCGGCGTGACGGTCGATCTGTCCGGACTTCCCCGGCGGGTGCGCGTCGCCGTCGGCGAGCGCGCCGAGATCGGCCTCCCGTCGTTCGCCGGCTCCGGCAACGTGTGGACCGCCGAGCCGGTCGGCTCACCGGCGACGGCCGTTGCGGCGGTCGCGGTGCGGACCGATCCGGCGGCCCGCGCCCCGGTCCGCGACCCGGGCGGCGAGCCACCCTCGTCCTACGCCGCCCCGGTCGTCGCGGTCGTCGCCGGCCGGATGCCCGGCACCGCCCGGTGGCGGCTGGTGCTCGCGCGCCCGTTCGCGCCGCGGCCACCCACCGCCGTGCACGAGCTGACCGTCGACGTCCACCCATGAGGTTCGTACCGAGAAGCGGCGTGACAACCCCGGTTCCTGGTACGAACCCGGGATGGACCTCGACTCGTCTCATCGCGCACGCCCGGGCCGGGCTGCCCGTGCGGGGTCAGAGCTTCTCGACCGGGGCGTAGCGGAGCAGCAGCCACTTGACCCCGACCTCGCCGCCGAAGTCGATCTGCGCCTGCGCCTTCTCCGCCTCGCCGCGCACGCCGACCACGGTGCCGAGGCCGAACGCGTCGTGCGTGACCCGGTCGCCGTACTCCAGATGCGGGATCGGCCGGTTGCCGACCCCGCCGCGCAGCGTGCCGCGGGCCAGCCCCGCCGCCGCCACCCGGGCCTGCGCCGGTGGCTGCCGGCGCGGCTCGGTCCGCTCCCACTCGACCAGGTCGTCGGGCACCTCGTCGAGGAACCGGGACGCGGGGTTGTACGACGGCTGGCCCCACGCCGACCGGCTGACCGCGCGGGACAGGTAGAGCCGCCGCTGCGCCCGGGTGATCCCGACGTACGCCAGCCGCCGCTCCTCCTCCAGCTCGCCCGGCTCGGTCAGGGTGCGCTGGTGCGGGAACACCCCGTCCTCGAGCCCGGTGAGGAAGACCACCGGGAACTCCAGCCCCTTCGCGGTGTGCAGGGTCATCAGCGTGACCACCCCGCCGCCGTCGCCGTCCGCGTCGGGCACCGCGTCGGCATCCGCGACGAGCGCGACCTGCTCCAGGAAGTCCGCCAGCGAGGCGCCGACGCCGGCCCGCCCCTCCTCGTACTCGCGGGCGACCGCGACCAGCTCCTGCAGGTTGTCCACCCGCGACTCGTCCTGCGGGTCATCGCTCTTCTCCAGCTCGGCGAGGTAGCCGGTGCGGTCCAGCACCGCCTCCAGCACGGCGGCCGGGCCCGCCCCGGTGCCCTCCGGGCCGGCGCCGCCGACGTACCCCTCGCCGGCGGCGACGCCGCGCAGCTCCGACATCAGCGTCGTGAAGTCGCGGATGGCGGCGGCCGACCGGACGGCGATCCCGGGCGCCTCGTTGGCCCGCTCCAGCGCCTCGGCGAACGAGATCCGCTCCCGCTGCGACAGCGCCTCGACGCAGGCCTCGGCCCGGTCGCCGATGCCGCGCCGCGGCGTGTTCACGATGCGGCGCAGGCTCACCACGTCCGTCGGGTTGGCGATCACCCGCAGGTAGGCGAGCATGTCCCGGATCTCGCGCCGCTCGTAGAAGCGCACGCCGCCGACCACCTTGTAGGGCAGGCCGACCCGGATGAACACCTCCTCGAACACCCGGGACTGCGCGTTCGTCCGGTAGAACACCGCCACCTGGAACGGCTGGACGCCCTCGGTGTCGGCGAGCCGGTCGATCTCGCCGGCCACCCAGGCCGCCTCGTCGTGCTCGTTGTCCGCGACGTAGCCGCGGATCTTCTCCCCGGCACCCGCGTCCGACCACAGGTTCTTGGGCTTGCGGTTCGGGTTGCGGGCGATCACCGCGTTCGCCGCGGACAGGATCGTCTGGGTGGAGCGGTAGTTCTGCTCCAGCAGGATGGTCGTCGCCTGTGGATAGTCGCGCTCGAACTCCAGGATGTTGCGGATCGTCGCGCCGCGGAACGCGTAGATCGACTGGTCCGCGTCGCCGACCACGCACAGCTCCGCCGGCGGCACGGTGGCGGCGGCCGGCCGGCCGGAGATCGCGTCGCCGTCGGCGGTCCGCCGCTCGGCCGTACCGACCAACTCGCGGACCAGCACGTACTGCGCGTGGTTGGTGTCCTGGTACTCGTCGACGAGCACGTGCCGGAACCGCCGGCGGTACCGCTCGGCGACGTCCGGGAAGGCCTGCAGCAGGTGCACGGTCGTCATGATCAGGTCGTCGAAGTCGAGCGCGTGGGCCTCGCGCAGCCGCCGCTGGTAGAGCGCGTACGCCTCGGCGAGCGTCCGCTCCATCGACGTGCCGGCCTTACCGGCCCAGCTCTCGTCGTCGACGAGCTCGTTCTTCAGGTTGCTCACCTGCGCGGCCAGCAGCCGACCGGGGAACCGCTTCGGGTCCAGGTCCAGATCACGCGCGACGAGCGTCATCAGCCGCTGCGAGTCCGCCTGGTCGTAGATCGAAAACGTGGTCTTCAGCCCGAGCGTCTTCGCCTCCGCGCGCAGGATCCGCACGCACATCGAGTGGAACGTGGACACCCACATCGAGCGGGCCCGCGGCCCGACCAGCGCGGCGACCCGGTCCTTCATCTCGCCGGCGGCCTTGTTCGTGAACGTGATCGCGACGATCTCGCCGGGCTGCACCTCGCGATGCGCGAGCAGGTAGGCGATCCGGTACGTGAGCACGCGCGTCTTGCCCGAGCCCGCGCCGGCCACGATCAGCAGCGGCGAGCCGGTGTGCTGGACGGCGATCCGCTGCTGCGGGTTCAGCGAGTCCAGCAGCGTGTCCGGGTCGACCGCGAGCCGCACCGGACGGCGCGGACGCTGCCGCTGCCCCGTGCTCTCCTCGGCCGAGCGCTCCAGGACAGGGCTCGTCTTGGGTGGGCTGCTCATCTCGCCGCAAGCCTATGCCCGCCGGCCGACGTTCCCCGGCCGGCGCGGCGCTCGGCGCCGGGCCAGGTGGCCCACCTGGTGGGACACGCTGGACAGCCGGCGCAGCCAGCCCGTACCGTCGTCGCGTGCACGCGATGGCGTACGAGTTTTTCTACGGGTACCGGAGTCCGGTATCCGTCGCCGTCGTCTGACCAAGACCACACCGACGCCCCGGGCTTCAGGCCCCGGGGCGTTCGTCGTCTTCGGTGCCGGACACCCGGGCGGGAACGCCGACAGGAGCCCGCCATGACCCAGCCGACGATGACCCAGCCACTCGCCGACACGCCGGCGGAGCAGCGCGGCGCCGCCGCCCAGCTCGAGGCCGACCTCATCCCGCTGCTGCGCGACCAGATCGACGCGATCGACGCCGGCATCGCCAGACTCGTGGCCGAACGAGCACGCTTGTCCCGGAGGGTGCAGACGGCCCGGATCGCCGCCGGCGGGGTCCGGGTCGAGCTCGGCCGCGAGCGGTCGGTGCTGGCCGGCTACCGCGAGGCCCTCGGCCACGACGGCGTCACCCTCGGCAACGCGGTGCTCCGCCTCTGCCGCGGCCCACTCTGACCCGCAGTCAGGGCGACACCGCGATCGTTCCCTCCCTCGCCACGACCGTAAAGTCGTGGTCGAGCGCCAGCACCTGCCCGCCGTTGCGCTCGGCGCACGCCACCACCGACGCGTCGGCGACGCTGAGCGGCAGGCCCTCGTACCTCGTGACCAGCTCCTGGATGCGCGGCAGGTCGCGGTCGCCGCAGTCGTACGTCAGCGCCCCCGTGGCCAGGTCGTCGAGGAATATGCCGAGGCCGCGCTGGCCGACCCGGCGCCTGATCAGGTAGTCGACCTCGGCCAGGATCGCGGCTGGCACCAGCAACGGGCCGCGCCGGCCAGCCACCGCGGCCCGCACCTGGCCGTGGGCGGGATCGCGCCGCGCGAGCAGGGCAATGAGGGCGGACGTGTCGAGCGTGATCAGCGCGGACCCCACTTCCGGTCCCACTCCCGCTCGAGCCACGACTCGCTGTCCGCACCGGTCACCCCGAGGTCCTCGAACGCGCCGAAGCGAGGGCGAGGCCGGCGACGACGAGCTGGGCGGCGAGCAGCCACTGGTTGAGGAAGCTCTGCTTGTTCGCCAGGCCGAACGCGGCCAACACCAGGCTGCTGCCAAGCAGCAGGCCGCCGGGCGTGCGCGGCAGCCGGCGCATGGCCAGCGCGTAGGCGGCAGCGGTCAGCGCGAGCAGGGCGACCAGCCGCAGCGGGCCCGGCAGCAGCTGCCAGACCGACAGCGAGTCCACCCGCGCCGGCAGGTCCAGGAAGAAGTCGACCACGCAGTGCCAGAACCGGTCGGCGTCGGCGAGCAGCCACGGCAGCGTCACCGCCCCGGCACCGGCAGCGGCGGCCACCGCCCGGCGCGGTCCGAACGCCGGCCACAGCGCCCACAGCGGCAGCAGCAGGACCATGTGCTGCTTGGTCGCCAGCGCGACCGCCAGGCAGGCCGCGGCCCACCACGGCCGGCGCGCGGCGACCAGCACGGCGGCGCCGACGAGCGCGCCGAGCAGGATCGTCTCGTTCCACGCCTGCTGCACCGCGTAGAGCGCGCCGGGCAGCACGCCGACGAGCAGCGCCAGCGCAGGGGCGACGGACAGCTGGGCCCACCGTGTCCGGTTGCTCCACCACACCAGCGCGGCGATCCCCGCGAGCGCGACCGCGGCCCCGGCGTACCGGGCGTCGCCGAGCAGCAGCCGCGACGGCACCGGCAGCAGGAACGACATCGGCAGGTAGTTGAAGCAGTCGTCCACCTGCCCGCGCGGGACATCGGCGAAGGCCATGTCGTACGGGTTCTGGCCGTGCGCCACGCCCAGGCTGGCGCCCTGCAGGATCGCCCACACGTCGATCAGCGGCCGGACGCTGCCCCGGATCACCAGCACGTACGCGAGTGCGGTCCCGACCAGAGCGCCGACCGCGACCGCGACGCGACCGCGCGGCCGGCCGGCACGGGGAGGCAGGACCAGCGCCGCGGCCAGCACGGTGGCGCCGAGGCATACCCACACCCCGGCCCGGAGCAGCCACGTGCCGCCCTCGACGTTCATGTACGGCGGCTTGATCACCTGGGCGAACACCGCTCCGGCGAACGCGACCAGCGCGCCGGCCCGGCTGGGCGGGTCCACCCCGGCGCCCCACCAGACCGCCGCGCCGAGCGCGGCCACCGACCCGATCAGGATCGTGATCCCGTAGTCGGTGTAGACCGCGTGCCGGCTCACCGAGCCGGCGATCAGCACCGCCGTGACCAGCGCGACGTCCGCGGCCCGCGACCCCACCGCCCACCGCCGCCACCCGTCGCCCAGCCGGCGCTCGCCCGCCAGCGACGCCGTCACCTCTCGGCTCATCCGGCGGCCGGAACGGACCGGCGCCGGGTGAGCGCGACGACGCGGCCGACGACCAGCACCGCCACCGCCACCAGCAGCGCGTTCCGCACCGTGAGCAGGGTCAGCGGGATCGCGCTGAGCCGGGACCGGCTGGTCAGCAGGTCGTACAGCGGCGGATAGATCACCTGGGTGAGCACGCAGGCCAGCAGGAGCATCCGGCCGACCGGGGCCAGCAGCGGCTCGTCCGGGACCAGGGAGCCCAGCGCGGCGAGCAGGGCGCCGATCCACAGCAGGTACTGCGGGCTGAGCGTCTTGTTGGTCAGCACGAGCAGGGTGGCCGCGGCGACGCCGAGCAGGCCGGCCAGCGCGAGCGCGCGCGTGCGGTCCGCCGGCGGCCGACGCAGGGCTCGCCACCACAGCCAGCCGAGCAGGACGAGCGCGGCGACAGTGGCGTACGTGGTCAGTCGGTCCAGCGCGGCCACCCAGGGGCCCTCGACCTGGAACGCGTAGAACCGGGTGTACGGGGTCGACCACGTCGACGGGCTGACCACCTTGCCCCACAGCAGCGGCAGCGCCGCAAGCGACTCCACCTGCAGGCCGCGCTCACCCTGCCAGGTCAGCGGTGACGCCAGCCGGGTCGTCCCGGCCAGCAGAACGGTCAGCCCGAGGGCGGCCGCCGCCAGCCCGGCGAACGCGGCGAGCAGCCGGCCGCGCCCCTCCCGGGGCACCAGCAGCGCGGGCAGGAGCGTCGCCGGCCACAGCTTCACCGCCGCGCCCGCCGCGGCGAGCAGCCCGGCGG
>JBKOXW010000154.1:0-14171 GCA_046744115.1 Actinomycetota bacterium | reverse complement strand
CGGACGTGCGAGTCGAGCGCAAGGAGGGCGGCCGCTCGGGCACGTGGCAGCGGGCCTCCACATGAGACAGTCGGAGACCGGGGCCGTGGCGGACGGCGTGGATGCCGTGCCGGCGGGGACAAAGGCGGCGATCATCACCGCATCCAACCGTTCCGCCCGGGGCGATCGGGAGGACACGTCCGGCCGGCTGGCCGCCGACCTGCTGACCGCTCTGGGCTTCGCGGTGCCGGCGCCGGTCGTCGTGCCGGATGACATCGAGGCCATACGCGCCGCGCTGCGCGCCGCCGTCGAGGGGGGCGCGGCCGTCGTCGTCACCAGCGGCGGTACGGGGCTGACGCCGACCGATGTCACACCGGAGGCGACCGCGCCGCTGCTCGATCGTGAGATTCCCGGTATCGCCGAGGCGATCCGGCTCGCCGCGCGGGACCGCGTGCCCACGTCGGTGCTGTCGCGCGGGCTCGCCGGCGCCATCGGCACGACCCTGGTCGTCAACCTCCCGGGCAGCCCCGGTGGCGTGCGAGACGGCCTCGCCGTGCTCGCTCCGCTCGTCGGACACGTGCTCGGCCAGCTCCGCGGCGGCGACCACGCGCACCACTCCGCGTCCGGCGACCACACCTCGCACCCGGCCGCGGCTGGCGAGCACGCCTCGCATCCCGCTGCCGCGGGCGACCATGTCTCGCACCCCGCTGCCGGCGGGGCAGCGCGTGGAGCATCATCGGAGCGGTCGGAGCTGTTGCCGGGGGAGGTGCCGTGACCGCGCTCGAACCGTCGCTGTGCCAAGTCACCGATGTGCCGCTGTCCGCCGCGGACCACCTGGCGGCCGTGCAGCGCACGGGCGCCGGCGGCGTCGCCCTCTTCCTCGGTGTCGTCCGCGACCACGATCACGGGCGGCCGGTACTGTCGCTCGAGTACGTTGCCCACCCCTCCGCGGCGGACACGCTGCGCGCGTGCGTGGCCGAGATCGGCGCGGACCCGCTGGTGCACGCGGTGGCGGCGAGCCATCGGGTCGGTGTGCTGGACGTCGGCGAGGCGGCCCTCGTCGTGGCGGTCAGTGGGGCCCACCGGGGCGAGGCGTTCGCGGCCTGCGAGCGGCTGGTCGAGCTGGTCAAGCACCGGTTGCCGGTCTGGAAGCGGCAGGTCTTCGCCGACGGCACCGACGAGTGGGTCAACTGCCCTTAGCGCGGACGTTGATCAGCCGCCGGCGAACGGTGGCAGCACGTCGACCACCGCCTCGGCAGGCAGCGGGTGCGTGACGTCCTCGCGGCGAACCGCCGACCCGTCCACCAGCAGGCTGCAGACGGCGAGGACGCGGTCCAGTTCGCGCCGGCCGCCGACCGCGGTGAGCAGCTCGCCGACGGTCGCCGCGTGGACCCGCTGCTCCGTGCACCCTGCCGCGGCCCGCGCGCCCGCCCAGTACCGCACCGTCACCACGTCCCCGATTCTGCCCGGCCGCTCCGCTCCTGTCCCGCCCCGGATCCGGACACCTGGCCCCGGACACCGGGCGCCGGATCGGTCGCGCGCGGTGGATAGGCTCGACCGGTCGTCGCAGAGGAGGTTGCCGTGCTGGTAGCCGAGTTGATGACGCCCGCCAGCGTGACCGATGGCCCGCGCGACACCTTGCGGGCCGCCGCCACCCGGATGTGGGAACAGCAGACCGGTTCGCTGCTCGTTATGGAGGGCGACCGGCTGGTCGGCATCGTGACCGAACGTGACGTCCTTCGGGCGGTCGGCCGCGGCAAGGACGTCGACAGCACCACCGTCGCCGACGTGATGGCCGGCGACGTGCAGACCGTGCCGCCGGACGCGCCGGTGCACGAGGTCGCCCGGCTGATGGCCGCCCGGTGGATCCGGCACGTCCCCGTGGTCGAGGGCGACCGCGTCGTCGGTGTCGTGTCGCTGCGCGACCTGGCCGCCGTGCTGGCCGCGCTCGGACCGGCCACGGGAGAGGTCGCGCTGCCGGCGGACGAGCTGGTGCGGGCCCGCCGGCTCGCCAGGATCGAAGCGGGCGACCTCGACTGACCCCGGGCCTCGAGTCGCGGGTCAGGGCCGCGGGCCGGCCTGTGCCCTCAGCAGGTCGCGGATCTCGGTCAGCAGCTCCTCCTGGGTCGGTGGGACGTCCTCGGGCGTCTGGCCCCGCTTGCGCCGCTCCTCCAGAGCGTTCATCGGCGCGACGATCAGGAAGTAAATGACCGCCGCTGTGATGACGAAGAAGATCGCGGCGTTGACGAACGCCCCCCAGTCGAAGGTCTGCCCGTTGACCTCGAACGTGCCGCCCTCCGCACCGCCGCCGCCGACGAGCGCGACGAGCGGCTTGATGAACGAGTTGCTGAACTGGATGACGACCGCGGTGAAGGCGGTCCCGATCGCGACCGCGACCGCCAGCTCCACCACGTTGCCGCGAAGGACGAAGTCCCTGAACCCCTTGATCATCCGCGATATCCCTTCTCCGTAGACTGCTCAGGAGGCCGCTGGATCCCGGCTCGCGACTGTCGGGATTATTCAGCGGCCTCCTGGCCCCGCAGCACGACACTGACCTGCGCGCTCGCGCCGGCCGCCACGATGCGCCCGGCGGCACTGTCGGACGCCGCGACCACGATCAGGACCCCATCGGTCGTGGCGGACTCCGCGTCGGACACAACTGCCAGCACCCGGACTCCGGCGGCGACGACGGGCGCCCGGTCGCGCCCTGCGGGCGCGGCCCGATTCGCGCCGGCGACCTCGGTCGCCTCGTCCGGCGGGGGCGCTCGCCCGCCCGCGCCCGCGTCCCCCGGCCGTGGTGGGTCGGGCTCAGTCAGGGGTTCGCCGCCGGGGATCGCCTGCACCCGCACCGCGAGCAGGTCGACACGATCTCCCGGGCGGAGCAGCGCGGCTGTGCCGCCGTCGGCCAGCCGGACCGGGACGGCGACCGATTCCGAGGACAGCCCGGTGGCCAAGCCGGGACCGAGCAGGCGCGCGTCGGTGATCGGCTCGCCCCGCCGGACCGGCCCGGACAGCCGCTGACCGACCGCCTGGCGGGCCGCCGCAAGCGCGCCCGCGGGCACTCGCTCGGGCGCGAACGGCACGGGCCGTACGTCCGCCGCTCCGACCGTCGCGCCGCCCGCGAGGTCGCGGGCTGCAACCAGCACCGACACCCCCGAGGACACCCGGTCGCCGGCGCCTACTCGGGCGTCCGCGAGCCAGACCGAGCCCGCCGTCACGAACAGCACGGCCGCGAGCAGCAGCCGCGGCCAGCCGGCAAGCCGGGCGAGCAGCAGGCGGACGTCCGGTCGGCCCCGCGCCGGGGAGGCGGCGTTCATGGGACCGAACGCTAAGCGGGACGTGCCGACCGGCAACCCCCGCGAGGAAATCTGTGGATATCAGGTGTGCCTGTGGACAACCGTTTTACGACGCGGCGGCCTTGGTGCTACTCGTTGTGCCAGACGACGTCGAACTCGTCCCGGACCCACCGGACTCCGACGAGGTCGACGAAGACGACGAAGGCGACGAGGAGGACGACGATGCGCGATCCGAGCCGGCTGGCGTGTCGCTACCACTCTTGCCGTTCGCCGCGGCGCGGCTGTCCGTCCGGTAGAAGCCGGAGCCCTTGAAGACGACGCCGACGGCGGAGAAGACCTTGCGGAGCCGGCCCTCGCACTGCGGACAGATCGTCAGCGGGTCGTCGGAGAACGACTGGACCGCCTCGAACCGGTGCCCGCACGCGGCCTCCGTGCAGGCGTACTGGTACCTCGGCACCGCCGACCTCCTGTTGGCACTCTGATGGCCTGACTGCTAACTCCCATGGTGCGTCACGAGGGGGAGTGGCGTCCAGCCGTCGCGCGGGGTGACCACTGCGGTCACCGGACGGTCCCATGCGTCCGAGGGCAGCTCGGGCACGAGTTCGCCGTCGTGCAGGAGGGCGACGACCGGCGTGGTCGGCGCAACCAGGGCCAGGGCGCGGTCGTAGTACCCGGCGCCCCTGCCGAGCCGGTTGCCGCGGTGATCGACGACCAGCGCAGGAACCAGGACCGCGTCCGCGCCGGCGATCGCAGGAGCCCCGAGCGCCGGGCCGGCCGGCTCCAGCAGCCGGTACCGGCCGACGACCAGCCGGTCGGCGCCGTCGTAGACCGCCCAGTCCAGATCGTCCCCGGTGACGACCGGAAGGAGAACGACCGTGCCGCCACCGCGCATCAGGTCGAGCATCCGCAGCGACCCCGGCTCGGCGCCGACCGGGACGTACGCGGCGACCCGCGGATTGCCGCGCAGCCGGGTGAGCACGTGCCGGCTCACCGCATCGGCCGCGCCGACCAGGGCCGATGGCGAGAGTGCCGCCCGGGCCATTCGTGCGCGTGTCCGCCACGCCGCCTTGTCGGCGAGGTCACCCATGACGGTTAGTCTCCCGGCATGTCGACTGCGCGACCGGCAAGGAAGGCCGTCATCCCGGCGGCCGGGCTTGGCACCCGTTTCCTGCCGGCCACCAAGGCCGTGCCTAAGGAGCTGCTGCCCGTCGTCGACACCCCGGCCCTGCAGTACGTGGTCGAGGAGGCGGCGCGGGCCGGCCTCACCGACGTGCTCGTGGTCACCGGCCGCGGCAAGGATGCCATCGCCGACCACTTCGACCGGGCTCCCGAGCTGGAGGCAGCGCTCGAGAAGAAGGGAGACGCGGACCGGCTGGAGGCGGTGCGACGCTCCGCCGAGCTGGCCGACCTCGTCTTCGTCCGCCAGGGCACCCCCCGCGGGCTCGGTCACGCCGTGCTGTGTGCCGCGTCGCACGTGGGAGACGAGGCGTTCGCCGTCATGCTTGGCGACGACCTCATCGACGCCCGCGATCACTTGCTCGAGCAGATGCTCGCCGTGCAGACCGCGGAGGGCGGATCCGTCGTGGCCCTGATGGAGGTCCCGCGCCACTCGGTGTCGCTGTACGGCTGCGTGGCGGCCGAGCCCACCGAGGACGAGGGCGTCGTGGCGGTCTCCGACCTGGTCGAGAAGCCCAGCCCGGAGGAGGCGCCGAGCAACCTGGCGATCATCGGCCGGTACGTGCTATCGCCGCGGATCTTCGGGGCACTGCGGGAGACTCCGCCCGGCCGGGGCGGGGAGATCCAGCTGACCGACGCGATGCGGGCGACGCTGCTCGACGGGGAGCCGGTCCATGGTGTGGTGTTCCGTGGCCGCCGCTACGACACCGGCGACCGGGCCGACTACCTGCGCGCCATCGTGCGGTTGGCCTGCGAGCGACCGGACCTCGGACCCGAGTTCCGGCGCTGGCTGGAGGACTTCGTCGCGGGGCGGGCGTGAGGGGCGCGGCCGTCCGGCCGGGGCGCCGGAAAGGGCGTGGGTGAGCCCGATGCGGACGGTCGAGGAGCATCTCGACCGGGTGCTCGCGGACCTGCGGGTGCCGGAGCCGATCGAGCTTGCCCTGCTCGACGCGCAGGGGCTGCTGTCCGCCGAGGACGTCTACGCGCAGGCGCCGCTGCCCGGCTTCGACAACTCGTCCATGGACGGCTATGCGGTCCGGGCGGCCGACACGGCCGGCGCGACGGAGCAGGACCCGGTGGTGCTCGCGGTCGTCGGCGACATCCCGGCCGGCTCCCGATCGCCGCGCGGCGTCTCGCCGGGACACTGCCTGCGGATCATGACCGGCGCGCCGATGCCGTTCGGCGCGGATGCGGTCGTGCCGGTGGAGTGGACCGACGGCGGCGTCGCCCGGGTGCGCATCGACCGGCCGACCGAGCCGGGCAGGTTCGTGCGGCGGGTCGGCGAGGACGTCCGGACCGGTGACCAGGCGATCTCCACGGACACCCCGATCGGCCCGGCCCAGGTCGGGCTGCTCGCCGCGATCGGTCGCGAGCGCGTGCTGGTCCGGCCGCGGCCACGGGTGGCCGTCATCTCGACCGGCAGCGAGCTGGTCGACGTCGGCCAGCTCCCGGGGATCGGCGAGATCGTCGACAGCAACAGCTACGCGCTGGCCGCCGCCGCGCGGGACGCGGGCGGGGAGGTCTACCGGGTCGGCATCGTGCCCGACGATCACGCTCTCGTGCTGGAGGCGCTGGAGGGGCAGTTGCAGCGGGCCGATCTCGTCGTCACCAGCGGCGGCGTGAGCGCCGGCGCGTTCGACGTGGTGAAGCAGGCGCTGGTCGAGGTAGGCACGGTCGAGTTCACCCGGGTTGCCATGCAACCAGGCATGCCCCAGGGCTTCGGCGTGCTCGGCGATGAGCGGATCCCGCTGTTCTGCCTGCCCGGCAACCCGGTGAGCGCGCTCGTGTCGTTCGAGGTGTTCGTCCGCCCGGCGTTGCGGCGGATGCTCGGCAAGCGGCGGCTGTTCCGGCGGACGGTCACGGCCACCGCCCTGCAGAGCATGTCCTCCCCGGCCGGCCGCCGGCAGTATCGTCGCGGTCTGCTGCAGCGGGAAGCGGACGGGTCGTACGTGGTCGAGCCGGTCGGTGGCCCGGGCTCGCACCTCATCGCAAGTCTTGCCCGGTCCAACTGTCTCATCGTGATCGGCGAGGAGGTGACCGAGGTTGTCCCGGGCGGCCAGGTCACCGTCATCCCGATGCTGCTCGCCGGCGCCTGACCGGGTCGGCGACGACCGGGCCGGCTGACCGGGCCGGCTGGGACGGGTGACCGCCCGGACTGGCCGGCCGCGTGACTGGGAGCGTGACAATCGAGTATGAGCCGCCATCCGGGTTGGCCGGCGCGGCTGTCATACGACCGCGTCGGCCTGCGGCCGCCGCGGCTGCGCGACGCCACGACGTGGAGCTCGCTGCGACTGCGTAACGAGGCGTGGCTGGCCCAGTGGGAGCCGACCGCCACTCAACCCTGGGGCGCCCGGCACACCGCGGCGGCCTGGCCGTCGCTGATGTCCAGCACCCGCCGGCTGGCGAAGGCGGGAGCGATGCTGCCGTTCGTGGTGACCTATGACGATCGCTTCGTCGGGCAGCTGACCGTGACGAACGTGGTCCGCGGCGCGCTCCGATCCGCCCACATCGGTTACTGGATCGACCAGGCGGTCGCCGGGCGGGGCATCATGACGACCGCGGTCGCGCTCGCCACCGACCACTGCTTCGGCCCGGTCGGGCTGCACCGGATCCAGATCGACATCCGCCCGGAGAACGTCGCGAGCCGGCGGGTGGTCGCCAAGCTCGGGTTCCGCGAGGAGGGGTACCTCGTCCGCTACCTCGACATCGACGGGGGCTGGCGGGACCACGTGAGCTACGCGCTCACGGTCGAGGACGTGCCGGGCGGTCTGGTGCGTCAACTGCGCGCGATGGCCCGCTGAACGAGTGCCGCTAGACCCCGGACACGCCTCCCGCCAGCACGTTTCCTTGCCGACACACCGTTGTGCCTCCCCGGCGAACGCACTTCCGATCGTTAGCGTGTGATCACCGCTGTGATTGGTGTGACGGGAGGGGCACGGTGAGCTCGACCATCCTCATGGTCATCGTGCTCGTCGTCATGTGGCTCGTCGTTCTGGTCCCGATGTTCGTCCGAAAGCATGACGAGGCCGACGAGGAACGGTCGGTCGACCGGTTCGCGACCGCGATGCGCGTGCTCCGCCGTCGAACCGAAGCCGAGGACCCCGTACCGCACCCGGTCGCCCGGGCCGGAGCGCGGGCCGAGGCGCGAGCGCGCCTGCTCGCCCGCCGCCGTCGGACCTGCGCCGGACTGCTACTGGTCGCGGTGCTCGGCGCCGTCGGCGCGCTGCTGCTCACCCGATGGCTGTGGGTCGCCTCTGCGGTCGGCGCCATGCTGGTCGTCGCCTACGTGTGCGGGCTGCGCCGTCAGATCCGCCGGGACCAGGAGCGGCGCAGCTGGCGGGCAGCGCAGCTGACCAGACCCGAGCGTCCCGGACACGCCACCCGCGTCGAGCAGGCGCGGGCCCGGCTCGCCGGCCGCTCGCACACGGTGCGGACCGGCCGCGGCGCGACCGCCGCGCAGACTCGCCGCGCTGGCACGGCGGCGACCGGACACGACGTGGAGTGGGCCGGTGCGGGCTGGCAGCCGGTGCCGGTGCCGGTGCCGACGTACGTGACCAAGCCCGCCGCTCCAGGAGTCAGCGGCGCCTCGGTCGTGGGCTTGGACGACGACGACCCGATCTTCGCCGAGATCGAGGAGGCGGAGATCGCCGAGCGGCCCCGCGCGGTCAACGACTGACGGTCGCGTTCGCCGGTCCTGCTAACCTGTACGCGTTCCTCGGGGCTGTAGCGCAGTCCGGTAGCGCACCTCGTTCGCATCGAGGGGGTCAGGGGTTCGAATCCCCTCAGCTCCACCCAAAAGCCCAGGTCAACGGCATAGGATCCGGTCTTCTGGAGCCAAGCTGTGATCATTTGGCAGCAGCTTGGCAGCAGACTGACCGGCAGTGCTGTGTCCTTCTGCCCGGGTGTCGCCTGCCACCAGCAGTACCTGGCCAAGAACCCCAACGGCTACTGCGGCCTCGGCGGTACCGGCGTCTCCTGCCCCGTTGGGCTGTTCACGTCGGGCTCGTCGAGCGAGGTAGGACATGCGTGAGCCTGCCAGCTTGTGGCGGATGGTCGGCAGCGACAAAGCCCTCGATTCGGGACACTAGCCCGGGGCCTTGGGGATGACCACCCACAAGATCAGATAGAGAAGCTCGGCGGCGCCGGTGATGGCGAAGACGACGAAGAGGATCCGGATCAGGGTCACGCTGACGTCGAACCGCTCGGCCAGCCCGGCGCAGACCCCGGCGATGATCTTGCCCTGCCGCGGTCGAACGAGTTTGGCCACCGGCATCGCCTCCGTTGCAATCCAACCGGAGTCTCTCATGAGCCCCGGGACCGCGGCTGTCCGCGAAGCGTCACGCCCGTCGGCTGCTCCTGCGCCCGGCGTTAGGGCAGCGACAGAGGGATTCGGTGATACCCGCGGGGCTGGCCAGCCGTTTCGGCTGGATTGAGCCCGGCAACTCCCCGGGCCTCGCGCCGATCAATCGCGGAGAGCGTCCGAGGGGAGCCGCGACCAGCCGGCGCAGCCAGCGGACGATCAGTCGATGGGTGTCACCCAGTCCTGGCGGGCCTCCTCGATCAGACGAGCAGGATCGGGCTGGAGCGACCTCCGCTCGGTGGAGGCGTAGTAGGCCGCGTCGGCCGCGTCGAAGGTCTCGCGGTCGTCGTGCTGGAGCAGCCAGACGAACTCGTCGGTGCCGTCGACGAGCCAGCCCTCGACGCGGAAACCGTACCGCCGGCGAAGGGGCAGCACACCGTGACGCCACTCCTCGGCGAACAACGAGGCGTTGCCGGCTGAGATTCGGTACCGGCGAAGCTGCGCGGACATGGCTGGAGGGTACGAGCGCTGACGCCCGCCCCGAGCCTCATCCCGGTTACTCGAACGGGTGCTGGACGACGATCTCGCCCTGGTCGACCCGGGTCAGGTCGGCAGCGATGAGTACCCCGGGCGGGGTCTCGGCCACCGTCCCGTCCGCTGTCGCGGCGCGCTGCCAGCCGCGGGTCCAGGCATTCTCCAACCGCAGCCGATCGCGGCGCACCGTGTGGTCGGCGATCCGCTCCAGCGGACCGGTGCCGGTCCAGACGACGTCGACCGCCGCACTCTCCGGGCAGGTCAGCCCCGACCCTGGGTCGAAAATGCTGCAGATGAGCACCGGGACGACCGCCTGCGCCTGTGCGTGCCCGAGCCGCGGGGTGCCGTCGACCATCGCGGCCTCGGTCCGACCGAACCACTCGGCCACCGGTGTCGTCCCGAACTCGCCTCCGACCACCCGGTAGACGAACGTGAGGGTGCGCACCACCGGGGCGCGGGATCGCAGCTTTCCGTCCCGGGTCCTACTGTCGAAGGCCAGCAGAGTGGTGTCCATGCACAGGTCGCCCAGGGAGGGCCGCGGGCATGTCGTCCACGTCGCGGCGGCGACGAGCCCGGTGAAGCGGGTGCGGAACACGACCGTGCGTGATTCATCGTCCGCAGCGACCGCGGGCGCTGGCAGCGACGCGAGCAGCGCGCAGGCCAGACAGGCGACGATGGCTACCTTCATCGGTCGTACCTGTGCGAGGTCGCCCAGGGCAGCAGCCGGGTGACGGCGATCTCGGCGGCGACGATCGCGCCGATGACGGCGGATAGCCCCGAGCATCTTGATTCCGCACCCCCAGCCACCAGTCGCGTAACGCGTTGACCGCATGAGAGGCTTCCGTACTCGCGCTCTTGTGGGCAAGGCCCAATTGAGGTCTTGGGCGTTGCGATGAGGGCCGTTCGATGGCCTACCTGCTGGGCGCACCCGGATGGAAGCCAGAACCGACGCGTTCCTCGCGGACGTTCTGGCCGTTCCGGGTCAGAAGAAGATCCCGGCGATCAGCAGGCCGGTGGCGACCACCGACACCCACGACACCAGCATCGGGATCGTGAACGAGTGCCATACCGGGACCTGGCTCAGCCGGGTGGTGCCGGTGCGGTCGATGTTCACCGCGGCGATCTGCGGGCCGTTGGCCGGGAACAGCCACACGCCGACCACCGAGGGCCACATCGCGGTCACCGACGCCACGGGCAGGCCGCCGGCCAGCCCGAGCGGAATGAGCGTGTGGGTAGTGGCGGACTGGCTGGTCGTCAGGCCGGCGACGAGGAACAGCGCGACCGCGAGGAAGAGGAAGAGCGGGTGGTTCTTGACGAAGTCTTCGATCGGCTCGACGACGGTGACGATGTTGTTCTCGATGAACGTCTCGGCCATCCAGGCGATGCCGAGCAGCGCTATCGCAGCCACGAATCCTGCGGCCAACAGGCTCTGCCTCAGCACGTCGCCGGGCTTGACCGAAGTCGACAGCAGGATCACCAGCGCGACCGTGAACATCACAAGCTCGATGACCGTGGTCACGCCCAGCGGGCCCGTCTCGCCGTCCACTGTCACTTCCGGCCGCAGGCGGCTGAAGAGCCCCATGACGGTGATGACCACGACGCCGACGAGGAAGATCATGGCGCTTCGGATGGCGCCGGGTTTCAGCACCGCCGTGCCATCCGGCGGCGGCCCGCCCGGTGCCGATGGCGCGCCGGCCGCATCCCGACGGACCCGCTCCCCGCCGCCCGCCACCGTGCCGGGTCCGATCGCAGCCGCGTTGTCGCCCTGCCCGGCCTGCTCACGCCGGCCCGCGGTAGGCGGCCGGTCGCGCGGGTCGGCAGCGGTTGACCCGACCAGCGCCGGCGGCATCGTGATGTCACTGGCGGCAACCCGTCGCTGGAACTCCGGGTCGTCGGCGAGCTCCCTGCCGATGCGTGACTGGACGACCGACGTCAGGATGCATGCGACGATCGACGCCGGCATCGTGATGGCAAGTATCTCGACGAGTGTGAAGCCGCTCGGCACAAGCGTCAGGTACGCCGCCATCGCGGCCGACACCGGACTGGCGGTGATCCCCAGACCCGAGGTGATCGTCGAAGTGGCCAGCGCCCGCTCCGGGCGGATGCCGTTGTGGTAGGACGTCTCGTAGATCACCGGGATCAGCGCTAGGAAGATGTTCGACGTGCCGGCCCCGACCGTGAAGAGGAACGCGACCAGCGGGGCCACATAGACGATCCGCCTCGGACTGCGTCTGATGATCTTCGACGCGACCTCGACGAGGTAGTCGATTCCGCCAGCCGCTTGCATCGTCGCCGACGCGGTGATGACCGCGATGATGATCAAGAATGCGTCCAGGGGCGGCGAAGCCGGGTTCAGCCCGAAGACGAAGATCAGGATCGCGGTGCCGGCCACACCCCACAGACCCAGGCCGATCCCACCGGTGCGCACCCCGAGGAAGATCGCGCTGAGGACGATGCCCGCTTCAAGGATGACGACGAACGTGTCCATGTCACCGCCCGAGCTCAGGTCTGCGAAGGGTCGTGTTCGGCCACCTGCCACATGTGGTGCTTGCCATGTCGCTGTGTAGGATCTTGCCGGTCAGATCTTCGGTCAGCCGCTCCGCGGAGACGGGTCTGAAGGCTTCGCCGGGGCTTCCTGGAGGCTCCGAGATCGGCCCACGAAGCGCGCTCGAAGTGACCCGCGCCGGAAGATCTCCCGTCAAGATCACCCGCCGCTCCCGCCCGATCCGGTTCGCGCGGACATCCCAGGTTCGCTTGGCCATGCCGGCGATCGCCAGCCTCGGAGCCTTCGACCTCGGGCAGAAGCCGTCGGCCGGACTACTGGGCCCGACAAGCTGGCTGTTCCGCGTCCGTGGCGTACGCTGCTGGCCTGCGGTGGACGGCGGGTCTCAGACCACGTGAGCGTCGGAGGTGCAGCCTCCGCGGGTCAAGTCCTACCTCCACTGCTCCGTGCCCAGGCCGGACGGGCGGGGTCGGGGGCCGGATGGCGTTCGGTGGTGGTGCAGATGCGCATCGCGGGCATCCGGCGGCAGGCTGCCGCCGACCGGCACCACCGCAGCGTAGAGCGGCTGCGCGAGGCGGTCTACGGCACGATCATCCTGCTCAGCGTGCTGGCCGTGCTCAGTGAGAAGGAGCCGGCCGCGGTGGATGCCGCCCTGTCGGTCGCGGGCACCGCGGTGGTGCTCTTCCTGGCGGAGGTCTACGCGGGCTTCGTGGCGGAACGCGTCGGGCTCGGGCGTGAGGCTAGCCGGGGCAGCCGGCGCCGGCTGGCGTCCGAGAGCTGGCCGGTGGTCGCGGTCACTCTCTGGCCGCTCGTGCTGATCGCGCTGTCAGCGCTGGACGTGATGACGACCGCGGCCGCCGTCTCGGTGTCGATGTGGCTTGCGGTCGCGGCACTCGGCGTCTGGGGCTGGATGGCCGGCGCCATGGGTCACGGCTGGCTGCCCGGCCGGCTGTGGTACGGCGCGCTGAGTCTCGCGGTCGGGCTCGCGATCGTCGCGCTGAAGGTTGTCTTCCACTGACGCGGCGGGACGCCGCGGCTAGCCACACCCCTGCCCAGTCGCCGCCACCCTGGCAGGATGCGGAGGCACCACATCCCAGCGACCTGACCCGCCCAAACGTCGACGGTGTCCACGGCGAATGGCGCACGGATCGTAAGCGAGGAGGCGCTCCTGAGTATCAACGTCATCCGGACGGCCAACCGGTGGTATGTCCAGCGCGGAAGCGAGGCGTTTCTGGTCGACGCCGAGTTCTCCAGCACCGCCGTACTCCTCGCGATGGGCTTGGAGGCCGTGCGCGCGGCGGACGCCGCCCGCGAGGGGGGTGTGCCGGCCGACGGGATGTCGTTGCTCTCGCCGGTGACGGCGCCGTGCAGGGTGGTGGCGCAGGCGGTGAACTACCGCAGCCACGCCCGCGAGAGCGGCTTTGGACAGGATCCGCCGGCGGTGTTCTTCCGGAAGAGCTCGGCGTCCGTCAGCGGGCCAAGGGACGATGTCGTCAGGCCGGGGCACGTGCGGCTCCTCGACTATGAGCTCGAGGTGGCCCTAGTCATGGGCCGGGGGCTTGCCCTGGGGACCACCGTGACCGACGCTGAGCTGCCCCGCTATGTCGCAGGCCTGGTGATGTGTAACGACCTCAGCGCCCGCGACGTGCAGTTGGAGAAGGGTCAGTTCTACGAGAGCAAGTCCTATCCGACCTTCACCCCGACCGGTCCCCGCCTGGTCCTGCTCGATGCGGACGAGTTCCTCCGGCTGTCCGGACTGCGGCTGCGGCTGTGGGTGAACGGTGAGTTGCGGCAGGACGGGACGGTGGCCGCCATGATCACCCGGCCGGCGGCGGCGCTGACCCTGCTGGCTCGGTTCCAGCCGCTCGATCCGGGTGACCTGGTCCTCACCGGCACGCCGGGCGGTACCGCCCTGCGCGCGCCGCCCACGATCGTGGCGCGGATGGGGGAGCTGATGCCGACGCCGCTCAAGTGGAGGCTCTTCTTCTCCCGGCAGGAACGGAATCCCGCGTACCTCAAGGCGGGCGATGTGATCACCGCGTCGATCGCGACCGAGGATGGGGCGCTGGATCTTGGGACGCAGCGCATCGTTGTACGGGATGGTGCATGAGCGCGGAGCCCGGCGGACAGGTTGGTTTGACCTCGACGGTGCGCGAGTCGAGAATCCAAGCCATGCGCCCCCAGGCCGCCGACGTAGCTGGCGCGTTCCGTCACCATGGTGAGCGCTGACCCACAGTGGGGCGCGTTGGCCGGCCGGGGCGCCGAGAGCCGGTTCGTCACGGCCAGCGACGGGGTGAGGCTTCACTACCTTCGCTGGTTCGGTGGGCGCTCGCCGCCCCGGGCGGTCGTGATCTTCCTGCACGGCATCGCCAGCCACGGGGGC
>JBKOXW010000250.1:0-6483 GCA_046744115.1 Actinomycetota bacterium | reverse complement strand
GTCCCGGTCCGGCTCGTCGGAGTCCTCGACGCTGGCGGCGGCGCCGGCCTGGTCCGGCGGTGGCCGGTGGTCACCGGCCAAGGGCCAGCACGTCGCCGACGCGGCGTTGCGCTGGCTCGGCACGCCGTACGTCTGGGGCGGCGGCGACGCCGACGGCCCGACCTTCGGGCTCGCCGGTCCCACGCCGGGCTTCGACTGCTCGGGCCTGGCGCTGTGGGCGTGGGCCCAGGTGGGCATCTACCTGCCGCACTACAGCGGCTACCAGTACCGCTCCGGCCGGCACGTGTCCTACGACGAGCTGATGCCGGGCGACCTGGTCTTCTGGGCGTGGGACACCAGCCGGCCGTCGACGATCCACCACGTGGCGATCTACCTCGGCGGCGGCCGAGTGGTGCAGGCTCCGCACACCGGGTCCGTGGTCAAGATCTCGCCGATGTGGTTCGACGGCTACATCGGCGCCACCCGACCCGGCACCTGATCCCGTCGCCGCCCTGGGTGCCGGCGCCCGGAGCGGTTAGCCTGACCAGGTGAGCGAGGTGGCATTGGCCCGGCCGGCGCGGATGACCGACCGCTATGGCCGCGTCGCCACCGACCTGCGGGTGTCGTTGACCGACCGCTGCTCGCTGCGCTGCGCCTACTGCATGCCGCCCGAGGGGCTGCCCTGGTTGCCACGCGCCGAGCTGCTCACCGACGACGAGATCGTCCGGCTCGTCGCGGTCGCGGTAGAGCTCGGCGTGACGTCGGTCCGCCTCACCGGCGGCGAGCCGCTCCTGCGGCCCGGCGTGCCCGGCCTGGTCCGGCGGATGGCGGCGCTGCGCCCGCGGCCCGAGCTGTCGCTGACCACGAACGGCGTCCAGCTCGCGGACCAGGCGGCCGCGCTCGCCGAGGGCGGGCTGGACCGGGTCAACGTCTCGCTCGACACGCTGGACCCGCAGCGGTTCCGGCAGATCACGTTCCGGGATCGGCACGCCGACGTGCTCGCCGGGCTGGCGGCGGCGCAGGACGCCGGGCTGGTGCCGGTCAAGATGAACGCGGTGCTGCTGCGCGGGGAGAACGACGACGAGGCGGTCCCGCTGCTGCGCTGGGCGCTGGAGCAGGGGTACGCCCTGCGCTTCATCGAGCAGATGCCGCTCGACCCCCAGCATGCCTGGGACCGGTCCCGGATGGTGACCGCGGACGAGATCCTGGCCGACCTGAGCGAGTCGTTCGAGCTGTCGCCGATCCCGCTGCCCGGACGGGGCAGCGCGCCGGCCGAGACGTGGCGCGTGCTGGACGGCCCGGGGCGTCCCGGCTGGCGGCTCGACCCGCCGACCGTGGGCGTGATCGGGTCGGTGTCGCGCCCGTTCTGTGCGGCCTGCGACCGGGTCCGCCTCACCGCCGACGGTCAGGTACGCAACTGCCTGTTCGCCCGGGACGAGTCCGATCTTCGTACCCCGCTGCGGGCCGGTGCCTCGGACGCGGAGCTGGCCGACCTGTTCGTCGCCGCGGTCGCGCCGAAGCTGCCCGGGCATGGCATCGACGACCCGTCGTTCCTGCAGCCCGACCGCCCGATGTCCGCCATCGGCGGATAGCCAGGTCAGTCGGCCCACGGCGTCGCCAGATGAGTGACGCGTCCAGGGCATTGTGACGGAGAGTCAGCGACAGAAAGCGCAATGATGCCCATCAGGGCGGGAATGAAGCGTCGGGCGGCCACGGGGGGAGCCGCCCGACGCGTGTGGAACGGTACACCAGGACTCCGCGCACACTCCAGAACCAACCCGAAGATCACCCGAACGGCCGCAGGACGGTTGCTCAGTGATCTCACGGGAAGCTCACGCCGCGTGCGATTTGCTTTCCGCATGGTGAGCGAGACCGCGGCTACCGCGGCACCCACGCCCGCCCGCGACGCGGCGCTGCTGGAGCGGGCGCTGTTCGAGGTGAAGCGGGTCATCGTCGGTCAGGACCGGATGGTCGAGCGGATGCTGGTGTGCCTGCTCGCCCGCGGGCACTGCCTGCTGGAGGGCGTGCCGGGGGTGGCGAAGACGCTCGCGGTGGAGACGCTGGCGACCGTCGCCGGTGGCACCTTCTCCCGACTGCAGTTCACCCCCGACCTGGTTCCGGCGGACATCGTCGGCACCCGCATCTACCGCTCCGGCTCGGAGCGGTTCGACACCGAGCTGGGGCCGGTGTTCGCGAACTTCGTGCTCACCGACGAGATCAACCGCGCCCCGGCGAAGGTGCAGTCGGCACTGCTCGAGGTCATGTCCCAGGGACAGGTGTCGATCGGGGGCACGACGTACCCGATGCCGCAGCCGTTCCTGGTGCTCGCCACCCAGAACCCGATCGAGAGCGAGGGCGTCTACCCGCTGCCGGAGGCGCAGCGTGACCGCTTCCTCATGAAGGTCGTGGTCGACTACCCGACCAGCGAGGAGGAGCGGGAGATCGTCTACCGGATGGGCGTCGAGCCGCCGGTCGCCGAGCAGGCGCTCGCCCCCGCCGACCTGCTCCGGCTGCAGAAGGCCGCGAGCCGAGTCTTCGTGCACCACGCCCTGGTGGACTACGTGGTGCGGGTGGTGCTCGCCACCCGTACGGCCGGCGACCACGGCATGGCCGACGTCGCCGGCTGGGTCGCCTACGGCGCCAGCCCGCGAGCCAGCCTCGGCATGATCGCCGCGGCCCGCGGCCTCGCGCTCATGCGCGGGCGGGACTACGTGCTGCCGCAGGACGTCCTCGACATCGCACCGGACGTGCTCCGGCACCGGCTGGTGCTCTCCTACGACGCACTGGCCGACGGCGTTCCCGCCGACCACGTCGTACGCCGGGTGCTGCAGACCGTGCCGCTTCCGCAGGTGACGCCGCGGCAGCGGGCCGGCGCGCCGCCCGCCCACGGGATGGGCCTGACCGGCACGGCGAGCCCTGGGTTCGCGGTGGGCGGCGCGCCCGCCGCGGGCCCGGCCCCATCAGGCCCGGCCCAGGCGCCCGGAACGACCGCCCGGCCCGAGCAGGGAGAGCGTTCGGCGTGACCGATCGGGGCCTCACCCCGGGCGCCGTCGCGGGCCCGCGGCCACCGGCGAACTCCCCGCCGCGGATCCTGCGCAGCGAGGAGGCCAACGCCGTGCTGCGCCGGCTCGAGCTGACCGTCCGCCGCAAGCTGGACGGGCTGCTGCTGGGCAACTACCTCGGACTCGTGCCCGGCCCAGGCTCCGAGCCCGGCGAGTCGCGCGAGTACCACCCGGGCGACGACGTCCGCCGGATGGACTGGCCGGTCACCGCCCGCACGACGGTGCCGCACGTGCGGGAGACGATCGCCGACCGCGAGCTGGAGACCTGGCTGGTCGTCGACCTCTCGCCGAGCCTGGACTTCGGCACCGCGCAGTGCGAGAAGCGGGACATGGCGATCGCCGCGGTCTCCGCGGTTGCCCACCTCACCACCCGCGGCGGCAACAGGCTCGGCGCGCTGGTGACGACCGGCGAGCGGGTGATCCGGCTGCCCGCGCAGTCCGGCCGGGCACACGCGACCGGGCTGCTGCGCCGGATCATCGACACGCCGCGGTCCGAGCGCGGCCGCCGCGGCGACCTCGCGGCAGCGATCGAGGCGCTGCGCCGGCCGCCGCGCCGGCGCGGGTTCGCGGCGGTCATCTCCGACTTCCTCGGCGAGCTGTCATGGGAGCGGCCGCTGCGCGCCATCGCCGCCCGGCACGACGTGCTCGCCGTCGAGGTGGTCGATCCGGTCGAGCTGGAGCTGCCGTCGGTGGGCCTGCTCACCCTCGTCGACCCGGAGACCGGCCGGCTGCTCGAGGTCCAGACGAGCAAGCGCGGCCTGCGAGAGCGGTACGCCACCGCCGCGGCCGCGCAGCGGGCGGAAACCGCCGCGGCGATCCGCCGAGCCGGCGCGGCGCACCTGCAGCTGCGGACCGACCGGGACTGGCTGCTGGACATCGTCCGGTTCGTCGGCGCCCGCCGGCGCGGCGCGTCGGGGGGAGCGCTGCGGTGAAGGGGTTCCTGTCCCCGGGCTGGCTGTGGCTGCTGGTGGTGCTGGGCGCGCTGGTCGCCGGCTACGTCGTGCTGCAGCTGCGGCGCAAGGCGTACGCGGCCCGATTCGCCAACCTGGAGCTGCTCGGCAGCATCGTGCCCAAGCGCCCGGGGTGGCGCCGGCATGTCGCGTTCGGCCTGCTGGTGCTCGCCCTGGCGGCGCTGACCTCGGCGATGGCCCGGCCGACCCGGGACGTCCAGGTGCCGCGCGACCGTGCCACCGTGGTGATGGCGATCGACGTGTCGCTGTCGATGGAGGCCTCCGACGTCGAGCCGAACCGGCTGGTCGCCGCGCAGCGCTCGGCGAAGGAGTTCGTCGACCTGCTGCCACCGCGGATCAACCTCGGGCTGGTGACGTTCTCCGGCACGGCCACCGTCGCGGTGACGCCAACCACCGACCGCAGCTCCGTGACCCGCGCGATCGACACGCTGGAGCTGGCCGAGCGGACCGCGATCGGCGAGGCAATCTACTCCAGCCTCGACTCGATCAGGACCTTCCAGGCCCAGCTCGTCGGCGAGGAGGGCGGGGGCGAGGTAGCGCCGGCCCGGGTCGTGCTCATGTCGGACGGCACGAACACCTGGGGTCGCAGCCCGGACCAGGCCATCGCCGCGGCGCGGGAGGCGGAGGTGCCGGTCTCAACGATCGCGTTCGGCACCGACGAGGGCTACATCGAGCTCGAGGGAGACCGGGTGGCCGTGCCGGTGGACCACGAGCAGCTGCAGGGCATCGCCGACGAGACCGGCGGGAGCTACCACGCGGCGGCGAGCGCCGAGGAGCTCAGCGACGTCTACCGCGACCTGGGCAGCCAGATCGGCTACACGACCGAGCGCCGCGAGGTGACCACCCAGTTCGTCGGCATCGGGCTGATGTGCGCGCTCGCCGCCACCGGCCTCGCCCTGCTCTGGACCAACCGGCTGCTCTGAGATCACCCTTGCAGCAGAAATGGCTGCTATAGCAGCCATTTCTGCGCCGGCCTGGTTGGCCGGGGCGGTGGCTGGCCGCGTCAGAGCCCGAGCAGCCGCTCGAACAGGCGCTGGTCCTCGCGGAACGCCACCAGCAGTTCGTCGGTCGCCGCCTCGTCGCCCTCCTGCCAGCGGCGCGAGCCGCCGGTTCGCGCGTCGACCGCCGCCGTGATGGCCCGGACCGCCTCGCCGACCAGCTCGTCGGCCGCGCCGACAGCCTGCCGGGGGTCGTCGACGAAGCCGGCCTGCGCGTCGCGCCACCGCTGGGTAAGCCGCTCCGCCTCGTCCGGAGGGAGCAGCGTCCCGGTCGCCGCCCCCGGCGGCGCGTCTACCGCGGCGGCGGGGCCGACATCGGTCGGCACGGCGGTCGCGGCCACGTCGCGGTCGTCGGCGTCGACGACGACGCCGCTCCCACCCGCGGTGTCCGGCGTCGGCACGGCGTCGTACGCGGTGTCCCCGCCGGCGGTGTCGCGGTAGGCGGTGTCCCCGCCGGCGGCGGTGTCACGATAGCCGGTGTCCGGGGTGGCGGCGGTGTCGCGGTAGCCGGTGTCCGGGGTGGCGGCGGTGTCCGGGGTGGCGGGTTCGGCGGCGGTGTCGGGGTGCGCGGCGGTGTCGGGGTGCGCGGTGGTGTCGGGGTGCGCGGTGGTGTCGTGGTAGGCGGTGTCCGGGGTGGGCTGGGCCTCGTCGTGGGCGGCCGTGTCCGGGGTGACGGTGGTGTCGGGCTCGACCGGCTCCCGGTCGGCGGACAGGTTCCCACTCTCGTCGGCGGACTGCGGCGCGTCGGGGTCGTACGGACGATCCTCGGTCCGTGCATCGTCGTCCTGGCGGGCGTGCTCGTCGACCGTTTCGCGTGGCTGCATGGCTTCCTCCTGCGGGATGGTCCGGCGGGATGCAGCGAAGTGGATCAGCGGTGTGCGCGGATATGCCGGGTCACGCCGGCGGTCGCCGGTCGAGACCCGGGGTCTCCTCGGTGCCGGAAGGGACTGTCCCGTTCGGACGGACGGGTTGCTCCAGCAGTTCCTCGAACAGCGCGCGGTAGTGGACCATGGCCTGCCTGAGGTCCTCTGTGGACGCTTCGCCGGCGGCGGCCTGCTCGCTGATCTTGTGGGCAGAGCGGTACCGGTCGATGGTGTTCGCGTGCTCGACGGACAGGTCGGCGACCTGCTGCTGGTAGCCCTCTGTCGGGTAGCCACGCTCGGCCATCAGCGCGGTGACGAGCTGGTGCGCGTCGCCGACGGCGGCCGACGGCTCGTCGACGAACTGCTCCTGGACCACCACCCACTGCAGGCTGTACCGCTCCCGGACGTCGGGATCGAGCGGGCGTATGTCGAGCTCGGCGTGCCGCTTCTCCCGGGCGGCGAGCTCGTGCTCGGCCTGCCGCCGGCTGTCCGCGTCGGCCACGACGCGCTCGTACTCGGGGCCGAACCGCTGCTGCAACGCCCGGCGACGCCGTGCCTGCAGGATGAGCAGGGCCACCGCCGCGACCACGAGCACGAGCACGACGATGAG
>JBKOXW010000153.1:0-11672 GCA_046744115.1 Actinomycetota bacterium | reverse complement strand
CCGACAACGAGAAGACGGTGACGGTCGAGCACATCGCCCGGGTGCCGATCCGGCATCCGGACGTGGTCGCGGCGGGCCGGCACTACGGGATGACGATCCGCACCTGCGTGCCCGCCGACCCGCAATCGAAGGGTGGCAGCGAGGCGACGGTGCGTGTGGCGAAGGCCGACCTGGTGCCCACCGATGCGAACCTGCTCGAGCAGTACGCGACGTTCGCCGGACTCGAGGTCGCCTGCGCGGCGTTCTCCGCCGAGGTCAACGCCCGCCCGCACCGGGCCACCGGCCGGCCGCCGGTCGAACTGCTGGTCGAGGAACGGGCGCGGCTGCATGTGCTGCCCGAGCAGCCGGTCACGGTCGCGTTCGGGCAGACCCGCCGGGTCGGCTGGGACGGCACGATCAGCGTCGACGGGGTGCGCTATTCGGTGCCGCACCAGCACGTCGATGAGCGGGTCTGGGTGCGCTGGTCCGGCGACGAACTCATCATCACGGTCATCGACGTCGACGGCCCGCGGGAGATCGCCCGACACCAGCGCGGGCAGCGGGGCCGTCCGCAGATCCGCGACGAGCACTACCCGAGCGAGCATCCCGCCCACCGGGCGCTGCCCGGCGAGCGGGCACCGAGGGCCTCCAATCCGGCCGAGGCGGCGTTCCTGGCCATCGGTGACGGCGCCGCGGCGTGGCTGGTCGAGGCCGCCGCGGCCGGCGCGGCACGGGTGCGGTCGAAGATGGCCGAGGCGGTCGCGTTCGCCAAACTCCATGGCACCGCCGCGGTCGACCAGGCGCTGGGCACCGCGGCACTCGCCGGCCGGTTCGCCGACCACGATCTGGCCGCGATCCTCGCGCATCAACAGCACGGACCGGCCGGCGCGCCGACCCGGGCAAGCGAGACGCACAGCCTGCAACCCGGCACCGCCGGCTGGGCTGGCTTCGGCGCGAGCACACCGGCAGGTGAGCAGTGACCGCCACGACGAGCGCCAAGAAGCCGGCGGTGTCGGTCGGGCCCGCGGTGACCGGCCCCTCGGCGCAGCCGCTGGAGGAGGTGATCGCGCTGACCCGCCGGCTGCGGATGCCCTACCTCCGCGCCGCCGCCGTCGACGTCATCCCGGCCGCGCGGGCGCAACGCTGGGATCCCGCCGAGCTGCTGCGCGTGCTGCTGTCCGAGGAGATCAACGGCCGGGACCGGGCCACCCTGCGGCTGCGGCGCCGGCAGGCGAACTTCCCCGCCGGCAAGACCTTCGAGGTCTGGGACGAGCACCGCTGCTCCATCCCCATCCCCACCCAGCAAGCGCTGCGCACCCTGGAATGGGTGGACCGGCACGAGAACCTGTCGGTCTGCGGGCCATCCGGCACCGGCAAGAGCCACCTCTGCGAGGCGCTCGGCCAGCTCGCGGTCGACACCGGCCGCACCGTGGCCTGGTTCAGCATCGAAGAACTCGGCGCGCTCGTGCGCCGGCACCGCGCCGACGACTCGATCAGCAAGGCGATCCGCCGCATCACCCGCGTCGACCTGATCATGGTCGATGACATTGGCATGCTGCCCGTCGGCGAGGACGCCGCCGAGGGCTTCTACCGGCTCGTCGACGCCTGCTACGAGAAACGCTCGCTGGCCGTGAGCAGCAACCTGCACCCGGCCGGCTTCGACGAGATCATGCCCAAGACGCTGGCCACCGCCACCGTCGACCGGCTCCTCCACCACGCGCACATCTGCGTCACTGACGGGCAGTCCTTCCGGCTCGCCCAAGCCACCGCTGGCAAGGGGGTGACACCACTGCCCACCTGAACCGTCGGGGAGATCTCACGTCCGTCCCTGGGGAGAAACCATGGCCACCGGCGGGGAGATCTCCTGACCGCACACGGGGAGATCCTCATGACCGTCGACACTGCAGTTCGGCGTGGTCGTGCTCGACGACGAGTCCGGTCGACGGCTGAGGACGTCGCAAGCTGCTCAACGTCGGCAACGAGCCGATCACCCGCTATCGACATGGCGACATACCGGCTCGCCTTCGTGATACCAGACGTAAGGGAGACTGCAACCTACGGGCCAGGCTGCCTTGACACTACCCGCAGACTCATCACCGGACCTTCTCTTCGCGGTCGCGGCATGCACAGCCTGGGTCGCACTTCATGGCCAGCCGCTTACCGGCTCATCGAAGTTGAGGGGGCTGGGCCGCCTCGCACTGGTTGTCCGGCGTGATTGCCGGGTGCAGTGGAACCGTACCCGGCGGCGCTGGTTGTCCAGGTCTCGGAAGCCGAACGCGGTCCGCGCCGCGTCCTTGACCAGCCGGTTGGTTCCTTCGGTTCCGGCATTGGTGATGCGGGTTTGGAGGAAGCCGAGGATCTGTGGCCACCTGGCGTCGACGGTCTCGGCGAGCCGGGTGGTCTCTGGCATGTCCGCGGCCAGCACGGCCTGGCCGAAGTGGTGCAGCCGGTGGGAGATGGTGTGCCGGTCGCGGGCGGCGAGCAGCTGGCGCAGCAGCTCCTTGACGCCCCAGGCGGCGCCGATCTCGTCGGTCGGGTCGTCCCGGCGCAGCACCTCGACCAGCCGGGACAGCGCCCGCGCGGAGAGTCGGTCGCCGGCGCGCAGCAGCAGCCGCCGATGCGCCCAGGCCGGGTCGGCGCGCCGGCCGCGGCGGTGCAGCTGCTCGGGCGACCCGCTGCCGCACCTCGGTCACTGCCTGGTTGGCCAGCCGGACCAGGTGGAAGTGATCGACGACCACCCGGGCGTGCGGCAGCGCCCGCTCGACCGCGGCCCGGTAGCCGGCGCACGGATCCATCGCCACCACCTCCACCGCGGCCCTCCAGTCCGCGCCGCGAGCCTCCAGCCAGGCCACCACCGCCGCGCCGGTGCGGCCCGCGGTCTGGCCGAGCAGCCCGCCAGCGCCGGCCAGGTCCACGAAGTTGGTCTCGAACCGCTCCAACCGCGTCCACCCCCGGCGCCGTCACCGGTCCAGCGGGGCCGGCCGCGGCGAGTCTCATCGATGCCCAGCACCCTCGGCGGCGCCGGCTCGGCCAGCGTGTCCTCGGCGTGGGCGACGAACGCGGCATGCACCGTCGGCCAGCTCACCGGCAGCCCGCCGCAGACCTCCGTCATCGACCGACCGGCGCCTACCGCCCTGCCGGCGTGCCGACGCAACCGGCCCGTCACCCGCGCCCCCGGTGGCAGCTCCGCGATCGACTCGGTGAACGCCCTACGCGGGCACCGCCGCTCCCGGCACCGCCACTGCGTCTTCACCCACCGCACCGCAAGCGGCGCTCCCCATACGGCAGGTCCTTCGGCCTGGTCGTCCGCCGCTGCCTCGGCGAGGTCGAGATCACCCCACACACCGGGCACGCCGCCGCCGTCTGCTCCGCGGTCACCACCTGCACCATGCGCGTCCCATCCGCCGCCCGCTCGACGTGTCGCACCGCCACCCCAGCAGACCAAACAGGATCGTCGTACCGTCCTCCATACGCTCGTGGCCCCTCCACCGACTGATCCGAAGCACAGCCAGTGTCGAGGGGCCACGAGCCTCAGCCCGGCAACCCGAAGATCGTGTCCTGCCCCTCAAGTTCGGAGAACCCGCTTACCGCGGTAGGAGATGAAGCTGAACTGGAAGTGCATCACGTGAGTGCGTAGGGCGACGCCATGCAGCTGTTCGGACGGAAGAGCAGACAGGTGCTCAGCCGCTGCGGCGCCAGCGCCGCAGCGGAACGAGCCCGCGCAGCACACCGCAGGCACGGGATGCTTGACCGGCTCCCGCCTCGCCGGTGGGCGTCAAAGCAGGTCAGCGATCGGAGGTATCGGGCAAGCAGGTGCGGGTCGGGCCGGATTCGAGGAGGCACTAACCGCCTTGAGAGGCCGGTAGCGACGTAGATCAGCGCCGTCCGGAGGGTCCTCTGGGTACATTCGCCCGATCAGCGCCGTCGCACGCGTCCCCGGCCGTCCCTAGTTCATCCCATGAACCGTTCCACGGGCGGCTGTGCGAGGCCCGCCAGAGCCGGTGGCCCCCGCAGCCGGAGCGCCATCAGCGACACTCGTGGATGCACTCGCGGACGTCGGCGGGGTGGCGTAGCCGGCTGCGGTGAATCCCTGCACGCTGGTGCTGCCTTTCTGCGCCCAGCCCTGGACGGCGGGTTTGTCGGTGGCCACGTTGCCGCCCACCACTCCGCTATCGAAGCGGCTATTCCCGACCACCCCGGCAAGCTGCTCCCCGTCGCCGACCACCCCGAAGCCAAGCGAACTGATGCCGTGCACGCCGGCTGCGAAGAAGCTCTGGCCGACCACACCGTCGCCGAATTCACTGACGCCCCACGCCCCTGCACCTTGCTCGCCCTCCGCCATGACCGCGACATTCGGGCTTAGCGCCTCGACCGCGGTTGAGCTTGCCCCCTGGGCGGTCACCCGCAGACCCAGCCCGTCGGCCTTAAGGTTCCGGATAGTGGTAGCGGCGGTCTCGGTGTTGTCCCGCCGAGCAGGACCGCAACCCCGCCGGCCATCATGGCCCGGCGATCCACGCGAGCCTGGCCGCCCTCACCGCCGTCACCGCTGTCTCGTCCCGCGGTCATGACCATGCCTCCGTCCTGTCTCGTCGGCCGGTCGGTGCCCGCGACTCCGATGAATACCATGATTCATGATTTACAGTAGACTAAACTGGAGACCGAGATCGAGTTCTTTCCGACTTAATTCGCCTCTCATACCAATTACTGACTTGTGAGCATTAGGGCGCTAATCAGGAGGCTGGACCGAGGTCGGCGTTGGCCGGCCAAAGGGAGGGCGGGGGTGTTCGGAAGATCGCCGTCGACGTGGGTCCGGCCGTTGTCAGGGTCCAGTCGCGGCTGTGCGCGGACGAGCTTCTCGGCGGTGCAGAGCGGGATTCGGTCACCGCCTCCGTCATGGACGGGGTCGGGCAAGGCCGCGGGGTGGTTGATCTACCACGGCCCCGGCTGCACAGATGTCCTCGACTTGGCGACGTCGCGCCGCCTACGTGTCCCCTCTTCGGTCCAGCAGACGTGCTGGCGGGATGAGCATGGCGCGGTGCTCGGCTTGGGTGCGGCGATGCGCTGGGCATCACGGGCATCGCTGTCGACGAGGTCGCCCGGTTCCTGCCCGCCGCGGCCTTCCGGTGATCGGAGCGATTCCCAGCCCGCTCGTGGACTTGCCTGTCGGGCAGGCCATCCCACCGCAGAGATAGCGAGAACCCGTTTACGATGACGTCTCATCCACGCGTTAGACAGACGGCTGCTGTTGCCGCGTTCGCGCTCATGGCATTGGTCAGCATCCTCGCTGGGACGGCGACGGCCGAGAAGGTCCCGTACCGGATGGACGCCTCGAATCAAGCCGGCTGGTGGAAGCCCATCGACGAGCGGTCGGGCGTGACGTTCGTCGCATACAACGCTTGGGGTACCGCCAGCGCCGGCGGCGCGTACGACACCCACACCGTGTACGTTGCCCGCCGCGACCCCACCGGCACTTGGACTCGTGGCTGCCTCAAGGCGGCCGCCACCAGCACGTGCGTGCGCTACGGCGACGACGTCGGCCACGCCCAGCCGACCCTGGCGATCGACGGCGACGGCCATATCCACGTCTTCGCATCGATGCACCACGTGGACTGGCGCTACTGGCGGTCCACCGTTCCCGGTGACCCGACCACGATGGTCGACCGATCGGCCACCATGCCCGGAGCCGGCACGGCTCGGATCACCTACCCGAACACGACCAGGACCCCGAACGGCGACGTCTACCTGATCGTCCGAAGCACGAACGCCGGCAGGCTGCTGCGGTGGAACAACCGTGCCGACACATGGACGATCGCCACCACGTTCGCGGCCGACCCCGAGTACACGGTCTATCCCGACGACGTGATCGCCGACGCCGCGGGCAACCTGCACATCGCGTGGGAATGGGCATACGGCGGGTCGAGCGGGCTCCGCCACCTGGGTTCCTACGCCCGGTACGAGGCCGCCACCGGTCGGCTCACTGCCGCGTCCGGCGCCGGGTTGACCGCGCCGGTGAACCACGCCACCACCGCGGTGATCTATCAGCCGCTCGTGACCGGCGAGAAGTCCACGGACCGATCCTCACCCACCAACCCACCCGGCTTCCAGAGCGCGAAGCTCACCCTCGACCCGGCGACCGGCCGGCCAAAGGCCGCCTACCGGCTCCGCCCTGCCCCGAACGGGCACTTCGAGGTCCGCCTCGCCGAGTGGAACGGGACGGGGTGGACGCGGCAGATCGTCTACGCGGGCAGGTACACGACCTATGCAGCGGTCGACCTCACCGCCCAATCCGGCGCCCTCAGGGTCTACTACGCGAAAACAGGCGTACCCGAGAAGAACCAGGCCTTCCACGCCACCCGGCAGCCGGACGGCACCTGGGCCGAGACACTCATACTCCCCGGCGTTCCCGTCGAGCGCCTCGCGGTCGTGTCCCGCGGCGGCGTCGACCACGCCTACCTCTCCACACCGACCCAGTATCGGCTCGACGTCGAAGTGCGCTGACGGCCGATCACGCGCATGGCTCTAGTGGGCCGTTTCTGAAGTGTTCTGTCGGTTGGCTTTGGTGAGGATCTGGTCGGCGGTCTTGGTCCAGACGAAGGGGTGGGCGCGGTGGTTCCACCCGTCGATGAAGGCGCGGATCTTGGTGGTCGGCTCTTTGGTCGATCGGAACGTGCCGCGGTGGATGGCCTGGCGTTCGATGATCCCGAACCACACCTCGATCAGGTTCATCCACGACGCCGAGGTCGGGGTGAAGTGCACCTGCACACGTGGGTTCGCCCGCAGCCACCGGCGGATCTCGACGCGTTTGTGGTTCCACCAGTCCCTGCGCCGGGAGCTACTTGACGACTCTCCGCCGTTCGCGAACCTGGCCGCGGCGCAGGCGACGATCGATGCCTGGCGCACCGGCCGTCTCTACGCGGGCCAACGGATTAGCGATACAGGCGTAGCCGAGCTTCACAGCCATACCCGCCAACGCGAAGTGGAGGCGTCCCGGTAGCGCCTCCGCGGCCCTGGTACGAGGTGCTCCATGTGTCTCCAGAGGCTCCGATGGCGGTGGTTGACGCGGCGTACAAGGCCCTACTGAAGGCAACCCATCCTGACGCAGGCGGCTCTCAGGCGGCCTTTGAGGAGGCACAGCGCGCCTATCGGGAGGCGCGGGCCCGATGAGCGATCTATCCGCCAGACCTGCATCAGCGGCCACCCGGCCACTGTCACGCCTGACAACGGCAAGCCTTGGCGCTGCGGCGATCCAGAGTGTGAGTACTTCGATGGGGGCAGACGACACGGCCTACGGGAGGACTCAGATCCTGCCCCCCTCGGACCGGAGCTCCAGGCGCCGGACGGGTCCAACGAAAGTAGCTCGCATGGATCGTCTACGACTTCACGGTGTAGGGGGATGTGCTGCGCTTCCTGTCCCGCGACGGCGGCGAGATTGAGTGCCGCGGATCGGACCGGTGAGCGTGTCCGGCGGCTCAGCCTCGCCGGACGCGGCCCGGCATGGGTAGTCGGGCGGCCGATGATGCTGAGCAGTGGTCCGGTCATCCGCCGCCTACGCCGCGTGTTCAGCGTCAGTAGGCCATGCCGGACCACGGTTTTGCAGGACGCGATCGTCTTTGACATCTTGATCCGGGAGTGTTTGAAGGGCAGGGCGGCCGCCGCTTCGGGAACCGCGACCCGGCCGTCGCAGTTCTAGAGCCTACCTGGGCACGAGCTCCGTCACGACGACGTCGTCGAAGAGCGCCTCGGCGCCGCCCTCCGTGGTGTCGACGAAGAGAGCGACGGCATCGAAGTCGCGACGCCCCCTCTCGTCCTCGGCCCGAACGAGCGCCTCGCCGTTCACCGCGAGCGTCAGGACGGTCGGACCGTCGCGCGAGGCGACGCACTCGACTCCCAGCTGGTTCTCCTCCCCCAGGGGACGGACGGCGTCAACCGCCTCGCCCGAGGACTCGAGGAGCCTGAAGTCGTCTCCCCGGAACGCGAAAATAGAGCCGCCCCGCTCGGTCGGTGCGATCCCGAGCAGGTAACCCATGTTGGAATCGAAGTCGGCGTAGCAGCGCGCTCCGACGAGGTCTCCGCCCGCGCCGGCGAGCTGTGTGGCCTCGAACTCCAGACGCAGGCCTTGGACCTTCGGTTTGGGCCAGCTCATGTTGCTCCAAAGCTGTCGCCTCGCCTGCTTCACGAAGATGCGAAAGGCACCCCGGACGTAGCCGAGTTCACCCTGCTCCCCCTCACCGGTTCCCCAGCCGGAGGTCGGGTCGGAGAAGTCGTCCTGAAAGAGAACTTCGCCTTTCTTGACCTCGAGCGTCTCCCGAGTCGCCGTCGGTTCGGCCTTCGGTCCCGTCACGTCGTCGTCGCCGGTCGCCCGGTAGAGGGACAGGCCCAGAGAGCCAAGAACAACAACGGCCACCGCCGCCGCCGCGAGGCTCCGGTGCCGCACGGGCAGCGCCCGCGCCACGCTCGTCCTGGCCGCGAGGTCCCCGAGACGTTGGCGCCGAGCACCCACCCGTGGCCAGCATCGCAATAAAACCGACCAGGTACAGCAGCGGCAACCAGTCCACGACCCGAAGCAGGGTCCGCACGACGATGGCCGCCACCGACGGGCGGCTCCCGTCGGCGCGGACGACCCGCAGGCCAAGCAGGAGCTTGCCCACGGTCTGTCCGATCGCCGCCTCGAGCGCGAAGTAGTAGAGCAGCACGAGGGCGACGTACAAGGCCGCCCCGCCCCCGCTGAGGGTGACCGAGTAGCTGGCCCCCTCCACGTCGGTCTCGCCAATCGTGGCGGCGAGGACGACGAACAGTCCGAACAGCAGCGCGAAATCGATCAGGGTGGCGGCGATGCGCGGGCCGAGCAGGTCCTCCCCGCCACGGGGCGCAGCGGTTGGAGACTCGGTAGGCTCCGATCCCGGCTCCGGAACACGGTTCATCTTCTACCCCTCCCGGAAACCGGGTGATCGGCTCGCTTCACGCGACCAGACCAACCATCCAGGCATACGAGAGCGGTCCGCAACAATGGGAAGACCGGTCGCAAACCTAACACGAGCCTGCTCGACGCGAGCTGGCCACGGCCGAACCGAAAGCCCTGCGCTACCGGCTGCTCCACGTCGCCGCCCGCATCACCCTTGCGGTCCAGCCACGTCCGAGGCGTCGGTCATCGAAAGTGGCGGGGCTCCCCGGCCAGTGCCCACAGCCCGAGCTGGACTGTTCGCTCATCGAGCGGCCAGGTCCCCGGCACCCTCCGGGCCGACCTACCATCGATTCCCCAGGAAGCATCGCCGGCCTGGCAGCGCAGACACTCCAGGCGCACGCCTCCAGAGGTGATCAGATCATTTCCTCATAATGACTGGGGCCACCATCGCGCTACTGATCTACCGCGCCGCAGCCGGTAGCCGGGATCAGCCGTAGCCGACTCCCGCCACGGCGGCCGCCTGCCCGTGCTCACCGCCGATGCCCATCGGGCTACCGAGGCCGTGTCGGCTTGGCACTGCCTGCGCCACCCGCCCAACGTGCAACCGCCCGCCCGGTCGACAGCTGCCGACGCGAGGGTGCTCGGGCCCGGCGCGGTCAGCTGGCCGTCGGCCACACGCCGGACAGTCGATCACTCCCGCAGGCCGACCGGGCCGGCCTGCCCCCCGTCGCTCGGCTGGCTGATCGCCGAGGGCGGCATCCCCCGCCGGATCAAATCGGCGTTCCTCTCCGACGATGACGCCGCCGACCTCGCCGCCTACGCGGTGCTGCTGCGCGGCAAGACGCACCGGGACGACGCGGCCTGATGCCAGTCCCGGCCGTCACCCTCACCTCAGGAGCTCCGGCTCCTCAGGTGGGGGCGCCTGCCGGGCCCTTGGACGCCGCGGTGGCGGTTGCGGAGCAGCTGCTCGGCGCTGAGGAATTGCACCGGGACGCGGCGGCACCGGTTGGGGACGGCCTGGCCCTGCACGCCGCGGAGCGGAGCTGCGGCTGGGCCGGCTGCGGTCGTACGCCGACCTCGGCGGTCGAGGACCAGCGCGGGCGCATCGTCGTCTGCGCCGAGCACTGACGGTATCTCGCCGCGACCAAGCTCGACACCCGTTCGACGCTGCTCGCCCGGGCCGCCGATCCGGCGTACCGGAAGTGGGCGGAGCGGGCCGCGGCCGCCGGCGGCTGCTCCCACCCGGTTCGGCTGCACGCTAGAGCGCCCGGCTCGACCCGAGCACCGGCGAGCTGATCCCGATCGCCGACGACGGCGGACCGGACGGGGGTGATCTACAAGGCCTGCGGCAAGCGAATCCCGTCGGTCTCGCCCTCCTGCTCCGAGCCCTATCGGGCCGACGCGTACCAGCTGGTCCTCGCCGGCCTGCGCGGCGGGAAGGGCATCCCGGATAGGGTGGCCGGGCACCGGGCCATCTTCGCCACCCTCACCGGGCCGTCGTTCGGCCAGGTCCATTCCCGGGCCGTCGACAAGGCCACCGGCAAGGTCCGGCCCTGCCGACCCGACCGGCGACGGTCATCGAAGGCAGAAGCGGAACCGCCTTATCCGACTGGTTTCCGGCCGCGACCAGGGCTGGCGGGACCGAATCACCGTCGCCGCACTGGACCTGCTTACGCGGGGTTGTCGGCGGCTGTACGTCTTCCTGTTCAGTCTCCAGGGGCACGCTCCGCTTCGACACCGGGCTCTCGAACAGGACCTGGAGGCTTCGCTACCGGGGACCCTGCCGTCTCCCCGGACCGGATTTCCACCGGCTGGCTGCCCTGAGCTTGCCGCCCGGTTACCTGATGACCACTCCCTCGCTCATCGCGCCCGGGCTACTGGACGCACGTGGATCCGGGCTTGGATCCGGGCTCAGCTCAGTGACGTTGACCGAGACGCTGGCCGAGGTTCACCTGCTCCGGTCACGCCGAGGTCGCGATCGTGGCCGCGCAGGCCGGTCGTGACCGGGTTGTCTGTGCCGTCGAAGACCTTGATCCTGCGGGCCTCTGGCGTGAAGCGGCCCCAGCCGGGGTTACCGTGGGTGGCGAACTCCACCCAGGCGCGATGCATGGCGGTGGCCAGATGCTGTGGCGGGTTGGGGCCGACCAGCGGGCTGATGTCGCGGCTGTGCAGGTTGTCGAAGACAAACCCCAGCTCCAGCGCGTGGCAGGCGCCCATCCCGCGTTCAGGGGTCGGCCAGCCGAACTCGTACATCCAAGTCGGGGCCGCCGCATGACCCTCGGCGACCCGGTGGGCCGGGACCCGGAAGTAGCCGTCGGTGAGAAGCGCGGACAGCACGTCTGACGGTGCGGCGTCCGGCGTGGCCCTCTGGTAGGCCTCCGCCAGCGCCGGGTCCATCCCCATGCCGGTCAGGACGGTGACGATCACCTCGGGCGTGACCAGCTCAGCCAGTCCCGTGCCGACCAGGAAGGACCGGAACTCCTCGGTGGTGTAGCCGACCATCAGGTCCACGCCGGCGCCGGCGCCAGTCGCGATCGCCTCCTCCGGGCGCCGCGTAAGCAGGTCGTCGTCGAGGACCGGCATCAGTGCCATCGCGGCCGCGGCGGTGGTGCGACCCCACCGCTCCGGATCGGGCCACATGGCGACCTCCGCGGCCACCGCGGCCTGTGCCTGGAGAATCGCCACGGGGTGGAGGGCGGCGAAGGCGTCGGCGGTGGGTCCGACGCCGAGGCGGGAGGCGAGCTCGCGGGCGACCAGCCGCGCGTCCTGCGGGTGCTGGGTGATGTGTCCC
>JBKOXW010000041.1:0-8082 GCA_046744115.1 Actinomycetota bacterium | reverse complement strand
GGCTCGGGCGGCGCGTCGCGTTCGGGCGGCGATTCTCCTGGGCGCGGGGCGGGTCCGCGGCCGGACAGCGGGCCGACCGAGCGGCGCCGCCGGGGCGGCGGCCGACCGCGGGGGCGGAGCTGATGCACGCCGCCAGCCGGCAGTCCCTGGCCGAGGCGCGCGAGCGGCTCGACGGGTACATCGACCGCGCCAGCCCGGACGACCTCGGCACGCTCGCCGACGAGCTGTTCGCGGTGATCGCGCTGCTGGACCGGGAGCCGGTGCTGCGCCGCGCGCTGTCCGACCCGGCCACCGAACCGCAGGCCCGCGGCGGGCTGCTCGACGCCGTGCTCGGCCAGCGGCTCGACCGGCGCACGCTCGAGCAGCTGCGGCCGCTCATGCAGGCCCGCTGGTCGACCCCGGGCAACCTGTCCGACGCGGTCGAGGCGCTGGCCCGCCAGGCGACGCTCGGCGTCGCCGAGCGCAGCGGCATGCTGGACGAGGTCGAGGACGAACTGTTCCGGTTCAGCCGGATCCTGGACAGCCAGCCGCGGCTGCGCACCCTGCTGGCCGACGGCGCGGCGCCGGCGGACCGCCGGGTCGGGCTGCTCGACCAGCTGATCGAGGGCAAGGTCAACGTCACTACCCGCCGGCTGCTGGACCAGGCGGTGCGGGCACCGCGCGGGCGTAGCCTGGAAGTCGCCGTGGAGCAGCTGGTCCGGCTGGCGGCCGAGCGGCACGAGCGCTACATCGCCTACGTCCAGGCGCCGGCGCCGCTCACCCCGGAGCAGGAGTCGCGGCTGGCCGTGACGCTGTCCCGGATCTACGGCCGGGCGGTCTCGGTCCGCGTCGACGTGGATCCCGACCTGCTCGGCGGCCTCGTCGTCACGGTCAACGACGAGGTGATCGACGGCAGCGTCGCGCACCGACTGGACGAAGTACGGCAGCGGCTCGCAGGCTGACAGGACACGGGGAGCGCCGCGCGCGACCGGCACGCACATCACGAGGGAACGACGAGCGAGGGTAGGGACCACAGGACATGGCGGAGCTGACGATTTCCCCCGAGGAGATCCGGAGCGCGATCGACGACTACGTCTCCTCCTACTCGCCGGAGGTCTCCCGCGAGGAGGTGGGCACGGTCTCGGAGACGTACGACGGCATCGCCCAGGTCGAGGGCCTGCCGTCGGCGATGACGAACGAGCTGCTCCAGTTCGAGGGCGGCGTGCTCGGCATCGCGCTGAACCTGGGCGTGCGCGAGATCGGCTGCGTGCTGCTCGGCGACTTCGAGCGGATCGAGGAGGGCCAGCCGGTCCGGCGGACCGGCCAGATCCTGTCCGTGCCGGTGGGCGACGAGTTCCTGGGCCGCACGGTCAACGCGCTGGCCGAGCCGATCGACGGGCTCGGCGAGGTCGGCGCGACCGAGCGCCGCGTGCTGGAGCTGCAGGCGCCGTCGGTGATCAACCGACAGCCGGTGAAGGAGCCGCTGCAGACCGGCATCAAAGCGATCGACTCGATGACCCCGATCGGGCGGGGGCAGCGGCAGCTCATCATCGGCGACCGGCAGACCGGCAAGACGACGATCGCCATCGACACGATCATCAACCAGCGGGACAACTGGGCCACCGGAGACCCGAAGCAGCAGGTCCGCTGCGTGTACGTGGCGGTGGGGCAGAAGGGCTCGACGATCGCGCAGCTGCGCACCGTGCTGGAGGAGGCCGGCGCGATGGCGTACACCACCATCGTCGCCGCCCCGGCCTCGGAGGCGGCCGGCATGAAATACCTCGCGCCGTACACCGGCTCGGCGATCGGCCAGCACTGGATGTACCAGGGCAACCACGTGCTGATCGTCTTCGACGACCTGTCCAAGCAGGCCGAGTCCTACCGGGCGATCTCGCTGCTGCTGCGCCGCCCGCCGGGCCGCGAGGCGTACCCCGGTGACGTCTTCTACCTGCACTCCCGGCTGCTCGAGCGGTGCGCGAAGCTCTCCGACGACCTCGGCGGCGGCTCGTTGACCGGCCTGCCGATCATCGAGACCAAGGGCAACGACATCTCCGCGTACATCCCGACGAACGTCATCTCGATCACCGACGGGCAGATCTTCCTGGAGACGGGCCTGTTCAACTCCGGCGTCCGCCCTGCGATCAACGTCGGCACGTCGGTCTCCCGCGTCGGCGGCAACGCCCAGGTCCGGGCGATGCGGCAGGTCGCCGGCCGGCTGCGCATCGACCTCGCGCAGTACCGCGAGTTGGAGGCGTTCGCCGCGTTCGGCTCCGACCTGGACAAGGCGTCGCAGGACCAGCTCGCCCGCGGCTCGCGGCTGGTGGAGCTACTCAAGCAGCCGCAGTACTCGCCGTACCCGGTGGAGAAGCAGGTCGTCTCGCTCTGGGCCGGTACCACCGGCGAGCTGGACATCGTGCCGGTGGCCGACATCCGCCGGTTCGAGGCGGAGTTCCTCGACTTCGTCGGACGCGAGCAGAAGGGCGTCTTCGACGCGATCCGGCAGAGCGGGCAGCTCGACGACGAGACGACCGAGCGGCTCAAGCAGGCGATGGCCGCGTTCAAGAACGAGTTCCAGACCTCGGCCGGCGAGCCGCTGATCAACGAGCCGGAGCCGGAGGCGATGGAGGCCGAGGAGGTCGGCCGGGAGACGGTCCGGCGCTACCAGCGGCCGAAGATCACCGCGGCCGGCGAGAGGCGCGGCTAGCCGATGGGCGCCCAGCTGCGGGTGTACCGCCGCCGGATCCGCTCCATCCAGGGGATCCGGAAGACGACGAAGGCGATGGAGCTCGTCGCCACCTCCCGGATCAGCAAGGCGCAGCAGCGGGTGGCGGCGTCGACCCCGTACGCGAACGAGATCACCCGGGTGCTCACCGCGCTCGCCTCGAACTCCAACACCGACCACCCGCTGCTGGTGGAGCGGCCGGACCCGCGCCGGGCGGCGGTGCTCGTCGTGACGAGCGACCGCGGCCTGGCCGGCGCGTACAACGCCAACGCGCTGCGCACCGCGGCCGAGCTGATGGCGCTGATGCGCACCGAGCGAAAGGAGCCGGTCCTCTATGTGGTGGGCCGTAAGGGCGTCGGCTACTACCGCTTCCGCCGCCGGGAGATGGCCGGGCAGTGGACCGGCTTCTCCGAGCAGCCGCACTTCCTCGACGCCCGCGAGGCCGGCGAGACGCTCGTGCGGGCATTCCTCGCCGGCGCCGACGACACGGACGACGGACCCGGGGCGGACGAGACGTTCGGCGTGGACGAGATCCACATCGTCTACACCGAGTTCCGGTCGATGCTGACCCAGGTCCCGGTCGCGAAGCGGATCGTGCCGCTCGTCGTCGAGGAGGCCGAGGAGCCCCCGCCGGAGGGGTACCTGCCGGCGTACGAGTTCGAGCCGGAGCCGGAGGAGCTGCTCGACGCGCTACTGCCGAAGTACGTCAACACCCGCATCTACGCGGCACTGCTGGAGTCGGCCGCCTCGGAGTCGGCGTCCCGGCGCCGGGCGATGAAGGCCGCCACCGACAATGCCGAGGAGCTCATCAACGACCTGACCCGCGAGGCCAACCAGGCCCGCCAGGCCGAGATCACCCAGGAAATCAGCGAGATCGTCGGTGGCGCCGACGCGCTCGCCGCTGCCGCAGGAAGTGATGACCGATGACCGCTATCCGCGAGACCCGCGAGAGCACCGCCACCGGCCGCATCGTCCAGGTGACCGGCCCCGTCGTCGACGTCGAGTTCGCCCGCGACGAGATGCCGGAGCTGTTCAACGCCCTGCACGCCGACGTCAATCTCGGCGACCAGGGCGAGGGTGAGCCCACCGGCCGCACGCTCACGTTCGAGGTCGCCCAGCACATCGGCGACAACATCGTCCGGGCCATCGCCATGCAGCCGACCGACGGGCTGGTCCGCGGCGCCCCGGTCACCGACACCGGCGAGGCGATCTCGGTCCCGGTCGGCGACCAGGTCAAGGGGCACGTGTTCAACGCGCTCGGCGATTGCCTGGACGACCCGAGCTTCCGGCCCTCGGGCGATCGGTGGCCGATCCACCGCTCGGCTCCGCCGTTCGACCAGCTCGAGGGCAAGACCGAGATGTTCACCACCGGTATCAAGGTCATCGACCTGCTCACCCCGTACGTGCTGGGCGGCAAGATCGGCCTGTTCGGCGGCGCCGGGGTGGGTAAGACGGTGCTGATCCTGGAGATGATCACCCGGGTGGCGAAGGACTTCGGCGGCGTGTCGGTGTTCGGCGGCGTCGGCGAGCGCACCCGCGAGGGCAACGACCTGTTCCTGGAGATGACCGAGTCCGGGGTCATCAACGACACCGCGCTGGTCTTCGGCCAGATGGACGAGCCGCCCGGCACCCGGCTGCGGGTCGGGCTGTCCGCGCTGACGATGGCGGAGTACTTCCGGGACGTGCAGAGGCAGGACGTGCTGCTGTTCATCGACAACATCTTCCGGTTCACCCAGGCCGGCTCGGAGGTGTCCACATTGCTCGGTCGGATGCCGTCCGCGGTGGGCTACCAGCCGACCCTGGCCGACGAGATGGGCGAGCTGCAGGAGCGGATCACGTCCACGAAGGGCCACTCGATCACCTCGATCCAGGCGATCTACGTGCCCGCCGATGACATCACCGACCCGGCGCCGCACACCACGTTCGCCCACCTGGACGCGACGACCGTGCTGTCGCGGAAGGTGTTCGAGATCGGCATCTACCCGGCGGTCGACCCGCTCGACTCCACCTCGCGCATCCTCGACCCCCAGTACATCGGCGAGGACCACTACAATGCGGCCCGCGAGGTGCAGCGGATCCTGCAGCGCTACACCGACCTGCAGGACATCATCGCCATCCTCGGCATCGACGAGCTGTCCGAAGAGGACAAGGTGCTGGTCGGCCGGGCCCGGCGGATCCAGCGCTTCCTGTCCCAGAACATGTACGTGGCCAAGCAGTACACCGGCCTGGACGGGTCGTTCGTGCCGCTGGACGAGACGATCGCCGCGTTCAAGGCGATCTCGGCGGGGGAGTACGACCACCTGCCGGAGCAGGCGTTCCTGCTCAGCGGTGGCCTGGAGGACGTGGAGAAGAAGGCCGCCGAGCTGAACAAGTAGGTTCTGGCTACTGCGCCCGCGCCCGCCGGGTGCGGTCGTAATGCCGCCTACTCTTGGCGGCGTTGCCGCAGGTGGCCATGTCGCACCAGCGGCGCTGCCCGCCCTTGGATCTGTCGATGAACAGCCAGCCGCAGTGCGGACCCGGACAGACGCGGGTGCGGCCGAGCGGGAGCGTTCGCAGCAACTCGACCGAACGCAGGGCGAGATCGTGGGTGAGGTAGTCCAGCCCGGAGGACTCGACGCGCGGCCCCAGGCTCGCGTGCCCGCCGGCGATGTCGAGGATGCCGTGCGCGGCGGCGTCCTTCCACAGCCGCTCCAGGTCTCGCCGGCTGGCGGCTGGGACGGCACCACCCGCCAGGATCGGGGTGAGCACGGCCAGCACCGTCTCCCGCAGCTCGCGGGTGCGGTCCACGGCGCGCGCGGCCGCCGTGGGGTCGGCCGCCGCGCGGCGCCGGAGCTCGGCGAGCGCGCGCCGGTCGAACTCGCCGGTCAGCTCCGCCCAATGCAGCAGCGCCGGATACCCGTCGAGCCAGTCGATCGGCTCGGCGTTCCGCGCGGTCACGGTGTTCACCAGGTCGAGCGCGACATGACCCGCGACGAGGTCGCGCGGCCGGAACGTATGTGCCTGGATCAAGCCAACCTCCAAAACCATCTTAGGCGGTTGACGTTCCGAATCACGGGGCTGGCTCAGGGCGCTGACGAGGGAGACGGTGTGAACCCGTGTGCTGGGCCGATTGGTGGTCAACCTCACCAGCGAACGGGCAATTCGACTGAGGACAGTGATCACCGCGGGCCGTCGCTGATCCGTTGGTGTGGACTCGCTAGACTTCCGGCAACGCGCGGTGACGACGGCGACCGCCGGTGACGAAGGGGACCGACGTGGCAACGCTGCATGTCGAGCTTGTGTCGGTCGAGCGCCCGCTGTGGTCCGGCGAGGCGACGATGGTCATCGCCCGCACCACCGAGGGGGAGCTGGGGGTGCTCCCCGGCCATGCCCCGCTGCTCGGCGCGCTCGCCGAGGCCGGCATCGTGCGGATCAAGCAGGAGAGCGGTGACGAGTTGCGCGTCGCCGCGCACGGTGGCTTTCTGTCCGTCACCGAGGACGGGGTCTCCATTCTCGCCGAGTTAGCCGAGACTGCCGACGAGATCGACGTCCCCCGGGCACAGGCCGCGCTCGAGCGCGCCCGCCGGGCCGGCCACGATCCCGAAGCCCACGCCGCCGAGCAGCGCGCGCTGTCCCGGCTGCGCGCGGCCGGGCAGGCGGTCTAGCGGCCGGGCCGAGGCGAGGAGCGCCCGGGAGCGGCCATGGGGATTGTCGAAGCCGTCGCCGTCGCGCTGCTCGTCGGAGTGCTCGCTCTCGTCCTGCTGGCCGTCCGCCGCCGCGTGCTGCTGCGCGGCAGCGGCGCGATCGACATGAGCCTGCGGCAGTCGCCGGGTCGCACGAGCCGTGGCTGGGCGCTCGGCGTGGGCCGCTACACGGCCGACGACCTGCTCTGGTACCGGGTGTTCGCGCTCACCTGGCGGCCGTCGCGGACGATGTCGCGGCGTGACCTGGAGGTGATCGGCCAGCGGGTGCCGCTGGGCGCGGAGTCGTGGGCGGTCCAGGCCGGCGCGGTCGTGGTCGAGTGCCGCGACCGCCGGGGCCCGCTGCAGCTGGCGATGAGCGAGGAGGCGCTGACCGGCTTCCTGTCCTGGCTGGAGGCGTCCCCGCCGGGGTACACGGTGCCCGGCTACGCCGCGAGCTGACGCCGATGGGCGGAGATCAGCGGTTCGCCCCCGGCTGCCACAGCACGTCGCCGTCCGGGTTGGCGCAGCGCGCCAGGATGAACAGCAGGTCGGAGAGCCGGTTGAGGTACCGCGCCGCGGTCGCGTCGGTCGTCTCGGGCTGCGCCTCGAGCAGCGCCCAGGTGCTGCGCTCGGCCCGCCGGGTCACTGTCCGCGCCATGTGCAGCAGCGCCGCGCCGGCCGTCCCGCCGGGCAGGATGAAACTGGTCAGCTTCGCCAGCCGGGCGTTGAACTCGTCGCAGGCTCGCTCCAGCCGCTCCACATAGGCGTCGGTCACCCGCAGTGGCTCGTGGGCGGGACTCGGTACGACCGGCGTGCTGAGGTCGGCGCCCACGTCGAAGAGGTCATTCTGCACGGTGCGCAGCACCGCCGCGATGTCGTCCGGCAGATCGCCGAGGGCGAGCGCGACGCCGATGGCCGCGTTCGCCTCGTCCACGTCGGCGTACGCGGCCAGCCGCGGGTCTGTCTTGCGCACCCGGCTCATGTCGCCGAGAGCGGTGCTGCCGTCGTCGCCGACCCGGGTGTAGATGCGGGTGAGGTGCACGGCCATGCCGCGAGCCTACTGGCCCCGTACTGGCCGGGTTCCCTTCCGTATCCTCCGTGCAGCGGAGCGAAGGGAGCACGGGTGAACAAGCTCGCCGTCATCGGCGCCGGCCTGATGGGCTCGGGCGTCGCGCAGGTCGCGGCCCAGGCCGGGTGGCAGGTCGCGCTGCGCGACGTCACCGCCGCGGCGCTGGCCGGCGCGCGGGACGCGATCGAGGGCTCCTACCGCCGGTTCGTGGCGAAGGGGGCGCTGACCGAGCAGGACGCCGAGGCGAGCCTGGCACGCATCACCACGACCACCGACCTCGCGGTGGCGGCAGACGCCGACGTCGTGGTCGAGGCCGTATTCGAGTCGCTGGAGGTCAAGCGCGAGGTCTTCGAGGCGCTGGACAAGCTGTGCCGGGACGGCGCCGTGCTCGCCTCGAACACCAGCGCCATCCCGATCACCCAGCTCGCGGCCGCCACCGAGCGGCCGGAGTCGGTGGTCGGGACGCACTTCTTCTCGCCCGTCCCGCTGATGAAGCTCTGCGAGCTGGTGCGCGGGCTCAAGACCTCCGACGAGACGCTCGCGACCGCCCGCGACTTCGCCGAGGGCATCGGCAAGACCTGCATCGTGGTGAACCGGGATGTCGCCGGCTTCGTCACCACCCGGCTGATCGTCGCGCTGTCGATGGAGGC
>JBKOXW010000274.1:0-3510 GCA_046744115.1 Actinomycetota bacterium | reverse complement strand
GGGCTACCCATCGGCGCCGGGCACGCCGCCCTACGCTGGCGGACCGCCCTACGCCGGCGGACCGCCCTACGCCGGCGGACCCCCGTACGCCGGGCCCCCGTACGCGGGCGGGCCACCGCACGCCGGACCCCCGTACGCCGGACCGCCTTATGCAGCCGGACCCCCGTACGCGGGCGGGCCACCGCAGGCCGCCGGACTTCCCTATGCGGGTGGGCCGCCGTACGTGGGCGGGCCGCCGTACGTGGGCGGGCCGCCGTACGTGGGCGGGCCACCGCAGGCCGCCGGACTCCCCTATGCGGGCGGGCCGTCGCTCGAAGGGCGCCCGACGCGCCCGCCGGCCTGATCGCACACCACCGCGGCCGGCGGGTTACAGCGTGGGCGGCGAGTGCAGGGCCACGAGCTCGAGGCCGGGCGCGGACACGACCACGTCACCGGCGAGGTGTACGTCACGGACGACGCCGGTGCCGAGGTCCGCGACCTGAAAGCGGGCGACGGGCAGCGGTTCGGTCTCGGTCGGGTGCGTCGTCACCCCGACGAGCTGCCACCGCTGGTCCACCGTCCGCGTGCCCAGCGCCGGCTCGGTCGCCTCGACCAGCCGGAGCCGGGCGTGAGCGCCGGCGCTGAGCCGGAGCAGCCGGGCGGCGGCGACCAGGAACGCCGGCGAGCGTCCGGTGAACCCGGCGGCCCGCTCTGCGTACTCCACCGCCGAGCCTCCGTCGGCCGCCGCCCGCAGCCACACTGCCTCCTGGCCTGCCACGCCGCCTCGCAGCAGCCATCCCCCGCCGGCGATCTCAACCCGGACCTGTCGGCCGCCGGTGTCCAGCGTGACGTCGACGCGACCGAGCTCGGGCCCGTCGGGCTCGTCGCGCAGCACGCTGGCGTACCGCCAGCCGACCGGTCCGCTCGCGCACGAGAAGTCCTCGACGGCCACGAGCGTCCCGTCGTGAGGGTCGAGGTGCAGGTACCGCCCGCCAGGCACCCGCCCATCCTGCGCCGCGCCGTGGTGACCGTGCCGGGCGGGCGACACCCGCGAGGTGTCAGCTGCCGTGCTCCCAGGAGTTGAGGTAGTCGGCCTGCGCCGGGGTGAGGACATCGATCTCGATGCCCATCGAGGCGAGCTTGAGGCGCGCGACCTCCTTGTCGATCTCGTCGGGCACCTCGAGCACGCCCGGGGTCAGCTCCGCGTGGTGCGCGGCCAGCCACTCGGCGGTCAGCGCCTGGTCGGAGAAGGACATGTCCATCACCGCTGCCGGATGACCCTCGGCGGCACCGAGGTTGACCAGCCGGCCCTCGGCCAGCAGCAACAGGCGCCGGCCGTCGGCCATCACGTACTCGTCGGTCTGGTGGCGGATCTTCGCGTTCTTCGCGACCGCGTTCTCCTCCAGCCACTTCACGTCGACCTCGATGTCGAAGTGCCCGCTGTTGCAGAAGATCGCGCCGTCCTTCATCGCCTGGAAGTGCTCGGCGCGCAGCACGTCGCGGTTGCCGGTCACCGTGATGAACACGTCGCCGATGCGCGCGGCCTCGGACATCGGCATCACCCGGAAGCCCTCCATCGTCGCGTCCAGCGCCTTCGTCGGGTCGATCTCGGTGACGATCACCTTCGCGCCCATGCCCCTGGCCCGGGTGGACACTCCCTTGCCGCAGTAGCCGTAGCCGGCGACGACCACGTTCTTGCCGGCCAGCAGCGTGTTCGTGGCGCGGAAAATGGCGTCCAGTGTGGACTGTCCGGTGCCGTACTTGTTGTCGAACATGTGCTTGGTGTCGGTGTCGTTGACCGCCACCATCGGGAACTTCAGCGCGCCGTCGGCGGCCATCGCGCGCAGCCGGATGACGCCGGTGGTCGTCTCCTCGCAGCCGCCCTTGACCTTGCCGAGCAGTTCGGTACGCGACGTGTGCAGCGTGTTGACCAGGTCGCAGCCGTCGTCGAAGACGTAGTCCGGCTCGCCGTCGAGGGCGAGGTTGATGTGCTCGTAGTAGCCCTTGGTGTTGACCGCGTTGCGGGCGAAGACGCTTACCCCATACTCGGTGACCAGCGCGGCCGCCGTGTCGTCCTGAGTGGACAGTGGGTTGGACGCACAGAGGAAGAGCTCGGCGCCGCCCGCCTTGAGGGTGCGCATGAGGTTCGCGGTCTCGGTCGTGACGTGCATGCAGGCGGCCAGCCGCACCCCGGTGAACGGCTTCTCCTTCTCGAACCGCTCACGGATCTGCCGAAGCACCGGCATCGACCGCTCCGCCCACTCGATGCGTGACTTGCCCTGGCTGGCGAGGGAGAGGTCGGCGACGTCGTGCCTGGGAAGCTCGGTCATTCAGCGACTCCTGTCTCTGCTGCGGGTCACAGGTGTGAGGTCCGGACGCCGCCGACCCTAGCGGGACCACGAGGTGATCACCGCGAACTTGACACGACTCCGTCAAGTTGACGACGCTGGTGCCGTGCTGACGATCGCTCAGGCCGCCGCCCGGCTGCGCACCACACCGCGGATGCTCCGCTACCGCGAGGCGCTGGGGCTCCTCCCGACGGGCCGGGCACCCGGCGTGCACCGGCGCTACGACGAGGACCGGCTGCGCGCCGCGTCGTACGCGATCGCGCTCGAGCAGCGGTTCGATGTCTCCCCGGCGGCGCTGGCGTTCGCGCTGCGCGCGGTCAGCGAGCCGGCCGTGTACGAGCATGTGCGGCGGCTCGGCGAGCTGACCGGCGGACCGGCGCGCGCGCCGCTGGCCGCGCTCGACTTCGAGCAGGAGAAGGCGCGCAGGCTGCTGGACCGCCGGCGCTGAGTCCGCGAGCCCGTTTGATCCGGGTCGCTGGACTGGTGTGCCCGGATCGGCCATGTCGGTACGATCCGCGCATACACCGTCACGACCTGTGGATTGATCGCGACGCCATCCGGACGGGAGGATTGCGCGACGGACACACTCGGGGAGCGGACGGTCAACGTGCAGGACGGCACCCAGCTGCTCCACCAGGGCTCGCATGCCGACGCTGCCATCGAGCAACCCGTCGGTGACCAGGTCAGGGACCGCATCCGGGCCCTGGCCGCGGCGGCGCGCGACCTGTCCGATGCGTGCGCCGACCTCGCCGACGAACTACGGCCTCTTTTCGGGAGCGGCATGGACGACCCGCTGACCATGGACTTCGCCCGGCTGCGCGCGGAACGTGCCGCCGCACTCCTGGACGAGGCCGCGCTGGCCGCCCGCGGCACCCTCGGGCTGCTCGACTCCGCGTCGGCGGCCGCCAGCGACAGCTGGTCCGAGTCGCCCGGCGACGCCGGGTACCGGCCGCCCAGTGACCCGACCGCGCCGGACGGGGCCGCCGGGCACCAGCCGGCCGGATGGCCCGCCGAGCCCGTGCCGGCAGGGACGCCGGATGACTCGCCGGACGGGGCCGCCGGGTACCAGCCGGCCGGATGGCCCGCCGAGCCCGTGCCGACGGGGACGCCGGATGACTCGCCGGACGGGGCCGCCGGGTACCAGCCGGCCGGATGGCCCGCCGAGCCCGTGCCGGCAGGGACG
>JBKOXW010000058.1:0-8580 GCA_046744115.1 Actinomycetota bacterium | reverse complement strand
GGCGCTGGCGAGCAGCCGGTCGAGGACGCGGACACCGAAGCGTAGGCCCTCCACCGGCACCCGCTCGTCGACGCCGTGGAACATCGAGGCGAAGTCGAGCGCCGGCGGCAGCCGCAGCGGCGCGAAGCCGAAGCAGCGCATCCCCAGCCGCTCGAACGACTTGGCGTCGGTCCCGCCCTGCAGCATGTACGGCACCGGCACCGCGGCCTCGTCCTCCGCCTTCAGCGCCGCGGACATCGCCTCCACCAGCGGCCCGTCGAACGTCGTCTCGACCGCCTGGTCCCAGTGCACCCACTCGCGGGTGATGTCCGGGCCGAGGATCTCGTCCAGCTGGCGGCCGAACTCCTCCTCCTGGCCGGGCAGGAAGCGGCCGTCGACGGTGGCGGTCGCGGTACCGGGGATCACGTTGCTCTTGTAGCCGGCCGACAGCATGGTCGGGTTCGCCGTGTTCCGCAGGCTCGCCCCGATCATGCGGCCGGCGCCCGGAGTGTGGCCGAGCGCGGCCTGCAGCTGCTCGACGTCCAGCTCGACCCCGAGCGCCGCGGCGAGGGCGTCCAGGAACTGCCGCACCGGCTTCGTCATCACCAGTGGGAACTCGTGCCGCCCTACCCGGGCCACCGCCTCGGCCAGCCGGGTGACCGCGTTCTCCTCGGTCAGCATCGACCCGTGCCCGGGCCGGCCGCGCGCGGTCAGCCGGAACCAGGCCATCCCCTTCTCGGCCGTCTGCACCAGGTACAGGCGCAGGTCGTCGCGGATCGTCACGCTGAACCCGCCCACCTCGCTGATCGCCTCGGTGCAGCCCTCGAACAGCTCAGGATGGTGGTCGACCAGCCACCGCGCGCCGAGCCCCCCGCCGGCCTCCTCGTCGGCGACGAACGCGAGCACGACGTCGCGCGGCGGCCGGCGGCCCGTCCGCCGCCACTCGCGGACGAGCGCGAGCGTCATCGCGTCCATGTTCTTCATGTCGATCGCGCCGCGACCCCACAGGTAGCCCTCGCGGAGTTCGCCCGAGAACGGGTGCACCGACCACTCGGCCGGGTCGGCGGGCACCACGTCGAGGTGGCCGTGGATGAGCAGCGCGCCGCGGGAGGGGTCCGCGCCCTCGAACCGGGCGATCACGCTTGCCCGGCCCGGCTCGGACTCCAGCAGCGTCGGCTCCAGCCCGACCTCGGCGAGCTTGCCGGCGACGTACTCGGCCGCGGGCCGCTCCGTGCTGGTGGGGTTGGACGTGTCGATCCGGATGAGATCCGAGCAGAGCTCGACGACCTCGTCCTCGGCCCGGGCGGTCATCTGTCCTTCCTACCAGCCCAGCACCGGTTGGGACTTCACCAGTTGTAGCCGGCCGCGTACGTGACCGAGGCCAGCACCGCCTGGCCGGTCGTGTTCGGGTGGAAGTAGTCCCAGCCGGACACCATGGAGAGCGTGAACGGGTAGTTGAACACCACGTTGCCGTCGAACCGGCAGTTGGTGTGCGCGGCGCAGGACTGGGCGAGCTGGGTGTTGAAGTCGGCCACTCGCTGGCGCACCCGGTTGCGGCGGTCCTCGTCGGCCTGCGCGGTGGAGGTCGGGTTGCGCAGCATGGTCTGGCAGATGCCGCCGATCGCCCACACCGTGCGGGCCGCGAAGCTGCCCCGCCCGACCTGCCAAAGCCGCTTGATGTCCGGGATGCTCGCGATAAAGACCTTCGCGTTCGGCAGGCCGGCGTTCAGCGTGTTCAGCGCGGCGTCGACCTGGGCCCGGAACGTCGACACCGGCGTCATCTGCGCCTCGGTGTCCTTGCAGGCGTCGTTCGCGCCCATCAGGATCGTCACGTACTGCACGCCCTGCCCGACCGCGACCTGGGCCTGGCCGTTGAGGTCGCCGGCGTCCGCGCCGGAGCGCGCGTCGTTGTGGTTGCGGCCGTTGATCGCCGGGTTCACCCGGCGGATGCGCAGGTAGTGACTGTTCACGCTGGAACTGTCCCCTGTGGACCATGACCGGCTGGTGCAGTCGACGAAGAACCCGCAGGCGTTGAATGCCCGGGTGATGGAGTCGCCGAGCGATGCCATGCTGGACGGCGGCGGGCCGGCATCCGGCGTGGCCGCGGTCGCCGGAGCGACCGGTGCCACGACTGCGGCCGCGACGGTGACAAGGGCGAGGGCGCTGCGCAGCGCGAGTCGGGTGAGCACGGGACGACCTCCGAGCGGCGTTGGGCGGCGGACGCGCGGTGCCGGCGCCGGCGTACGGGTAACGCCGACAGCACCGATGGTTACTCGGTGGTAACGCCCCTCGACAGACGGCATACGGGTGACATGCCGACACCCACCGCGTTCAGTCCTCTCGGCCGAACGCGGTGATTTCGTCGATCTCCTGGGACGACAGCTCGCGAGGCACCTCCCCGCGGCTCAGCTTCTCGCCCTGCACGTGGTGGCGGACGTCGTCGACGATCTCGGGGTTCGCCAGCGTGCTGGTATCCCCGACGTCGGCGAAGTTGGAGATCCCCGCGATGACCCGGCGCATGATCTTTCCGGAGCGGGTCTTGGGCATATCCGGGACGATCCATACGCTCTTCGGCCGGGCGATCTTTCCGATCTCGGTCTCGATCGCCTTGGCCACCTTCTCCTCGATGTCACGGCTCGGGGTGAACCCGGGCTTGAGCGAGACGTACATCTCCACGACTCGCCCGCGCAGCTCGTCCATCACGGGTACGGCGGCGGCCTCCGCGACCTCCTCGACGGTGAGGCTGGCCGACTCGAGTTCCTTGGTTCCCAGCCGGTGGCCGGCGACGTTGATGACGTCGTCGATCCGGCCGAGGATCCGGAAGTAGCCGTCGGCTGCCTGGACCGCGCCGTCGCCGGCGAGGTAGGGCCAGTCGCGCCAGTCCGTGCTCTGCCTGTCCCGGCAGTACTTCTCGTAATAGAGCTGCACGAACCGCTCGGGCTGGCCCCAGATGGTCTGGAAGATGCCCGGCCAGGGGTTGCGGATGCAGATGTTGCCGGCGCGGCCGCTGCCCGCCTCGACCACGTTGCGCTCCTCGTCGTAGATCACCGGGTAGATGCCGAGCACGCCGGGCCCGCAGCTGCCGGGCTTCATCGGCTGGAGCGCGGGCAACGTGCTCCCGAGGAAGCCGCCGTTCTCCGTCTGCCACCAGGTGTCGACGATGACCGCCTCGCCCTTGCCGACGACCTGGTGGTACCAGCGCCAGACGTCGGGCTCGATCGGCTCGCCCACCGTCGTCATGTGCTTGAAGTGGTAGTCGTACTTCGCCGGCTCGTCCGGACCGAGCTTTCGCAGCATCCGGATCGTGGTGGGCGCGGTGTGGAAGATGTTCACCCCCAGCCGCTCGGCGATGCGCCAGGGGCGGCCCGGATCCGGGTAGGCCGGCACCCCCTCGTAGATCACGCTCGTCGTTCCGAGGGCCAGCGGGCCGTACACGATGTACGAGTGCCCGGTGATCCACCCGATGTCGGCGAAGCACCAGTAGGTGTCCTCCGGATGGATGTCCTGGTAGTACTTCGAGGTCCCCGCCACGTAGGACAGGTACCCGCCGGTGCTGTGCTGGCACCCTTTGGGTCTGGCCGTCGTCCCGCTCGTGTACATGAGGAACAGCGGCGCTTCGGCCGGCATCGAGACCGGCTCGACCTTCCTCCCGCGGAAGTCGGCGAGCAGCTCGTCGACGAAGAAGTCACGCCCGTCGACCATCGGGCTCTGCGACGCGTACCGGCCGGGGTGTCGGCGCCACACCAGCACCTTGTCGACCTCGGCGCCCAGCTCGCGGGCCGCGGCCACCGCCTCGTCGGCCTTCGCCTTGTGGTCGATCAGCTCGCCGTTGCGGTAGTAGCTATCCATCGTCACCAGGATGCGGCTGCCCGAGTCCGCGATCCGGTCCCCGCAGGCCGCGCCACTGAAGCCGCCGAACACCTCCGAGTGGATGACCCCCAGGCGCGCGCAGGCGAGCATCGAGACCGGCAGCTCGACGACCATCGGCAGGTGGAAGGTGACGCGGTCACCGACGTTCAGCTGGCAGAACTCCCGCAGCATGGCGGCGAACTCGTTGACCCGGCGGTGCAGCTCCTGGTAGGTGACCGGCTTCGGGTCCTCCGTCTCCGGCTCGGGCACCCAGATGAACGCCGCCTTGTTGCGGCTGGCCGCCAGGTGGCGGTCGACGCAGTTGTAGCAGGCGTTCAGCCGGCCGCCGACGAACCACTTCCAGAACGGTGCCTTGCTGGTGTCCAGCGTCGTATGCCAGTAGGCGTCCCAGGAGAGCAGGTCCGCGTACTCCTTGAAGCACTCCGGGAAGTGATCCTCGCTGAACCGGTCGAGAATGCTCGGGTCGGCGGCGTTCGCCTGGGCGATGAACTTCGCGGGCGGATAGTAGTACTCCTCCTCGCGCCAGTGGACCGCGATTTGCGCCTCGGATACCGGCGTCTCATGCCCTGCTGTCATGCTCGGACCTCCCACAGGACGTGTGCTGCCACTGGACGCGGAGCTAACCCTCGGGAATCAGGCTGGCACAGACGCCGAACTCGTGAATCTCAGCGGCCAGCGTGGCCTGGCGGGTGAACGCCGCGAGGTCCCCGCGCTGAAGTGACTCCCAGCACAGGCCGTCCGCCAGCTCCAGGGCGCGCAGGACGACCAGGCTCAAGGTCGACACCGGGACGGTCTCCGCGCGATGGCGCAGGTTCACGGCAGCACCCAGGGCCCCCCGGCTCGTGGCGACCGCCGGCAGCTGAGCCAGCAGCAGGGACAACTCTCCCGCGAGGTACTGCTGCGTCACCGCCACCGCCTCCCAGGCTCAGGCAGGGATTTCAGTTTGTTCCTCGGGTGGCGCCGCGCGCCAGCACTCCTTCGCGGTCGTAACCTGATGCTCAGTCCCAGCGTCGCGCGTTGCTCTCGTCGAGCTCGCCGGGCGGCTGCGGAATCACGCAGAACAGCAGCCCGGCGGGGTCGCGCATGATCCACCAGCTGTGCGCGCGCCGGACCCGCTCGGCGCCCAGCCGCTCGAGCCGGTGCACCTCGGCCTCCAGATCGTCGGTGTGGATGTCCAGGTGCACCCGGCCCGCTCCCTCGCCCAGCCGCTGGATGAGCAGCCAGAAGTCCTGCCCGGGCAGCGCGGCGCCGTGGTACTCCGGATGGTCGAAGGGCCTCAGGTCGGCTCCGGAGGCGGCCTGCCAGAACGCCAGCTCCCGGTCATGGCGGGCCTCCGGCACGTCGATCACGACCTTGCTCAGCCTGCTGTGATGCGCCACGCGCGCTTACCTCCTGCGTCACCACCGGCCGGTCTGCGGGTTGTCGGGCGGGCCCGCCACTGCGGGCGGCGGGCCCGCCCGACCCGTCCGAGTCAGCTGCAGCCTGGGAACCTGAACGATCCGATCCTGGTCTGCCAGCCGTTGTTGGAGGAGTTGCGGTAGTACTGGTTGACGTACCAGAAGGTGCAGTCGTCGACGGGGTCCACGTTCATCGACGTGTAGTCGCCCCAGCGGTTGCTGACGAGCTGCGACCCGGTACCGGCGATCATGGTCGCCTCGGCCTGCATCGTCCCCGGCGGCGCGGTGGCGAGCCTGCCGGTGAACCGGACACCGGGGAAGACCTGCTGGCTGGACACGCTGTACCCGAGCGCCATGTTCCCCCGCTCGTCCATCGCGATGCTGCCCATCCAGCGGTGCACCTTGTCGGCGGGAGAGTAGGTGCCCTGCTGGAAGACGCTCCACCCGGAGCCGGTGTTGCGCAGCTCGTACCAGCGGGTGCCGGCCAGCTTCGGCTGCGCCTCGACGGACTGGTTGGTGACCATCGCCTGGTGGGTGCCGAAGTTCCGGTAGGCCAGCCGCCAGATCGGCCGCTGCCGGTACGACAGCACGTCGACCAGGTTCCTGGTCTCCGGCTGCGGGATGCAGGCGCGGGAGTTGTCCCGGCGGCACGGGAAGATCGAGTCGAACGGTGCCACCGGCAACGATCCGGTGAAGGTGAACGTCGACGCGGCCGGCATCGCCCAGTCGACGTGGAACTCGAACACGTTCAGCGCGTCGGCCGGTGCGCCGTACTGCGCGCCGTCGTCCATCGACCCGACGTAGTAGTTCGGCGATCCGGCCGGCGGCAACCGGCTGCCGTCCAGGTCGGTCGGCAGCAGGCCGTCGCCCTGCAGCCACGGCGTGTTCCCCGGCGGCAGCAGGAAGCTCACCACCGCGGCGTTCGGGTCACCGGCGTACAGCTGGTCCTTGTTGACGACGTACGCGCCGTTGCCGGCGAAGTTGTCGTCCGGGTCGAACTCCCGGGTGCTGATGTAGAGCCCGTCCGGCCAGACGCCGTACTTCGGGTAGTCGGGGAAGTTGAGCCCGGTCGGCACGGCGTACCGGAAGTAGCCGCCCAGCGGGTCGGACGTCTGCGACACCGCGATGCAGTTCCAGTAGTTGGGACCGAGGGACGTGAACTGGGTGAGGATCCAGCGGTCCGCGAACTGGTCGTGCAGCACGATCGGGTCGCCCGCGCTGTCGGAGCAGTGCGGCACGGCGAAGCCCTGCCACAGCGTGCCGAGATCGGCCGGCCCGAACAGCTTCGTGCCGAACCTGTTGAAGATGGCGAAGCTGAGGTTCACCATCTCGACGTAGTGGTTCGGCCCGACGTCGCCGACCGGGTCGGGCGGTGACACCTGCTGGATGTTCGGCACGCCCTCGAACGACTGGATCAGCGTCGGGGCGTCGCCTGCCGCCGCCACGGTCTGCACGGCGGCGTCGCCGGTGTAGCCGGTGTCGCGGGCAGCGGCGCCACGCTCGGCAGGTGCGGTTCCGGTCGTCCGCGGTGCGACCGCCCGCAGATCGCGCAGGGGATTGGTCCGGTCGAACGCGGCGACCTTCGAGACCCGGGGCTTCGCCAGGCTGTTGCCTTGGGGTAACGGGTCTCCGGCGGCGGAGCGTGTGACGACCAGCGCGGGTACGGCCAGTACCGCCACGCTGATCACGACGGCGATGCCTCGGCGATGGCGCGCCGAGGCCGATGACACACTGCGCATTCGGGCTCCTCCTGGTGCGCTGTGCGGTCACGGCCTGCCGCGCGCGAGGCCCGCCCGTGCCAGTCGTACCCAGCGGCCGCGGGTGCGTCGACGACGCACCACTGTGCTCGGTAGCACCGTGGCACGGCTTGGTCAACAGATACGTCACAACGGTGTCCGAGGGGGGACTTGAACCCCCACGCCCTTATCGGGCACTAGCACCTCAAGCTAGCGCGTCTGCCATTCCGCCACCCGGACGTGCGCAGGTCACTGTACCCGCGCGCCGACGCCCCCCTCAAACGCCAGACCGAGCTCCCACAACGGCGCTCCCAGGCGATCCCGTCACTCGTCGGACACGACGGTCGGGCGCATCAGGTGTCGAGGATCGTCAGGTCCATCTGGCCGAGGCGCCCGGGGTCGGCGAGGATGTCGATCGCGACGATCTTCCCGTCGGCGACCGTGAAGCCGAAGACGACGCGCGGCCGCCCGCCGGGAGCCCACACCGCGCCGGCGAGGCCGTCGATGACAGCCAGCCGCGCGTGCTTGGCGCGGCCGGCGAACGTGCCCGCCACCTCCCGCGCACCGTGCACCTCGCCCGGCGCGCCACTCAGCACCGCCGCGGGGTCGGCTCGCAGCACCACGTCCGGGTCGAGCAGCGCGAGCAGCGCCTCGAAGTCACCGCCCCGCGACGCGGCGAGGAAGGCGTCGACGACCTGCCGCTGGCGGGTCGGCTGCGCCGCCGGAACGGTGTCCGAGTCCTGCACCCGGCGGCGCGCCCGGCTGGCGAGCATCCTCGCCGCGACCGGTGAGCGGCCCACGATCGGCGCGATCTCGTCGAACGGGACCGCGAACATGTCGTGCAGCACGTACGCAAGCCGCTCGGCCGGCGCGAGCGTGTCGAGCACCACGAGCAGCGCGAGACCGACCGAGTCGGCCAGCACCGCCTCCTGCTCTGGGTCGGGCCCGTCCGCGCGGGCGACGACCGAGTCGGGCATGGCGGCTCCGACCGGCTCCTCGCGCCGCGACCGGCGCGAGCGCAGCATGTCCAGGGACACCCGGGCGACCACCGTCGTCAGCCAGCCGCCCAGGTTCTGGATGTCACTGGTGTCGGAGCGGTCGAGCCGGAACCAGGCCTCCTGGACGGCATCCTCCGCCTCGCTCGCCGAGCCGAGCATCCGGTAGGCCACCGCGCGCAGGTGCGTCCGGTGCGCCTCGAACCGCTCGGCCAGCCAGTCGTGATCGTCCACTGTTACCGTCCTCCGTTGCCGACCGTCATACCGGTGACGGACCGAACCCGGCCGAGGTAACGCGGTGGCGACAGGAGGCTGACGACGTGACAGGTGCGGAGCCCCGGAGCGGCCCCGAGCGCAAGGCGGACACCCTGGCCAAGCTACGCACGCCGGGAATCGACGTCTGGGTCGCGTCGGCGTCGGCGTCCGACAGCGGTGCGACACGCGCGCACCTGGTACCGCTGTCGCTGGCATGGATCGACGAGCGGGTGGTCATCGCGGTCGAGGTGGACTCCCGGACCGCCCGCGACATCACCGAGCACGGCACGGCCCGGCTCGCGCTCGGCCCGACCCGCGACGTCGTGGTCATCGACGCCGTGCTCGAGG
>JBKOXW010000169.1:0-5344 GCA_046744115.1 Actinomycetota bacterium | reverse complement strand
GCGCCGCGCCGGGCGCCGGGGCCGCCGAGCCAGGCCCGCCCATTAGCACGGCGGCACCGGACCAGCTGCCCGGCACCACCGGCCCGGCACCGGCGCAGACCGTGCCGCCGCGCCGCGAGCCCCGGCCGACGGCGGAGCAGGCCCGGATCGCGATGGCGTACGTCCAGACGGTGAACACGCACGACGCGCGCCCTGGCCGGGACGCCGACTTCCTCGCCTCGTACCGGCGCGCCCGGCCGTACGTCACCGCGTCGCTGTACCGGTTGATCACGCTGCCGAGCCGGCGCGGCGACTACCAGTGGGCAGAGTGGAGCGCGCAGCGGGCCACGGTCGCCGTGCGGGTGCAGCAGGTGGCCGTGCCGGACGGGGCGCCTGCGCCGACCGCCACCACCGCGTACCTGCGCGTGCAGTTCCGGCAGGTGGTCACGCCACACGCCGGCGCGGCTGCACCGTCCACAGTAGACAGCGCGCTTACCCTGGTCGCCACGAGGATCCGGTCGGGCTGGCTCATCTCCCGGCTGCTGGCTGATACCTAGCGGGGGCGGCGGTGAGACGACGGGCGATCCTGCTGACCATCGCGGCGCCGCTCGCGGTGCCGGTCGCGGTGCTCCTCGCGGTCGCGTTCACACTGGTCGCTGTCGGGTCCGGCAGCCTCAGCTCCGGCGAGGTGCCGGCCGGCGGGGTGAGCGGCAGCCAGCTGCGCGCGGGCGTGCCGGTGCCGCCGCAGTACGTCGGGCTGGTCCGGCAGGCGGTCTCGGCGGCCGGCTGCCCGCAGCTGACCGAGAGCGTGCTCGCCGCGCAGATCCACCAGGAGTCCGGCTGGAACCCGCGGGCGGTCTCGCCGGCCGGCGCGATGGGCATCGCCCAGTTCATGCCCGGCACGTGGCCGAACTGGGGCGAGGACGAGAACGGCAACGGCGTCGCCTCGCCGTGGGAGCCCGAGGACGCGATCCCGGCCGCGGCCCGATACGACTGCGGCATCGCCCGGGCGCTCGCGGCCGTGCCCGGTGACCCGGCGGCGCTCATGCTGGCCGGATACAACGCCGGGCCGGCCGCGGTGCTCGCCTACCGCGGCATCCCGCCGTACCAGGAGACGCAGAACTACGTGCGGGTCATCGTCGACCTCGCGCAGACCTGGGCGGCCGCTCCCGGGCTGATCGGCCGCGGCCTCGGACCGGCGGCCGGGCCCGGCCCCGCGCACGCCGAGGCGACCGGCAACGCGATCATCGACGGCGCAGTGGCCTGGGCGCTGGCCCAGACCGGCTCCTGGTACCAGTATGGCGGCGCCTGCACGAACCCGTTCGGCCCGGGCGCGCACGGCCGCTGCGACTGCTCGTCGCTGATGCAGCAGGCGTACGCGCACGCCGGGGTGGCGCTTCCGCGCACCGCGGCCGAGCAGAGCCGGGTCGGCATGCCGGTGCGACCCGGCGAGATCATCCCCGGCGACCTGGTCGCGATGGTCGGCGGCGGCGGGTCGGTGTCCCGCCCCGGCCACATCGCCATGTACATCGGCTTCGGCTACGCGGTGCACGCTCCGTACACCGGCGCCCGCGTGCAGGTCGTGCCGGTGCGCGGCTTCCGCGACGTGGTGACCATCCGCCGCATCGTCACCGGCTAGTGCCCGCCGGTTAGGGAACAGGCGGCGCCCGGTCCGCGGGCGCGGTCTGCTCGTCGCCGGGCAGCGCGCCGGTCATGATCGAGACGACCTCGGACATGGAGTGCTGCTCGGGCGTGGCGAGGGCGACGCGCCGGCCCAGCCGCTGGATGTGGATCCGGTCGGCGACCTCGAACACGTGCGGCATGTTGTGGCTGATGAGCAGCACCGGCAGGCCTCGGTCGCGGATGCGCCGGATCAGCTCGAGCACCTGGCCAGACTCGCGCACGCCGAGCGCCGCGGTCGGCTCGTCCATGATGACCAGCCGGCGGGCGAACGCGGCCGCCCTGGCCACCGCCACCCCCTGCCGCTGGCCGCCGGACAGGTCCTCCACGGGCTGCGTCGAGGACCGCAGGCCGATCTTCAGCTCGCTCATGTGCCGCTCGGCCTCGCGCCGCATCGCGCGCTTGTCCAGCATCCGCAGCCAGCCGCCGAGCGGGCCGCGGCGGCGAACCTCGCGGCCGAGGAACAGGTTGCTCGCGATGTCGAGGGCCGGCGCCACGGCCAGGTCCTGGTACACGGTCTCGATGCCGTGCCGGCGCGCGTCGAGCGGGTTGTGCATGCGCACCGGCTGGCCGTCCAGGAACAGCTCGCCCTCGTCCGGCGAGGTCGCGCCGGACAGCACTTTGATCAGCGTCGACTTGCCGGCGCCGTTGTCCCCGATCACCGCGAGCACCTCGCCCGCGCGCAGCTCGAAGTCGCACCGGTCGAGTGCGGTCACGTGCCCGTACCGCTTGACCAGGCCGCGCGCCTCGAACACCACCTCGTTCTGCCGGGCGGGCACGGCCTGCTCGGTGCCCAGGGTCGCGGTCACTGCTGCCTCCGCCGCGCGAGCTGGTCCACGGACACGGCCAGGATGACCAGGATGCCGGTGATCAGGACCTGGTAGATCGACGCGACGCCGATCAGCTGCAACCCGTTGCGGATGACGCCGACGATGAGCGCGCCGATCAGCGTGCCGATGACGCTGCCGCGCCCGCCGAACAGGCTCGTCCCGCCGAGCACGACCGCGGTGATGCTGTCGAGGTTGTCGGTCTGGCCGGCATTCGGGTCGCCGACGCCGGTGCGGGCGACCAGCAGCAGGCCGGCGATGCCGTAGATCAGGCCGGCGCTGGTGTAGACGGCAAGCAGCACCCGCCGGGTACGGATACCGGTCAGCCGCGCGGCCTCCTGGTTGTTGCCGACCGCGTACACGTGCCGGCCGGCCGACGTCTGCCGCAGCACGAACCAGACACCGACGAACAGCGCCAGGGTGAGCACCGACCCGTACGTGATGTCCGTCTGCCCGACCGTGAACGTGTTGCCGAAGTAGGTCAGCTCCGACGGCAGGCCCGTGACGGTCTGGTCCTCCGAATAGATATGGGTCAGCGCGAACGCGATGTTCAGCGTGCCCAGGGTGACGATGAACGCCGGCAGCCGCAGCGCGGTGACCAGGCCGCCGTTGAGCGCTCCGAACGCGACACACGTGAGCAGGCCGAGCGCGATCGCGAGGTAGACGTTCATCCCGGACTCGACCGCGAGCTTAGTCATGACGATCTGCCCGAACGCCATCACCGCGCCGTTGGACAGGTCGATGCCGGCGGTCAGGATGACCAGCGTCTGCCCGATGGCGAGGGTGCCGACGACCATCACCTGCTGCACGATCAGCGAGAGGTTGCTCCCGGTCAGGAACCGGTCGGAACGGAGGCTGAAGTACGCCACGGCCAGCACGAGCGCGACCAGCGGGCCGAGCGTGGCCAGCGAGGACGCGCGCGAGACCAGCGAGCGGGCTCGCTCGTCGGCCGCGGCCGGCACGATTCCTGTCGACATCACCGTTCCCTGTGTTGGCGAGTAGGGAGGGCTGGTGAGTGGAGGGACGGTGGGCCCGACTCGCGCCGGAGCCGGATCCCACCGTCCCCGTGAGCATCAGCCCCAGCAGTTGTCGAGGCCGTATTGGACGTCCTCGGACTCGATCCCGGACTGGTTCTGAGCGGTGATCAGGGTGACACCGGTGTCGGTGTAACCGGAAGCCTTCGTCCCGTTCTTGGCGAAGTCGTTCACCGCGTCGACGCCGAGCTGCGCCATCTTCAGCGGGTACTGCTGGGACGTCGCCGCGATCTGGCCGTCCTGCACGGCCTCGACGCCGGTGCAGCCGCCGTCGACGGAGACGACGAGCACGTCCTTCTCCTTGCCGGCGGCCTTGAGCGCGTTGTGCGCGCCGAGCGCGGCCGGCTCGTTGATGGTGTAGACGAGGTTGATGCCGGGGTCCTTCTGCAGGCAGGTCTCCATCGCCGACTGGCCCTTGGCCTGGTTGCCCTGGGTGTCCTGGCTGCAGACCACGCTCGAGGCGCTGACCTGCTCGCTCGCGCTGGCGTCCACGGTCGCGGCGCCGAAGCCGGCGAGGAAACCGTTGTGCCGCAGCACGCCGACGGTAATGCCGGGGGCCAGGTCCAGGGTCGCGATCTTCACCGGCGTGCTGCCGACCGCTGCCTTGGCGTACTGGCCGATGAGCTCGCCGGCCTTGAAGTTGTCGGTCGCGAACAGCGCGTCCGTCGCGCTCTCCGGGTCGGTCGGCGTGTCCAGCGCGATGACCAGCACGCCCTTCGCCCGCGCCTTCTCGATCGCCGGCACGATCGCCTTCGTGTCGCTCGGCGTGATCAGGATCCCCTTGACGCCGGCGGTCACCATGTTCTCGATCGCGGTGACCTGGGTGGCGTTGTCGCCGTCGAACCGGCCGGCGGCCGTCATCAGCTCCATGCCGTTCGCGTCGGCGGCCTTCTGCGCCCCCTCCTTCATCTTGACGAAGAACGGGTTCGTGTCGGTCTTAGTGATCAGCCCCACCGAGACCGCGTCCCCCGAGCCGCCGCCACCGGCGTCGTCGTCGGCATCGCCGCAGGCGGTCAGCGCGAGCGCTGTCGCCGCGCAGACGGCCAGCACGCGCGCGCCGCCGCGCCGGCCGGTTCTGCTCCTGATCGAACGGATCGTTTCCAGATAGCTCATCGACAGCCTCCCGAGGCGGTCTTGTCGCGGCTCTGTCCCGCGTGTCCGCGCTGTTACGCCCGCGATGCGGGAGACCGTAACCCCGGTTGTGGTCATCGCGCAAGCGTTTGCGCGAGCGCTTGCCTGAGGCCGGCCGAAACGGCACTATGGCGTCGTGGCCACGATGGCGGACGTCGCGCGGATCGCCGGCGTCTCCGTGTCCACCGTCTCGCACGTGATCAACGAGACGCGGTTCGTCCGCGAGGAGACGCGCGGGCTGGTGCTGGCAGCTATCGAGCAGACCGGCTACACCCACAACACGATCGCGCGCGCGCTCGTCCGCGCCTCGACGAACTCGATCGGTCTGATCATCTCGGGCGGCTCGAACCCCTATTTCGGCGCGCTGGTGCACACGATCGGCCAGGAGGCCGGGCGGGCCGGTCACACCCTGCTGCTCGGCGACTCGAACGACGACCCGGTCCAGGAGCTGGCGATCGCCCGCGCGCTGTGCGAGCGGCGGGTGGACGGGATGGTCATGGCCGCCGCGGCCGACCCGGAGCAGCGGACGCTGGCCTACCTCGCCGCGCAGGGGCTGCCGCTCGTGCTCATCGACCGCCTGCCGTCCACCGACTTCGACCAGGTCGGGGTGGAGAACGAGGAGCCCGTCGCCGGGCTGGTCCAGCACCTGGCCGGGCACGGTCACCGCCGGATCGGGATGATCTCGGGCCTTGC
>JBKOXW010000346.1:0-3342 GCA_046744115.1 Actinomycetota bacterium | reverse complement strand
CGCTACCCCGCGGTCGGCACGGTCGCGGTGCTCGACCAGGTGGGCCGGCTGCCGAGCGGCGACCCCGGCGCCCTGGTCCGCGGCACCGCCCGAGCCCGGATCGGCACGGGCGTCAACGGCCCCGGCGCCGCCCTGTGGGTCGAGGCGACGACCGTGACCGACACTGCCGCCGACGAGCAGGCGAAGGCCCTGGCCAGTGAGTACAAGCAGGTCGTGGTCTCGCTGTTGCAGCTGCGCGGCGCCTGGCAGCTCATCGACTCCGTGCAGCGCATCTCCGACCCGGGTCAGCTCGCCGACACCGCCGGATACGCCCCGTACCTGGACCTCGAGCAGAAGGTGAAGCTGCTGGAGACCACCGACGTGGGCGAGCGGCTGCGGATGGTGCTCGAGTGGAGCAAGGCGCAGCTCGCGGAGCTGGAGGTCGCCGAGAAGATCCGCGACGACGTGCGCGAGGGCATGGAGAAGTCGCAGCGGGAGTTCCTGCTGCGCCAGCAGCTGGCCGCGGTCCGCAAGGAGCTGGGCGAGCTGACCGGCGACGGCGCCGACGAGCCGGCCGACTACCGGTCCCGGGTCGAGGCCGCCGACCTGCCGGAGAAGGTCAAGGCCGCGGCGATGCGCGAGGTGGACAAGCTCGAGCGCGGCAGCGACCAGTCGCCCGAGGCGGGCTGGATCCGCACCTGGCTGGACACCGTGCTTGAGCTGCCCTGGAACGTCCGCACCGACGACAACGGCGACATCACCGCCGCGCGGGGCGTGCTCGACGCCGACCACTACGGACTGTCCGACGTGAAGGACCGGATCATCGAGCACCTCGCCGTGCGGGCCCGTCGGGCGTCGCGCGGCCTGGAGGTCGTCGGTGGCCGCGGCAGCGGCGCGGTGCTCGCGCTGGTCGGCCCGCCCGGCGTCGGCAAGACTTCGCTCGGCGAGTCGGTCGCCCGGGCGCTGGGCCGCAAGTTTGTCCGGGTCGCGCTCGGCGGCGTCCGGGACGAGGCGGAGATCCGCGGCCACCGGCGTACCTACGTCGGCGCGCTGCCCGGTCGCATCGTCCGAGCGATCCGCGAGGCCGGCTCGATGAACCCGGTCGTGCTGCTCGACGAGGTGGACAAGGTCGGCGCCGACTACCGGGGCGACCCGTCCGCCGCGCTGCTGGAGGTGCTCGACCCGGCGCAGAACCACACGTTCCGCGACCACTACCTGGAGGTCGAGCTCGACCTGTCCGACGTGCTGTTCCTGGCCACGGCGAACGTCGCCGAGACCATCCCGGAGCCGCTGCTGGACCGGATGGAGCTGGTCCGCCTCGACGGCTACACCGAGGACGAGAAGGTCTTCATCGCCCGCGACCACCTGCTGCCGCGGCTGCTCGAGCACGCCGGCCTGACCGCCGAGGAGACGGCCGTCTCCGAGGACGCGATCCGGCGCATCGCCACCGAGCACACCCGCGAGGCCGGGGTACGGCAGCTGGAGCGGTCGCTGGCCCGGGTGCTGCGCAAGGTCGCGACCCGGCTCGCCGTTGCGCCGGGCGATGCCCCGGTCGCGGTCGGCGACAGCGACCTGGTCGGCTACCTGGGCCGGCCGCGGTTCATCCCGGAGACCGCGGAACGGACCGCGGTGCCCGGCGTCGCCACCGGGCTGGCCGTGACCGGAGCCGGCGGGGACGTGCTCTTCGTCGAGGCCACCGCGATGCCCGGCGAGCCCGGCCTGACCCTGACCGGCCAGCTCGGCGACGTGATGAAGGAGTCGGCCCAGATCGCGCTGTCCTACCTGCGGGCGAACGGCGCCCGGCTCGACATCCCGGTCGACGCCGTACGCGAGCAGCGTGTGCACCTGCACGTGCCCGCTGGCGCGGTGCCGAAGGACGGGCCGAGCGCGGGCGTGACGATGACGACCGCGATCGCCTCGCTGCTGACCGGCCGGCCGGTGCGCAAGGAGGTCGGCATGACCGGTGAGGTCTCGCTGACCGGCCGGGTGCTGCCGATCGGCGGCGTCAAGCAGAAGCTACTGGCCGCGCACCGCGCCGGACTCACCGAGGTGCTGCTGCCGGTCCGCAACGAGCCGGACCTGGAGGACGTGCCCGCGGAGGTGCTCGGCCAGATCAAGGTCCACCTCGTCGCGGACGCCGCGGACGTGCTCGGCCTGGCCCTCGAGCCGGCAACCCAGCCGGCCCGCCAGCCCACCACCGTCCAGCCCACCGCCGCCTAGGGGGCGCTGGTCAGCGGCCTCCTAGCTACCGGCACCCGGCCGCGTGGCGGAGGATCGGGAGATGAGTGGCGTGCCGAGGCTGGGTGTGTTCGTCGTGCCCGAGGCGGAGCCGGCGCATCGGGCGGTCGAGATGGCGGTGGCGGCCGAGCGCGCCGGGTTCGACTACGTGACCGTGCAGGATCATCCCTACCAGCGGCGGTTCCACGACACGTGGACGCTGCTGACCTGGATGGCGGCGCGGACGGAGCGGATCCGGCTGCTGCCGAACGTGGCGAGCCTGCCGCTGCGGCAGCCGGCGGTGCTGGCCAAGGCGGCCGCGTCGCTGGATCTGCTCTCCGGCGGCCGGTTCGAGCTCGGCCTCGGTGCCGGTGCGTTCTGGGACGCGATCGTGGCGATGGGCGGACCCCGCCGCACCCCCGGTGAGGCGCGCGCCGCGCTGCGCGAGGCCATCGCGGTCATCCGCGGGATGTGGTCGGGGGAACGGACACCGCGGGTGCCCGGCGAGACGTACTGGCTGTCCGGCGTCCACCCGGGACCGCAGCCGGCCCACCCGATCGGGATCTGGCTGGGCGTGGTCGGCCCTCGCGCGCTCACCCTCCTCGGCGAGACCGCCGACGGGTGGAGCATCAGCGTGGGCCGGTTCCCGCTCGACGAGATCGCCGCCATGCACGCCCGGATCGACGAGGCGGCGGTCCGCGCCGGGCGCGACCCGACCGCGATCACCCGCATGGTCAACATCGACGGCGACCTGACCGACCCCGATCTCGGGCCGCGGCTCGTCGAGTTCGCGCGGCAGTACCGGTTCGACGTGCTCGACCTCGCCGTGCCCTCCGACCCGCAGATGCTCGAGCGCTACGGCACGGCCTTCGTCGAGTCGGTCCGGGTCACCACAGCGTGACCGCGGCGGGCCGACCTGCCGGTTCGGCAACCGCCTCGCCCCGCGCCAGCAGCACGGCCGACTCGTGGCCAAGCAGCCAGCGCTTGCGGTCCAGCCCGCCGCCATACCCGGTCAGCGTGCCGTCGCTGCCGATCACCCGGTGGCACGGGACCACCACGGCCAGCGGGTTGCGGCCGTTGGCCAGGCCGACCGCCCGGAACGCGCCGGGGTTGCCGAGCTGAGCGGCCACCTCGCCGTAGCTGCAC
>JBKOXW010000173.1:0-13767 GCA_046744115.1 Actinomycetota bacterium | reverse complement strand
CGTCCGGCCAGCTCGCCCGGTCGGACGGCGGTGCCCCGGGAGCGCCGCCCCGCAGGCGTGACGGGCCCGCCGGCGGAGCCGATGCCACGTCCGGCGACGGCTGCGCCCTCCCGCCGGGCAGAGCCGACCACGTCGCCGGCGACACGGCGACCGCCGCGGCGTGCGCCGTCGCCGGTGCCGTGGGTGGCCGCGGCACGTCCGACCCCGCCGTTGGCTCCGCCGTACCGCCGCGAGCGGGAGCCACGCCCCTGACGACAGAGGATGGCGGTGGGCGGACCGCCGTGACTGCCGGACCAGCCGGCACTGGCGAGTCCGCCGGCATCGCGCTCGCGGCTCGTACCGCTGGCATCTCGACGCCCGGGACATGCGGCACTGCCGGCATCGACGGCATGCGACCCGGCGCCACCGCCGGGAGCACCCCCGCCCGGTCGCTGCAGCCGGTCACTGGCTCCGCTCGGCCCGGCGACGCGATGACTCCGGTCCGGAACGGGTCGGCGGGCACCTCGACGGCTGCCGGGACGGGCCGGGCCGCCGGGCGGCGGGCCCGGGCGAGCAGCCTGGACATCGAGGCGGTCACGCTTCAGCCCTCGTCCGCGATCAGCGCGGCGAGACGGCGCCGCCGCTCGGGCGGCAGCCCCTCGATCGTCGCCAGGTCCCAGTGATACGTCCTGGCCAGCAGGTGCACCTCGGCGTCGTACGCGTGCACCAGCCGGGCCAGCGCATCCAGCACGAGCACCTGGACATCCACAGTGGACTCCACGGCCTGCCCGCAGCCGGCGCAGCCGAACACCATCGCGCCGCACAGCGAGTCGTCGATGCGGTCCAGGTCGGCAGGCACGGGTGGCACGGACGGCCGCCCGACCGTGCACCGGCGTACCAGCTCCGCGGCCGCCTCGGCCGGGTCGTCCGGCAGCGCACGCAGGTCGGCGTACCCGGGCTGGCGCAGCCCACCGCCGCTGCCGCAGCGCGCCGAGCGCGGCTGCACCGGCGGCACCGCATCGGGACCGAGCCGGATCTCGCTCGCCGTGCCGCAGGCCGGGCAGGACACGACCAGCTCCAGGTCGCGGCCGGTGAGCCGGCGATGCAGGCCGAGCAGCAACCGGTCACCCTCGGCGACCGTGACCGTCTCGGCCGGGCACCCGGCGGCGGTGAGCAGCGCCGATACCTGCTCCAGCTCGCTGCCGGAGGCGCGGAGCGCGGCCAGCACTGCCCGTTCCGGCGGGGCCGCCACGCGCCGTTCCGGCGGAGCCGGCGGACCAGTCGGTGACACGTCAGAACTCGGTGGGCTCGGTGACCGCCGGATCGCGCCGCCAGTCCTCCAGCTCGAGCTTGAGGGTCTCGATCGCCACCGCGGCGTTCGCCGCGTCCAGCTGCGGCAGCGCCTGGTACTCCGACACCCAGCAGCGGCTCAACGTGTAGGACAGGACCTTCTGCCCGGCCTCGTTGAACAGGTCGACGATCAGGTCCTTGCGGAAGTTCTTCAGCGAGATCGGGTTGTCCACCGAGTGCACGAGGTTGGCCCACTTCTCGAACTCGGGGTCGTGCGTCACGCCCCGCTCCAGCGTCACCGCGTCGTACTTGGTCACGCCGGGGCTCTTCCGCTCCCGCGCCGGGTCGGCGCCGTCCCGGTGCACGACCGGCGTCGTGCTGCGCTTGAGCGCGCTCATCTTCGACAGCCCGGCCACGTACCTGCCGTCCCACTTCACGCGGAACATGAAGGTCTTGTACGGGTCGAACCGGCTCGCGTTGACGGTGAACTGCGGCACGTCAGGCCTCCAGCTTCGAGATCTGGGTGATGGTGACGATCACGAACTCGGCCGGCTTCAGCGGCGCGAAGCCCACCACGACGTTCACCCGGCCGAGGTCGATCTCCGACTGCGGGTTGACCGTCTCGTCGCAGACGACGAAGAAGCTGTCCGCCTCCGAGCGCTGCGGGCTCTGCTGGAACGCGCCGGCGCGGAACAGCCCGCGCATGAACGTGCCCACCGCCAGCCGCAGCTGCGCCCACAGATCGGGGTCGTTCGGCTCGAACACGGCGAACTGCGTGCCCAGGTACAGCGAGCTGGCGATGTAGTCGGTGAGCCGGCGCACCGGGATGTACTTGAACTCCGATGCCTGGCTGTCCGCCCCCCTCAGGGTCCGGGCTCCCCAGACGACCGTGCCCGCGCCGGGGAACGTGCGCAGCACGTTGATCCCCTTCGGGTTCAGGTCGCCGGACAGCCCGTCGTCGGTCGGACCGGACAGGCCGGCGATGCCGACCACCCCGGTCTCCAGCCCGGCCGGCGCCTTCCACACCCCGCGCGCGGCGTCGGTGCGGGCCATGATGCCGGCCACCGCACCGCAGGCGGGCAGGCTCAGCGTCACTGGTAGGCCGCCCGCGCCGGCCTCCACAACGGACAGTCGTGGGTAGTAGATCGCGCCGTGCTCGCCGAGCGCGGACAGCCCGCCGACGTTCGGGTTCGGCGCGGTCACCGGCCAGCCGGGCGGGGTGTCGACGAGCAGGAACGCCCGCTCCTGCTTGCAGTACGCCATCGCCTGGGCGAGTGCCTGGGACCTGGCCGCCGTCGCCGGTTGGGTCGGGTCGCTGGCCGGCAGGTCCGGCAGGCAGAGCAGGTTGAACCGGGGGAACTCCAGCACGCCCAGCGCGAAGATGCCGCCGACGCCGCCGGCCGGGACGAGGTCCGCCGGGCCGATCGGCAGGTCGGTCCCGCCGGTGAAACCCTTGCCCGCGGTCTCCGCCGGGCGCAGGCTCGCACCCCCGGACACCTCGGCGCCGCCCCAGGTGCGGCCGAGCAGCAGCGTCTGCGACGCGTCGTTCTGCGGCGCCGGCTCGACGACCACGGACCGGCCCGCGCCGGCGGTGCCGGTCGTCCGCAGCCTGATCCGGTTGCCCACCACGGTGGCGTCCATCGGCAGGCCGGCGGCCGCGGCCGCGGCCGTGATGGTGGTGGCGAGCGTGGCGCGCGCCACGTTCGAGACCGCGCCGGTCCCGATGATCAGGTCGGTCGGCGGACCGTAGTCCACCGACACCCGCAGCGTGCCGTTGCTCTCCCCCATCGGGATGTTGCCCGGCAGGTCGCCGCCGCTGGTCGAGCTGCCCTGGTCGGTGCTCGTCGGTGCCGTGGCCGGGCCGGTGACCCGGACCAGCGCGGACGCGGCGAGCACGGCCGGCGCGTGCCGCGGGTGGCCCGGCGACATGGACAGGTTCGGGTAGCTCTCCTCGGCCGTGACCACCGACGACCCGGTGCGGGGATCGAGGGCACGCAGCCGCAGGGTGAGCGCGAACAGGTCCGCCGGGTTGGCGGTGGCCGCGTAGTCGACCGCCGCCTCCAGCCCTGTGCTGCCGACCTTGTTCGCCCAGGCGCCGGCGCCGTTTGCGGTGAGCACCAGCACGTCGACCGGCGTGCCGCCGGCCGTGCTCAGCGTCGTCGTCGCCTCCTGCGCCGCCGGCGTCGCGCTCGTGTTCACGACCCGGACGACGAAGGCCTGGGTGCCGCCGTTGGCGAAGAAGTGCGCGACCGCGTGACCCATCGGCACGTCGGCGCCCAGCGGCGGGCCGAACGTGCGGACGTACTCGGCGACCGACCGCACCTTGACCGGGCGGTCGACCGGGCCCTGCCGGGCGGCGCCGACGAACGCGGCCACGGAGGTGGAGACGCCCACGATCGTCCGGACGCCGGAGGGCACCTCCTGCACGTACACGCCCGGATAGGTGGTCTGAACCGGCATCGCGTTTCCTCCCGCCCGGCATCTGCCGGTCGACCCGACCGGCAGAGTCCCAGCCTCACCCGCCCCCGTCACCCGGCCGTCACGGCCGCGTCACCGGAGCTCGGTGACGGCGCGGTGACGCACGACGTGCTATGCCGTGGCCATGTGGACGAGCGCTGTGCTGCAGCGCTGCGGCGACCACCCGTGCCCGCCCGATGGCTGCGAGCGCGACCTGCAGCGGCAGCCGGCCGGCCCGTCGGCGTCGGGTCCGGTCGCCGGGTCGGGGCTGCCGGGCAGCGTGCACCGGGCCGTGCGCGGCAGCGGCCAGCCACTGGCGCCGCACGCCCGCCGGCTGCTGGAGCCCCGGTTCGGCGCGGACCTGTCCAGCGTTCGGGTGCACGCCGACGCCGAGTCCACTCGGGACGTCCAGGCCGCCGCGTACACCCTCGGCGAGCACGTGGTCTTCGCGCCCGGCCGGTACGCCGCCGGCACCCCGGCAGGGATGCGGCTACTCGCCCACGAGCTCACGCACGTGCTGCAGCAGCGCCGCGGCACCCTGCGACCGCAGCGGGCCGGCGGAGTCAGCCACCCGCAGGGCGCCGACGAGCGGGAGGCCGCGGCCGTCGCCGACCGGGTGCTGGCCGGCGGGCACGCCGGGCCGATAGCGGCCACCCCGACCGGGGTACAGCGGACGATCAGCGCCACCCCGATCGAGACGACCAAGCCGGGCGCCCGGGTGTGCCTGGTACACCTGCACGGCGACGAGGGCAACTCGCGGCAGACCGCGAAGGATCTGCAGCGCGGGTTCTGCGCCAACATGGTCGACCTGCCGGGCACGGACCGGAACGTCCCGATCACCGGGCTGCCGCGCCCGCGCGGGTGCGCCTTCGACCCGAACCGGGTGTTCACCCCGAGCGGGATCGCCAACCACGCGATCCTGCCGGCACGATGCCGGGTCTCGGCGGCGACCTCCGACCTCGCCGCCTGGAGCAGCGGGACGCTCGTGCCGGCGATCAGCCGATGCCGCGGCGGTGGTGGCGGCTCGCTCACCGACGGCACGCTGCCGGTGGTGGCGTTCCACAACAACGCGGTCCGCCGCGGTGGTGGCGGCCTGTCCATCCGCTCGTACCGGCCGGGTGGCGCGGAGGCGCACGCCACCGAGACCGACCCGACCCGGCTGCGCGGCGGGGCCACCACCGGCCCGGTGCCGGCGAACCCGAGCCAGCTCGCCGCCGGCGCGGCGCACGCCGACCCGCACAACTTCCTGCTGGTCACGGACCCGAGTGACTACGCCGCGTTTCGCGGCACGTTCAACGTCGTGCTGCAGGAGGACACGGTGGCGACGACCGGGCCGACGCAGACGCCGGGCATGACCGACGACGGGTCGCTGTCGGTGGCGCTGCGCGGCGACCGGTACGTCAACATCGAGGCGCGGGACAAGCCGTTCCGGGGCCGGCGCACCCCCGCCTTCGTGGAGAACCTCGCGATGGGCACCGAGGCGCTCACGATCATGGGCATCCCGCGGGTCTGCCCGCAGCCGGTGCTGCAGCGCGACGACGGCGGGCCGGTCCCCGACGCCGGGCCGCTGCCGGACACCGCGCCGACGCAGGCCGCCGAGCCGGAGGAGGCGACCGAGCCCGGCCTGCTGGAGCGGATCATCCGGTTCGTCGAGCGGCTGATCGACGAGATCCGGCGGGTGCTCCGGCAGGGCGAGACGCTGCCGACGCCGCTGCCGCAGGAGGGCGTTCCCTCCCCGGCGCCGGCCGGTTGCCACGTCTTCGCCAACCAGGCCGAGCTGGACACCCGCAAGACCCACTTCGCCGGCCAGCTCGCCGGGATGACCGACGCCGACATCATCGAATGGATCGTCGGGGTGAACCGGCCACCGCGCTGGACCACGACCGAGGTGACCGCCCAGCGCGACTGCATGGTCGCCGCGCTGCGCCGGGCAGCACGCCGGCCCGGGTCGACCATCTCGATGACCCGGCAGGCCACTGTGGCCTCCGGGTACCGCAGCTTCGCCGACCAGGAGCGGATCTGGAACCGGAAGTTCGACTTCGTCCGCGGCCAGGGCACGTTCGGCCGGATCACCGACGCCGCCCGCAGCGCCTGCTCCTCGCTGCCGGCCGCCGACCTGGAGTGGAACCCGGACGACGCGGTGCACCGCGCGTGTTGGGCGAGCCTGTCCGACGACCAGAAGCAGCGGGAGATCCTGGTGACCTCCAGCGGGCCGGGCACCTCTCGCCACCACTGGGGCACGGACGTCGACCTGTGGAGCACGTCACCGGCGGAGTTCGAGGCAGGCGGGCCGCTGGCCGACGAGTACTCCTGGCTGATGCGCAACGCCGCCACGTACGGCTACATCCAGACGTTCACGCCCCTGTCCACCTTCATGCGGCTCGGCTACACCGAGGAACGCTGGCACTGGTCCTACTACCCCATCGCGCAGGCGCTGCTGGAGTGGGCCGACGCGCACCGCGCCGACATCGACACCCGGGTGACCGCGCTGTGGGCCGGCCGCGGCCGGTTCAGCTTCCTGGCCGCGCACTGGCAGGAGTTCGTGTTCAACGTGAGCCAGGCCGGCGTCTTCTAGGCCTGGCTCATTCCACGGCGGCGGCGCGCTGCGGCGAGGCGAGCCAGCGGGCGAGCATCGCCCTGGTCTCCGGTGCCGGCCGCACCCCGAGTTCGCGGTCGAGCAGGTCGCGCAGGTGCCGGTAGGCACGCAGCGCCTCGCCCCGGTTCCCCTCGGCGAGGTAGGTGCTGATCAGGCAGTGGTGCGCGCTCTCCCGCAGCGGCTCGCCACGCACCGCGGTGAGCGCGGTCTCCACCGCCTCGCCGTACCGCCCGGCCGCGGCCAGCCGCGCGGCCAGCGTCTCCAGCGCGTGCAGCCGCAGCTGCCGCCACCGCTCGCGCCACAGCCAGAGCCAGTCGTCGTACCAGTCCGGCAGCAGGTCGGCGGCGAGCCAGCCGAACACCGGCGCTCCCGACGGCGGCGGTTCCGCCTCCTCGCACAGCAGCCGCCGTCCCTGGACGAAACCGTCCCGTACGTCGACCCGGACGTCGGTGGCGAGCCGGAGGTGCATCGCGTCGGCGACGATCGTCCCGCCGCCCACCTGGCGCAGCCGCCACAGCGCGGACCGCAGGTTGGCAGTGGACCGTGCCTCGGGGGTGTCCAGCCACAGCGCGCCGGCGACCTTCGCCCGGTGCACCGGCCGGTCATGCAGGGCCACGTAGGCAAGCAGCCGCTCGGCCGCGGGCGGAAGGGCGACGTCCCGGCCACGGCAGCGGATGCCGAAGCCGGCCAGCAGGTGCAGCTCGACCGCGGGCGCGTCCGGCTGCACCCGTCCAGCCGCTGGGCTCGACACTGCTGGGCTCGACACGCGCCCCCCTCCGACGCCGTGGCCCGACCGTAGGGATCGCGACCGGTGACGACAACGCGTACGGGGCAACACGGCCCGAGCGGGCAGGTGAGTATGCCCCTCCGGGCGGAGCGGTCGGGCCATGCCGAGCGGTGCGTCCGGTGACGCGCCGGTGACGGCACCGGTGCTAGACCGAACGGCATGGCACCGCCCGGTCCGGCCGCGGTGACCCGCGCACCGACACGCGGGGCAGCGTGTCGATGCTCAACCCGCCGCAGGACATCCTGCGGTACGCGGCCACCGCGCGCGCCATCTGGGACAACGACATCACGCCTCCGGTCGCGCACGGCCTGGCCGAGCACCAGGCCGCCGACATCACCGCCGCCGCGGCTCCCCGACCCTGACGCCCGCCCGGCCCCTCCCGCCGGGCTCGCATAGCCTGGCCGGCGGATAGGGCGGACGCCGGACGATGGCTGGAGCGCGGATGCAGGGTCGTGTGGTTGCCAGCAGGTACCGCCTCGTCGAACCGCTGGGCCAGGGCGGGATGGGGGTGGTCTGGCGGGCCCGGGACGAGCTGCTGGGCCGGGACGTCGCCATCAAGGAGGTGCTGTTCCCGCCCGGGCTCGCCGAGGACGAGCGGGACGTACTCCGCGAGCGAACCGCCCGCGAGGCCCGCTCGGCGGCCCGGATCAGCCACCCGAACGTGGTCACCGTCTATGACGTGGTCGAGCAGGACGCCCGGCCCTGGATCGTGATGGAGCACGTGCGGGCGCGCTCGCTCGCGCAGGCGGTGCACGACGACGGACCGCTGCCGGCACGGCGGGTGGCCGAGATCGGGCTCGCGGTGCTGGCCGCACTTCGGGTCGCGCACGCGAAGGGCGTGCTGCACCGTGACGTGAAGCCGAGCAACGTGCTGCTTGGCGACGACGGCCGGGTGGTGCTGACCGACTTCGGCATCGCGACGTTCGACGGCGATGCGTCGCTGACCCGCTCCGGCATGCTGCTCGGCGCGCCGGCCTACATCGCGCCGGAGCGCGCCCGCGGCCACCGGTCCGGACCGGAGTCCGATCTGTGGTCCCTCGGCGCGACGCTCTACACCGCCGTGGAGGGGCGGCCGCCGTACGAGCGCGGCGGCGCGCTGCCCACGCTCACCGCCGTCGTCACCGAGGACCCCGATCCGCCGCGGCTGGCCGGCCCGCTGTGGCCGGTCATCTCCGGCCTGCTCCGGCGCGACCCGGCGCGGCGGATCGGTGCGACCCAGGCCGAGCGGATGCTGCGGGAGGCCACGGTGGCGCCCGGACGGCCGCCCGCCGGCCCGATCGCCGGCGGGGTGTGGCAGCTGCCCGCGGACGCGCAGGTGGCCAGCGACACCCGAGCGCTGCCCGCCCTCCCGGACGCCCCGGCCGTCGAACCCGCAGCCGCCCCGGCCGTCGAGCCGTCGATCCGCGACTCGGGTCCACGCCCCGCCGGACCGGCCACGCCGGACGGACCGGGCTCGGTGGCCCGGCTGCCAGCCGAGCCTCCCGGCGACGCGGGTCCACGCCCCGTAGGACCGGCCACTCCGGACGGATGGGGCCCCGTGGCCCGACCACCGGCCGAGCCTCCCGCACCCGCCGCAGGTGGATCCCGGCCGGGGTCCCGCCGAGCGCTGACGGCTGCGGCAGCAGTCGTCCTGCTCGCCGGATCGGGGCTCGGCTGGCTGGCGCTGCGGTCGGACGGCGACCGGAGCGCGCCGGACTCGGCGGCTCCCAGCTCGGCGGCTCCCAGCTCGCCGGCGCGGGAGTCGGTGAGCGCGACCGCGCCGGCCGGACAGTCGGAGCCGGGTCCCGGTCCCGGATCCGGCGGTGAGGCCGGGGTGCCCGCCGGTTTCCGGCTGCACCGGGACACGACCGGCTTCGCGATCGCGGTGCCCGAGGGCTGGCAGGCGAGCCGGCGCGGCGGCCGGGTCTACTTCACCGGCCCGGACCGGCGGCTACTCATCATTGACCAGACCGACCGGCCGAAGGACGACCCGGTCGCCGACTGGATCGCGCAGGAGGCCGCGCGACGCGGCGGTTACCAGGACTATCAGCGGATCCGGATCGCCGAGGTCGACTACTACGACGCGGCGGCGGACTGGGAGTTCCGCTACACCCTCGACGGCACCCGGCTGCACGTGCAGAACCGCGGCTTCGTCACCGCTGCGGACAAGGCGTATGCGATCTACTGGTCCACTCCGGACCACCGGTGGGCGGCTGACCGGCGCTACCTGGACACGTTCGTCCGCACCTTCCGACCGGCCAGCTAGCGCCCGGCCCGTCAGCGCCCGGCCAGCCAGGGCGCGGTCACCGCTCGCGGCGCGGAACGACCAGGACCGGGCAATGCGCGTGCCGGACCAGCTGCGCGCTCACCGAGCCGAGCAGCAGCCCGGCGAACCCGCCCGTCCCGCGGCGGCCCACCACGAGCAGCTCGGCGTCCCGCGAGGCGTCGAGCAGCGCCCCGGCCGATGACCGGTGCACCACCTCGACCGTCGGCGCCGGATCGGCGTCCCCGCCCAGCACGTCGGCGACGAGCCCATCAGCCCGGGCGCGCGCCGCGGCCGCGTACTGCGCCACCGACGCCACGTAGCCCGGACCCGCCGCGTCCGCCGGCGCCGGATCGGTCGTCATCTGCCACGCGTGCAGGACGTGCAGGCGCGCGCCGCGCAGCCGCGCCTCCTCCGCCGCCCGATTCAGCGCGGTGGCCGAGCCGGGCGAGCCGTCCACGCCGACCACGACCCGGCCGCCGGCCGGTGGCTCGCCGTCCCAGCCGCGGACCACGGTGACGTCGACGTCGGCGTGCATCACCACCTGGGTGCTCACCGAGCCGAGCAGGAGCCGGGCGAAGCCGCCCCGACCGCGGCAGCCGACGACCAGCTCGCCGCTATCCCCGGCCGCATCCAGGAGGGTCGGAGAGACCGGTCCCTCCATCACCCGGGCCGAGGCCGGCGGCGGGTCGGGCACCCTGGCCACCACGCCGGCCAGCTGCGCCTCGGCGGCGGCCAGCAGCTGCGCTTCGAGCTCCGTGTAACCGCCGGGCTCGGGCAGCATGCCGCCGACCGGCGCCGGCGGCTGGAACACCAGGACCGCCTCGACCGGCCGGCCGCCGTGCAACGTGCCGCTGCGCAGCGCCCACTCCAGCGCCCGCTCGCTCGACGGCGAGCCGTCCACACCGACCACGATCGAACCCATCGACACCTCCACGCCCGTACCCGACGGGCCCATCCTCGCCACCTTCCGTTGTCCGAGCGCAACGGGCCCCGTCCGGCTACCGTGGCAGCCAGCGCGCGTCGGAGCGTGCGGTTCCAGGAGTGCCGGCGGCAGCCTCCTCGGGCAGCCCGCGGCCCGCGCCGCGTCGGGGGACGATGAAGGAGGCTGGGATGGTGGGCAGGGCGGAGTCCGTCGGCAGCACAGAGTCGGTGGGCAGCACGGGGTCCGCTGACAGCGCGGCTGGTGCGGTGGACCGCCGCGCCGCGACGGTCGGCCGGATGGTGCTGGACCGGCTCGCCGCGACGCCGGACGTCGAGGCGTTCCGCTATCCGGTGTCCGGGGCGGACGGCGAGAGCTGGCAGTCGCTGACCTGGGCGCAGACCGGCGAGCGGGTCCGCACCATCGCGGCCGGCCTGCTGGCCCTGGGCCTGCACCCCGAGCAGCGGGTGGCGATCATCGCCGGCACCCGGCTCGAGTGGGTCCTGACCGACCTCGGCATCATGTGCGCCGGCGGGGCCACGACGACGGTGTACCCGAGCACTTGCACCGAGGACGTGGCCTACATCCTGGCCGACTCCGGAACCCGCATCGCGTTCGCCGAGGACGACCTGCAGATCGGCAAGCTCCGCGCCGCTCGCGACGAGCTGCCCGAGCTGCACACCGTGGTCACCTTCGACGGCACGCCCGACGACTGGGTGATCGGGCTCGACGAGCTGGAGCGGCGCGGGCGCGAGCACCTGGCCGCCGACCGGTCTGCAGTGGAGGACGCCGTCGCGACGGTCGGCTCGGAGAGCCTGGCCACGCTGATCTACACCTCGGGGACGACCGGCCGGCCCAAGGGCGTCCGGCTGGTGCACGACTGCTGGACGTACGAGGGCGCCGCGATCGACGAGCTCGGCCTGCTGCACCCCGAGGACGTGCAGTACCTGTGGCTGCCGCTGTCCCACTCGTTCGGCAAGGTGCTGCTCGCCGGGCAGCTCGCGGTGGGTTTCTGCAGCGTCGTCGACGGGCGGATCGACAAGATCGTCGACAACCTCGGCGTCGTGCGGCCCACGTTCATGGCCGGCGCCCCGCGCATCTTCGAGAAGGTGCACGCCCGGGTGGTCACGATGGCCGAGGAGGACGGCGGCGCGAAGCTGCGGATCTTCCGCTGGGCGTTCGCGGTCGGGGCAAAGGTCTCGCGGCTGCGGCGGGAGGGCAAGCGGCCCACCGGGCTGCTGGCCGTCCAGCACGCGATCGCCGACCGGCTGGTGTTCTCGAAGCTGCGCGCCCGCTTCGGCGGACAGCTGCGCTACTTCGTCTCCGGCAGCGCCGCGCTGTCGGGCGAGGTCGCCGAGTGGTTCCACGCCGCGGACATCCTCATCCTCGAGGGCTACGGGCTGACCGAGACGTCCGCGGCGACGTTCGTCAACCGGCCCGACCGGTACAGGTTCGGCACCGTCGGCGTGCCGCTGCCCGGTGCCGAGGTGAAGATCGCCGAGGACGGGGAGGTGCTCGTCCGCGGGCCGGGCGTGATGCGCGGCTACCACAACCTGCCCGAGCAGACCGCCGAGGCGCTGGACGCCGATGGCTGGCTGCACACCGGCGACATCGGCGAGCTCGACGCCGAGGGCTTCCTGCGGATCACCGACCGCAAGAAGGACATGATCAAGACGTCCGGCGGCAAGTACGTGGCGCCGCAGGCGATCGAGGTCCTGTTCAAGGCGGTGTGCCCGCTGGCCAGCCAGATCGCGGTGCACGGCGACGGCCGCAAGTACTGCACAGCGCTGATCACGCTGGACGCCGACGCGCTCGGCCAGTGGGCGCACGCGAACGGCATCGCCGACACCGACTACGCCACGCTCACCCGCCGTGACGACGTGCGCGCCTATGTCGCCGCGCGGGTGAAGGAGCTCAACGAGCGGCTCAACCGGTGGGAGACGATCAAGGACTTCCGGATCCTCGACCACGACCTCACGGTGGAGGGCGGCGAGCTCACCCCGAGCCTGAAGTTGCGGCGCCGCGTGGTGGAGTCGAAGTACTGGGCGCTGCTGGACGAGATGTACGAGACGCCGGCGAACCAGTGACCGCGCCGGTGACCGCGGCCACCCTCGGCACGACGTCGTAGCGGCGGTGCTCCAGCACCGGTAGCCGCTGCCGGACGTCGGCCAGCCGGTGCGTGGACAGCTCGGCGACCGCGACCCCGTCGGCCTCGCCGAGCTGGGCGAGCGGCACGCCCATCGGGTCGACGACCGCGCTGTGCCCGGTGTACTCCGGCGGTGACTGACCCGCCCCGGCGGCGTAGCAGGTGTTCTCGATGGCGCGCGCGCGCAGCAGCGTGCCCCAGTGCTCGGCCTTCAGCGGCCCGGCCACCCACGCGGCCGGCACCAGCAGAAGGGTCGCGCCGGCGTCGACGAGCGCCCGCGCGATCTCCGGGAACCGCAGGTCGTAACAGGTGAGCACGCCCGCGGTGAACGGGCCGACGGGGAACGTGAGCAGGGGCGGGTCGGCGTCTGGCGCGGGGGCCTGGATGCGCGCCGACTCGGTCCAGCCCAGCGCGTCGAACAGGTGCAGCTTGCGGTAACGGCCGAGCGGACCGGCGGGGCCGGCCGCGAGCACGGTGTTGTAGACCCGCTCCTCGCCCGGCACCGACTCGAACATGCCGGCGACCACCGTCACGCCGGTCTCGGCGGCGGCCTCGGCCAGCGTGGCGCCGTACGGGCCGTCCACCGCCTCGGCCGCCGCGGCCAGCCCGTCCGTGGGACGGCCGAACGGGTACATCGCGGCCTCAGGCAGCACGACCAGCGCCGCCCCGGCGTCTGCGGCCGCGTACGCGGCCTCGCGGACGCGGTTCCGGTTGACCCGCTTGTCCGGGGTGGAGGCGAACTGCGCGACGGCGACCTTCACGACCCCGATCCTCGCTCCGCCCGTCCCGCCTGTCACGGGGCGAGCCGCTCCCCGGCCCGATGCAGTGTCTCGACCTGCTTGCAGAACGCGAACCGGACGAGCCCTCGCCCCAGTGACGATTCCGCCCGAGATTCGGCACTGTAGAACGCCGAGGCGGGGATCGCGGCCACCCCCACCCGGGTCACCAGGTCCTGGCAGTACGCGACGTCGTCGCCGTCGTGCCGGGTCATCACGAAGTACGCACCCTGCGGCCGGCTCACCTCGAGCCCGGTCTTGCCGAGGTAGCCCAGCAGCACGTCCCGCCGCTGTTCATAGTCCCGGCGGAGCTGCTCGTAGTAGGCCCCGTCGGCGGTCGCGTCGAGCATGTCGGCGACGGCCCGCTGCAGCGGCGCCGCGGCGGTGAACGTCACGAACTGGTGCACCATCCGGATGGCCCGGCTCATCTCCGCCGGGGCGAGCGCCCAGCCGATCCGCCACCCGGTCGCGCTGAACGTCTTCGACACCGACGACACGGTGATCGTCCGGTCCCGGCAGGCCGGCTCGGCGGCCACCGGCCGGTGCGCCAGCCCGTCGAAGACCACGTGCTC
>JBKOXW010000117.1:0-28286 GCA_046744115.1 Actinomycetota bacterium | reverse complement strand
GGGTCGCTGTCCACGACGTTGTAGACGCCAGGCGCACTCACCATGCGTGAGCTCGCCGAGCAGCACAAGGCCGCGCGTGGCCTGTGGCGGCGGAGCTGGAATGCGCCGCTTCCGCGCCGGATCACATCGGCGTTGGAGGCGGCTAACACAAGCATCGACGCACGCTGTGGCGTCACGACCTGGGCTGAGTGGCTCCGACGCGTTCACACATCGCCCGCGACGCATGCCTAGTGCGCCTTCCGCGCAAAGAGCGCGATGCCGTCCTCGAGGGCCATCAACTCGAAGCCTCGGCTGGCCAGCGCCTTGAGCGCGGCCACATGCTCGGCCGGCGGTCGGGGGACGCCGTGCAGCCTGGTCGTGTCGACGAGCACGTAGTCGACTGGGGTGAGCCGTGCGTCCGGGAACAGGACGACCAACCGGCACCGGTCGACGAGCAGTGGCGCCAGATGGTTGGCGGCCGACACCCGGACGCCCGACGGGATGAGGCGGGCCACCTCGCGGGCCGCGGCGGCGTGCGGGTCCGTGCGGTAGTAGCTGGGCCGGGTCAGGTCCCAGAGCGCCAGCCGAGGCAAGGCCAGCAGGGTGATGGCGAGCACCACCGCCGGGGTGAGCCGGGCCGCCATGCGGAACTCCGCGGCTCGGCTCGCATTGAGTCGGGGGAGCGCGTCGACCAGGGCGACGAACACGATCGGCATCAGGATGACGTTGTAGTGCACCGGGCCGGTGCTCCAGTAGTGCGGGAGGTCCGCTGCCAGCCGCCAGAGCAGGGTGGGCACGGCGATGAGCACGAGCGGCGAACGCAGCGCGACGAATGCGGTGATGCCGAGGACGGCGAGCGGCAGCGCCAGCTTCTCGGGCGGCGTGATCGATTGGCCTGGCAGATCGAGCAGCAGCTGCCACAGGTCGGCCGGGCCCGGCGCGGACGCCGTGTTCGGCGGGCCGTCGGTCACCACGCCCCAGTACCGGTAGCTGTGGAAGAGGTGATCGAGCCGAGGGATGATCAGCAACGTCGTGAGCAGGAACCCGCCGACACCGACGACCGCGCCGACCGTGCCGGCGCGCCACTGCCGCCGCAACATCAGGAAGCCGCCGATCGCCGCCAGCATCAGGCCCAGATCCTCCTTCACCAGCACCAGCGGCAGGCCCCAGCACAGCGCGGCACGCCAACGCTGGTCGGCCAGCGCGACGAGGGAGAACGCCAATAGCGGGACGGCCAGCGCGACCTCGTGGAAGTCGAACGCGACAGCGCCCTGGATCCCCCAGCACAGGCCGTACCCGGCCCCGATCGCGACACCGCCGGCTGGGCCAACCCGGCGGATCGCGAACCGGGTGATCGGGATCGCCGACGCCGCGAGCAGCCCGGCCTGGGCGACGAGGAGCATGCGGGCATCCGGCCAAACCCAGTAGAACGGCGCCAGGGCGGCAAGCCCGGGACTGAAGTGGTCGCCGAGCAGGTTCGTGCCGACGCCCTTGATCGACACCATCGGCGCGTTGAACCGCGCGTACTCCCGCACGGCCTGAGTGAAGATGCCCAGGTCGTACGCGGCCGTGCCGAGGCGTGCATGGCGCAGCAGCGACAGCAGCGAGTACACCCCGAACAGCGCCGCGGCCAGCAGGTACGGCGCCCACCGGCTCCACCGAGGGCGTCCGTCCCCGGCGCCCGCGGGTCGGTCCTGGCTGTCGGACGTGTCAGCCTCCCGGGTCAGACCGCCTCAATGTGGACGTCCGGGCGGCGCGAGCCGTTGGCGCGGTCATACGGGCGGCCGGGCGCCGCGCGGCGAGCACCGCCGCCAGCCCCGCTAGCCGCGCTGCCGCCTGTTCGTGGCGGAACTTACCCGGCTCTAGCGCCGCGGTTGACCGTGCGTCGAGCGGCCAGGTAGGCCGAGACGTTGACCGCGGCGTGCGCCAGCACCGGGGCCAGCACGCTGCGGGAACGCAGCCGCAGCCGGGCAAAGACAACGCCGGCCCCGGCCGTCGACAGCACCGTCCCCAGCACGGCCATCCGCCGTCCCCTGCCTGGGTCGGCAACCAGCTCGCTCACCGGATTGCCCTGGTAGTCGTCGATGGTCGGGAGCACGTGCCAGGCGCCGAACAGCAGCGAACTCCACAGCACCGCGGCCGCCTCCGAGCTCCGCTGCCGGAACAGCGCCAGCAGCGCCCCGCGAAACAGCAACTCCTCGGCCAGGGCGGTCGCCAGCGGGATCCGGACCGCCAGGTGGTAGGCGGCTTCAGCACGGCCCACATCGCGGACGCGACGGTCGTCGAAGAACCGTCGCGACGCCGGCACGACGGCGGCCACCGCGACCATCCCCGTGGCGACCGTGGCGGCGCCCAATCCCAGCCGCAGTCCGCTTCGGGCGTGCGCGACGTCGATCCCGAGGTCGCCCCGGCTGCACCCGACGCGGGTGGCGAAGGCGGTCAGCCCGGCCGCAGTAGCGAGGTTCAGCGCAGCGTCAGCAGGCGGTGGCAGGTGCCGGTGCACGACGACGTTGTGCATCCCCAGCACCGCCACCCCAACGACCTGGGGCAGCCATCTGCGCTCGGCATTGATGAGGAACACCCTCCTCGCTACCGGCAACATCCACCGTGCGGCCGGCATCAACGCCGAGGGTAGTCACCGCCGCCTGTCCGGTGGCTCCGACGGCGCGGGCAGCAGTTCCCTGGCTGCCCAGCGGCACGGGCGAAGTCGCCGATCCACTTGTTGGGAAATCACCAGGGTGAGCATGTCGAGTTCCCTGTGAGCCGCGACGTGAAACACCGACCCGCCACCGGCGACTCTGCGAGGATCTGGGCGTTGCGACGCCGGACCGGTGCGGGGGGAAGGTCAGAGTGCTTCGTCGGGTCGCGGAGCTGGACTCGCTGGGCGAGCTTGCCCTGCTCGAGCCCGCCGAGTGTGACCGGGTCGCCGATGCGGTGCTCGAATTGCGGGACAGCTGGACGGCGCGATCGCCGATCGCTGCCTTCTTCACCCTGGGCAGCAACGCCTACATGGATCTCGCCCAGGCGACCGATCCGCGCTCGGCATACCACCGGCCGGCGGCCCGGGCGAACGCTGTCCTCACCCGGCACTTCTCCGACGTCTACGAGGAGCTCGCGGCCGCGCTGCACGAGGCAGTCGGCATGCCGGCCCGGTACGCTGACCGCCTGGCGCTGCCCGGGTTCCACATCTGGACCGAGGCGGGGATTCCCCGCACCGCCACCTCGTCCGTCCACTTCGACCTGCAGTATCAGCGGCTGCTGACCGAGTCCGCGTACGCGGGCGCGACCGGCACGCTGTCCTTCACGCTGCCGATCCGGCTGCCGGCGGCGGGGTCCTCGCTGCTGGTGTGGCCGGACTTCGCCTATCCCGCCGACGTTCCCCGGCTGGGCAGCGCGCGCAGCACCGCACCGGTCACGGTCGAGTACAACCTCGGCCGGGCTCTCGTCCACAGCGGACACGTCCTGCACCAGATCGGTCCCACGCCGACCGTCCGACCAGGCGACCTGCGGATCATGCTGCAGGGCCATGGGCTCGTGGTGGACGGCGAGCTGATCCTCTACTGGTAGCCGCAAGGAGGCTCCGATGCCCGACCCGTACATCCCGCCGGAGGACCGGATCGACGTGATTGGTCGGCTGCACTCCCGACTCGACGATGCCGAAGCGGCCGGCGAGACGATGCGCGACAAGGCGCTCGCGGCCGCGCGCGGCGTCGAGGCCGCCGACCTGCCGAAGCCGGATCCCGAGCTGCGCAAGCCCGAGGAGGACGCCAAGGAGGTCAAGGAGTTCAAGGAGCTGCACAAGGACGAGAAGGACGAGGCGAAGGAGGCCGGGGAGAAGGAGGTCGGGGAGAAGGAGCTGGCCGAGAAGGAGGCCGGCGAGAAGGACGACAAGGAAGGCAAGGAGGACAAGGAGGAGAAGGAGGAGGCCAAAGAGGAGGGCAAGGAGGAGGGCGAGAAGGAGTTCAAGGACGGCGAGAAAGACCCCGGGGACAAGGAGGCCGGGGAGAAAGAGGTGGGGGACAAGGAGGCCGGGGAGAAGGAGGCGGGGGAGAAGGACGCCGGGGAGAAGGAGGCCGGCGACAAGGAGGCCGGCGAGAAGGAGGCCGAGGACAAGGAGGCCGGCGTGAAGGAGAACGGCGAGAAGGAGGTGGGTGAGAAGGAGGAGAACGAGAAGGAGCTCGTGATCGACAAGCCGGAGGGGCTCGACCGGGACCCGGCCGGCCCCGACCCGACATCACCCGTGGACATCCCGCCCGGCCGGCCGGTGATGTGACGCCGGTGGTGACCGAGGTCGTAGCCGTGCTCGACCACGCGGGCCGGCAACGTCTGTTCGCCCGCGCGTTGAGGGCCGCGTTCCGCGGCCACCGGGTCGACCTGTGCCTGCGTACCCACCGGGATCTAGTCGCCGAGGTGACCGTCGAGCAGGCGCCGGGCGGCCCGCCGTTGGTCGAGCCGGACCGCCCCCTGCTGTGGCTCTCGCCCGCCGACCCGGCGGCAGCGCTACCGGCGTCCGAGGACGAGCGCTTCCTCTCCGCCGAGATCGCCTCGGCGGCCCGGTCGGTCGCCATGCTCACCAGGTCCCCGGTGCTCAACCGGCCGACCGCGGTCAGCTCGTGCGGGGAGTTTCCGGCCGGTGCGGTCGCCGCGGTGCGCCGGGTGGCGCGGGTTCCGGACCTGGCCGCGTCGGTGCGCCCGGAGCGCTTCGCCGCGGGGGTCGGTGACGGCGAGGGCGTCGACGAGGTCTACGACTACTCGACCGGCCGCAGCAGCTACGGTCCCGAACCGGACACCGTCGGCCCGGTCCGCCGCCGGCCGGCGGCGCCGGGGTCGCGGCTGGCGACGGTGCGCGTCGTGGGCGAGGACGCCCTCACCTCGGGCGCGGTGCCCCCGGCCGTCGTGGACGCGAGCCGGCGGGTCGCCGCCTGGTACCGGCTGGATCTCGCCGCGGTGTGGTGGCTGGTCGAGGAGGACGCGCCGGCGACGCTGGCGCGGATCGACTGCTGGGTCTGGGACCGGGCCGCCGGCGGCGACGTCGACGAGACCGCTGCGGCGATCGCGGCCTGGGCCGACGCCCGCCTCGGCGAAACGGTCACCCCATGATCGGCCTCGCCGGCAGCAAGGCGGACCCGGTGATGGTGCACTTCGCCAGCCGGTGCGTCCGGCGCGACGTCGCCTTCGCGGTGATGGATCTGGTCGACCTCGCCGCCCGCGGAGACTGGTCGCTGTCGGTCCCGCCGCGCGCTGGCGATGTCCTCAGTGGAGCCGAGGTCGTCCGGCCCGGCGAGCTCACCGGTATCTACGTCCGGCCAATCTACCTGGGCCGCACCGCCGCCGAGGCCGCCCGCTGGCGCGGCCTGCTGGATGGCTTCACCGGCTGGCTGGACGAGACGGCCCTGCCTGTGGTCAACCGCCCGCACCACAACCAGCTCAACAGCTACAAGCCGGCGCACTACGCCTGGCTGTCCGCGAACGGCCTGCGGGTTCCGCCCAGCCTGATGTCGAGCGATCCGGCCCGCCTCAAGGACTTCGTGGCCGGCGGTCGCACCGTGGCCAAGCCGGTCTGCGGTACCCGTGCCGTTACCCGCGAGATCGACGTGGCCGATCTCGACCGGCTCCCGCGGCACGACGGGCCCGTGCTGGTGCAGCGGCTCGTCGTCGGCGACGACGTCCGGGCGCACGTCGTGGGCGACGAGGTCGTCGCCTGCCGCTTCGCCAGCTCGGCGATCGACTACCGGAGCGACCGGCGCGCCCGCCGCACCCGGGTCGACGTGCCGGACGACCTCGCCGCCCTGCTGGTCGAGAAGACCGCGGCCCAGGGTCTCGCGTTCGCCGGCTGGGACTTCAAGGTCGACGCCGGCGGTACGTACTGGTGCCTGGAGTGCAACCCGATGCCCGGCTACAGCTTCTACGACCGGGTCTGCGACGGCGCGGTCAGTGACGCCCTGATCCGCCACCTTTCCGGAGAGGTCTAGGGCGTCCGCTCGGCGGAGGTTCGGCAGGTGAGTTCAGCGCCGGGCGGCAGTGAGCCGGTAGCGAAGCCGGTACGGCAGCCTGGCGATCACGCTGGCCGCCAGCGCATCCCGGCCGACCAAGTACCGCGGTCGAGGACGGGTGTCGGTCAGCGCCCGGGCGATCACCGCGGCGGCGGCGGCCGGTGCCAGCCCGTCGCGGGCCGACCTGTCAGCGTTCTTGCGCGCCCGGGCCATCTGGCCGGCGTACAGCTGCCGAGCCCGATCCGGCATCTGCTCGACAAGCCGCGAGGCGGCGGCGCCGCCTCTGGTCCAGATCGGGGTGGCAATCGCACCCGGCTCGATCAGGATCACCCGGATATGCCAGGGGGCTAGTTCGGCGCGCAGCGTGTCGGTCAGCCCGACCAGGCCGAACTTCGCGGCGTGGTAGGCGCCAAGCATCGGTGCCGCGATCCGCCCACCGATCGAGCCGACCATCACGATCCGGCCCGCCGGATCGCGTGCGGCCCGCAAGGCCGGCAGCATGGCCTGGGTTACCGCCAGCTGTCCGAGCAGGTTCACCTCCAGCTGGTCCCGCAGGGCCGCGATCGGCAGAAACTCCAGCGGCCCCGGCAGCGCGACACCGGCGTTGTTCACCAGGCCGTGCAGCGGGCCGGCCGCCGTGACCTGCTCTCCCGCGGCGGCCACCGCGTCGGGATCGGTGACATCCAATCGAAGCACCCGCACGTGCGCGCCGTGCTCGTCGGCCAGCCGCGCCGCGGCGTCCTCGCCTCGCACCCCGGCCCACACCAGAAACCCCCGGCCGACCAGCTCCGCCACCGTCGCTGCTCCGATCCCGGTGGACGCTCCGGTCACCAGTACCGATTGCCCGCTCAGCTCCGCCACGCCCCCCATCCTGCCCAGGCCTGGTCGCCGACGGCCAGGCGAGCTGAAGCACCTCCCGCCGACCCCGGCACGGACAGCCATCCGCGCGGGCCTTGGGAGGTTCTACACCCCGACGATGGTCGTCTCGCTCGCGGTGTTGTTGCCGGTGTTTCGATCGAGGTCGGAGAACACCTGGGCCTGATTCGTGACCGTGCCCGTCCCGCGGGGCTGCAGCCGCACCACGACGTCGACGCTGGACCCGCTGGCCAGCTCGCCGAGCGCGCACTCGATGCTCTGTCCCGTGGTCAGCGTGCACTGACCCTGGGTGGACGTGAAGGCCAGCAGCTTCACGTCCCCCGTCGTGGTCGTGCTCCACTCGTCGACCAGGGTGACGGTCGGGGCAGGCGAAGGTCCCAGGTTGCTGACGGTCACCGTGTAGGTGAGGGGCCGGCCGGGAGTGGTCGGATCGGCGGACTCGATGACGCGAACGGACAGGTCTGCCGCGGGCCGCACCTCCACAAGCCCCGAGTCGACGTTGTTCAGCGGGTTCGGGTCGGGCTGATCGGCGCTCACCCCGGCCCGGACCGTGTACGAACCCGCCGCGGACGCCGTGAGCTGCAGCAGAGCGACGCTCCCGGTGCTCGGGGGCAGCGAGCCGAACTGAATGATGCATTTCGTCCCGGTGTCGGAGTCGGTGCAGGAAGCGGGGCTGGCGAGGCTCAGGCCGGTGGGGAGCTCAAGCGTGGCCGTGATCGCGGTGGCCGTCGCAGGACCGGCGTTCCCCACCTCGACCGAGTAGAAGGCCGGCTCGCCGGCATAGGTCTGCACCGAGCCCGGGATGTTGATCGAGATGTCGGCCTCCGTTGGCTCCACGACCTGGGTGGTCTCGCTCACCGAGTTGTTCGACAGGTCCGGGTCCGGCTCGGCGGCGGTCACAGCGAACGTCAGCTCGAGGCTGCCCGCCGTCGTGGGGATCACGGCGATCCGGAGAATGCGCACCGCGTTGACGTCGTGTGACGGATAGCTGCAGGTGACGAGACTGCCCGCGGCCGAACAGGCGGGGTCCGATTGAACGGGTTCAAACCGCGCGCTGGCCGGGAGCGCAGTGGTGACCTGGACGCCGGTCGCCGGGCTCGGCCCCGCGTTCGCCACCTGCACGTGGTAGGTCACGGGAGCGTTGGTGAGGACCGGGTCCGGAAGGTCGCTCACGTCCCCGATCTGAAGGTCCGACCCTCGCTTGGCCTGAGCTGATGCGGGGCCGGCCGTCAGCACCGGAACCAGGCTCGACAGGAGAACGAGGAGGAGTACCACCCACCGTGGTCTCCACCGAGGAGCCCGCGGGGGCCCGGTCGTCATGTCCAGTTCCGCCATGGGGAACCTCTCCGCTGTATGGGCGACCCGGCCGCGCCCCGTCGGACCGGCGTGACGGGTGGAGTGTGCCAGCGTGCTCCGACATCAGCGCGGACACCGGAGATATCCGCCTCCCATTTAGTCGGCCTGCACCTCGTCCCAGGTGGACAGGCAGAACGGGTGCTGCCCGGCGGGGTCGGCGAACACGAAGCGCGCCGCGGTAGAGCCACCAGACGCGGACCAGCGCCGCGAACGGGGATGGCCACGGGACGGTCCTGTCCCACCCGAACAGGTCCGCCCCGTCCGCGGCCGCGATCATGCGCGCCGCGGGTTGGAGACACCGAAGGAGTCCTCGTAGCGGAAGCGGCGCATACCCTGACCCCGATGGACGACGTCGAGATCATTCGCTGTGCGGACGTGGACGAATGGGATCGCTGGCTCACCGAGCACGGCGAGACCCGCACCGCCGTCTGGCTGACAATCGCCAAGAAGGGTTCCGGCACGGGCACGATGACCGCGGCGGAGGCCGGCGACGTGGCCATCTGCCACGGCTGGATCGACGGTCAGCGGCGCAGCCTGGACGCGACGCACTTCCTGCAGCGCTTCTCTCCGCGGAGGCCGGGCAGCCCGTGGTCGCGGGTCAACGTCGAGCGCGTCGCGGCGCTGGAGGCGGCCGGGCGGATGCGCCCGGCCGGCCGCGCGCAGGTCGAGGCCGCCAGAGCGGACGGCCGCTGGGACGCGGCGTACGAGCCGCAGCGCGCCGCCGACGTGCCCGACGACCTGGCCGCGGCGCTGGCGGGCAACGACCGTGCCCGCGAGGCCTACGAGTCACTCGGCCGCAGCGCCCGGTACGGGATCTTCCTGCCGTTGCTCAAGGCGCGCACGCCGGCGGCCCGGGCCACGGCGCTGCGGCGGGCGGTGGAGCAGCTGGAGGCCATCCGGGCCGACGGGTCCGCCTGATCACGGTGGTCACATCAGGACAAGCGGCTGCGATCGCCGGGAACTGTAGTCCGATAGCGGTCGCGTGTGGGCACTGATCTGAGGGGCGGCGTGGACACGGTGGCGGAGATGGCCACCGCACTGGCCAACGGAGAGGTGACCTCGGCCGATCTGGTCGAGCGGGCGCTGGTTCGGCTCGAGCGCTGGCAGCCGGTCACCAACGCGTTCTCGCAGGTGTGGCGTGCGGAGGCGGTGGAGGCGGCGGCTCGCGCCGACGCCGCACGGCGACGCGGTGGGCATCCGCTGGCCGGCATTCCGATCGCGGTCAAGGACCTGTTCGACGTGGCCGGGCACCCGACGACCGGGTGCAGCGCGGCCTACGCGGGCAGCGTCGCCCGCCGCGACGCGACGACCATCGAACGTGCGCGGCGGGCCGGCCTGGTGATGATCGGCAAGACGAACCAGCACGAGCTCGCGGCGGGTGGAACGAACCTCGCATCCGCCTGCGGCCCGACCCGCAATCCCTGGGCACCGGGGCACATGACCGGCGGCTCCAGTGGCGGGTCGGCGGCGGCCGTCGCGTGCGGGATCGTGCCGTGGGCGCTGGGGTCCGACACCGGTGGCTCTATCCGCATCCCGTCCTCGTTCTGCGGCACCGTCGGGCTGAAGCCGACCACTGGTGCGATCGAGACCGACGGGATGCTGCCGCTCGCGCCGTCCATGGACTGCCCGGGGCCGATCGCCGCCACGGTGGAGGACGCGTGGCTGCTGCACCGCGTGCTCGCCGGCGGGCGGGTGGAGGTGCCGGCGCGAGAGTCGCTGCTGCGCCGGCCCGCGGAGCCGTTCCGCATCGGCCTCCCCGACGGGTACTTCGCGGACAACGTGCACGACGACGTGCAGCGGGCGGTCGACGCGACGGCCGACGTGCTGTCCGGCGCAGGCATGGTCGTGCGGCGTGTCGACGGGCACGGCATCGACGACCAGCGTCGCGTGTGGAGCGACGTGTGCTTCGCCGAGTTCGCCGAGTCGCACCCCGCCCTGCGCGACCCGGCCACCCGCGCGAGGCTGGCACCGCAGGTCCGCTCGTGGATCGAGCGGGGTGAGGCACTGTCCGAACGCGACAGGCTGCACGCGGCGAACCGCCGGGTGGAGATCGCACGATGGTTCCGCGAGCGACTGTCCGGAGTGGACGCACTGTTGATCCCGACCACTCCGTACGCCGCGCCCCGCGCCGAGCAGGCGGAGGTCCAGCTCAGTGCCGACGTCGTCGTACGGGTCGCCGAGGTCGGTCCTGGGTACCTGACCAGCTCGGTCAACCTGTCCGGCATGCCCGCGATCTCCGTGCCTGGCGGGTGGACCGCCGGCGGCCTGCCGATCGGCGTCACGCTCGTCGGCAATGCGAACGACGACGAGCTCGTCGCGCGCATCGCGATGCGATGGCAGGACGCGAGCGGATATCAGCCGAAGCGGCCGGATATCGCTGGCAGGCCAGACTGACGGCTCCCGGCGTCACCGACCCGCGCGCAGTGACGCGAACGCGGCGGCATCGGCGCCGGGGTGCTGCTGGCCGCCGGCGGTTTCGGGCTGGTCGGCCTGGTGGCCGCCGCGCCCTGCCTGTCCTGCTCGCCGCGGTCGCCGCCGCAGGGCAGCGATCGGACCGTCGTGACGAGCTACGATCCCCGCCGTGGCCTACGACGAGGAACTCGCGCAGCGCATCCGCGAACTCGTCGCCGCCGAGTCCGGCCTGACCGAGCAGAAGATGTTCGGCGGGCTCGCCTTCCTCATCGGCGGCAACATGGCCGTGGCGGCGAGCGGCGGCGGCGGGGTGCTGGTCCGCGTCAACCCCGCCGAGTCGGACGCGCTTGTGGCGACGACGAACGCGCGACTCATGGAGATGGGCGGCCGGCGGATGCGGGGGTGGCTGCGCATCGACCCGGCCGAGGTTCGCACGAAGCGCCAGCTCGCCACGTGGGTGGGACGCGGCACGGCGTACGCGCGCTCGCTGCCGGCGAAGGCGGCGAAGAAGAAGCAGTAGGCCGTACGCCCTACTCCGCGCGGTACTGGTCGTGGCGCGCGAGCAGGTCGGTCCACTCGTCCTCGGTGAGGGTCCGGCCCTCCGTCGCGATGGCGACCAGCTCCCGGAAGTACTCCTCGCGCGGCGCGCCCGGTGCGAACAGGATCAGCATCGACGCGGGTTCGTCATTGTCGTTGCGGAACCCGTGGATGCCGCCCTCGGGGACGTAGAGGTACTCGCCGGCGTGGGCGGGCCGCCACGTCTCGCCGTTGTAGAGCTGCATGACGCCGGACATCACGTAGAACGCTTCGGAGAAGGTCTTGTGGAAGTGCGGGTCGGACCCACCGGACCGAGGCTGCATGTTCCACTCGAACAGCCCGTACTGCCCGTGGGTCACCGAGCCCGGAGCGACGAACCGCGCGACCGTGCCCGACGTGGGGAAGGTGACCCGCTCGACATCCGCAGCCGTACGGAAGACGGCACTGACTTCCCCGATATCGGCCAGATACGACATCGCGATCTCCTTCGGCTCGGCGCGGCCCAGCGGTCAAGGCAGCGTATCGACCCGAGCCCCTGGCAGGGCTGCGCGAGGCCGAGCGCCACGAGGCAGCGCGGCGCGGACCGCAGACCTGTTGACATGCCGGTCTCCGCGGCCATGATCGACTGACAGGCGCAGCAAGGAGGATCGCATGAGCCGGAGCCGGGTGCTGGCGTTCGACGTGAACGAGACGCTGCTGGATCTCGATGCACTCGACGAGGCGTTCGGCGCGGCGTTCGGGGACGCCAGGCTGCGCCGGATCTGGTTCGTGCAGATGCTCCAGCTCTCCTTCGTCGGCGGCCTCACCGGCCGCTACGTCGACTTCACCACCGCCCAACGCGCCGCGCTTCGCATGGTGGCCGCCCAGCAGCGGATCGACCTCGACCCCGGAGCGGTCGACGAGCTCGTCGCCCGGATGCGGCGGCTTCCCGCGCATCCGGACGTACCCGGCGCGCTGAGTCGGCTGGCCGATGCCGGCTTCCGGCTGGCCACGCTCACCAACTCGCCGCTCGACGTGGTCGCCGACCAGCTCGAGTTCGCGGGACTCAGGCCGCTGTTCGCCGCGGTGCTCTCCGCCGATCAGGTCGGGATGTTGAAGCCGGCCGCCGCGCCGTACCAGCTGGTGGCCCGCAGTCTCGGCGTTCCGGTCCCGTCCGTACGACTGATCGCCGCGCACGCCTGGGATGTCAGCGGGGCGCTGGCCGCGGGCTGCGCGGCCGCCTTCGTTGCGCGGCACGGCGCCGTGCCGAGTCCGCTTGGACCCCAGCCGGACATCGTCGGGCCCGATCTGACCTCCGTCGCCGACCAGGTGCTCGCCATCGACATCGACTAGCCCGCCGCCCGGCCCGGTGGCAGCGGCCCTCGGCGCCTGGCGGCGTGCGAAAGCGTTTGGGTGCGTGGCGTACGGGCTACAGTCCGGCGCGAAGCGCTCCGGCTGGGCCGGGGGCGCGCCGACCAGAGGGGAGATCCAGATGGCCACGACAGGGGCGCCGACCGGCTCCGGAATGGTCCGCGTGCTCGGGATTCTCGTCATCATCGCCGGGGTGATCATGGCTGCCGCCGGCGTCGTCACCTGGTTCGCGGTCCAGAACACGCTCGCCGACGAGCGGATCACCGTCTCGGAGGACGCGGACTTTCTTGCCGGCGACGACGTCGACGGCCCCTTCAGCGCCTACTCCGAGGCGCAGACGATCGAGAAGCACGCGCTGGAGGCCAGCGGCGGCCAGACGTACGCCGAGCTGCCCCAGGACGACCCGAAGCGGCAGACGGTGATGACCGCGTCGTTCCTGCGGGCCTCGCTGTTCACCTCGGTCGTGGCGTTCGGGTTGGCGGCGATGGCGGCCGGCCTGGGCGTGGTCCTGATCCTGATCGGCCTCGCGCTGCTGCGGCTCCGCCGGATCGCGACCGTGCCGGTCAGCGCCTCGGGCCGGCCGTGGTGAGGTCGGCGCCGCGCGGGGGCGGGTAGGCGTCGAGGGACTGCAGGTCGGCGAGCTGCATCGCGCGACTGATGTCGGTCGCCGAGACCAGGCCGACGACCCGGCCCTGCTCGTCCAGCACGACCGCGCGACCGTCGGAACAGCCCCGCATCCGCGGCAGCAGGGTGAGCAGCGCCTCGTCCGGCCGTGCGGTCGGCACCTCCTCCGGCGGGCAGGCGATGTCGCGCAGCAGGGTGCCGGTCCGCCGGCCCGGCGGCACCGCCCGCACCCGGTTGAGTGTCACCAGTCCGGTGAGGCGCCCGCCGCGGTCGACCAGGGGGTAGGAGGAGAACCGGTGGGTCATGGCGAGCCGGTCGATGAACTCATCCAGCGGGAGCGAGCCGTCGGCCACCACGGGAGGGCCGCTCATGACGTCGCCAACCCGCACGCCCGACAGCCGGCTGCTCAACCGGGCCTGCTGCTCCTCGGCCGTTGCCGCGTTGACCAGGAACCAGCCGATCAGGGCCAACCACAGCCCGCCGATGCCACCCGCGGCGAGCACCTGCAGCAGGCCGAGGCCGATCAGCACGAAGCCGAAGACCTGGCCGGCCCGGGCGGCGGCGACGGACGCCCGCTCGCGGTCGCCGCGCCATCGCCAGAGCGCTGCCCGCAGCACCCGCCCGCCGTCCAGCGGCGCGGCCGGGAGCAGGTTGAAGATCGCCAGCAGGAGGTTCGTGCCGGCGAGGTAGGCCAGCACACCGACCGGCAGGCCCTCCGCGCCGAGCAGTGAAGCGATCATCCCGACCGCACCGAAGCCGACCGCCAGCACCAGGCTCGTGAGCGGGCCGACGACCGCGATCCGGAAGTCCGCACGGGGCGTGGTCGGCTCGGACCGCAGCTGCGCCACCCCGCCGAGCAGCCACAGCACGATGCTCTCCACGTCCACGCCGTTGCGGCGAGCTACCACCGCATGCGCAAGCTCGTGCGCGAGCAGCGAGCCGAGGAAGAGCACCGCGGCAACGAGCGCCGCGAACACGTACTCCGCAGGGTTCCGGTCCGGGTATGCGTCGGGCAGCTGCCCCGTCGCCAGCCCGACGACGAGCAGCGCCACGATGAACAGGACACTCCAGTTGAGCCCCACCCGGATCCCGGCGATCCGCCCCAGCGACAACGTCTCCCGCATGGCCCACCTCCCGCCCGTCTCGGCACCGCCGCGGCGCCGAGGTCAAACCGCAGCCGCTCGGCGCCGGAGCGCGCGGAAAGGCACGATGATGTACACCGCGAGAGCCAGGTAGCCGAGCACGGCCAGCACCGGCAGGAACAGCCCGAGCACGATCATCACCACGTAACCGGCCAGCCCCGGCGTGAGCCTCTTGGTGAGCATCCGCACGTCCGCGTCAGCTACGTCAGTCCGGATCAGCCGCTCCCGCACCGCATAACGCCACAGCAGCGACACAACCGCCGAGGCCAGAAACAAGTTGAGGCCGTAGATCGTGACCGCGACCCGCTCAGGTTCGTCCTCACCGATGTACTCGCCCAGCAGTCGCGTCGGGAACGGCAGAAACGAAACCACCATCAGAAGGAGCAGGTTCAGACGGATGAGAACCGACGTGGCGCGATCCAAGAACTCGGTGATGACCGTGTGCTCAAGCCACACTGCGCCAATAGTCGAAAAGCTCACCAGGTAAGCGAGGTACGACGGCCACTGGTCCACCACCGCGCCCAACAGATCGTCCTCGGAGCCGCTGGGCACCGCGATCTCCAGCACCAGCAGTGTGATTGCGATGGCGAACACGCCGTCGCTGAACGCCTCCATGCGGTTCGTCCGAAAGCCCGGCGTTCGAGCTGGCTTCCCCACCTGGTGGGTCACGGCCAGATTCTGCCCGCCCGTGACGCCTCAGCGAAAGGCCCGGCCACCCGCCATGCCGCCGCCGAACGCGGCGTGAAGCGCGTCCAGCATCGCCTCACCGTGACGTGGCGCCGAGAGCTATTAGCCGATGCCGGCGGCGGACCGTGGCCTCGCCGACAGCTCGTCTCGGCTGGCCGGTGAGACTTCCGGATCGGCGTACGCCGGCCACGGGTCGCCGGCCCGCACCGCCTCCAGCTGGGCGGCGAACGCCACTCCGAGGAAGACCGCGAGCGAGGTCAGGTTCGCCCAGATCAGCAGGGCGAACACGGCGGTCAGCGGGCCGTAGATCGAGGCGGAACCGCCGATGCTCCCCACATAGAGCGCGAGCAGCAGGCTGAACGCGACCCACAGGACGAGCGCCACCGCTGAACCCACCGCGAGCCAGGAGTAGCCGGGCTGGCGGCGCCGCGGCGCGGACCTGAACAGCACGGTGATCGCTGCCATGGCGAGCAGTATCCCCACCGGCCACCGCAGCACCGTCCAGAGCACCGGCGCATCCGACTCGCCGTAGACCCGGGCCACCGCGTCCCCGATCGCTCCACCGCCGACGATGACGACGAAGCCGAGCAGCGAGGCGAGGCCGGCGGTGAGGGCATGCACGAACGCGCGCCCGTACTTGCGACCGGTCGGGCGGTCCCGCTCGATCCCGTAGATCCGGTTGGCGCCGCGCTCCACCTGCCCCATCGCGGCGGTCACCGCCACGAGCGCGGCGACCAGGCCCAGCGTGAGGGCAAGCGTGCCGCCGCCGCCCTGACGCCCCGCCCGCAGCGCCTCGGTGAGCGTTTCCCGGGTCGCACCGGGAGTGAAGTACTCCAGGCTCAGCGTCACCACCTGGGCGACCTTGGTCTGTTTCAGCGTCTCGGCGAGGCCGACAACGGCGATGGCCAGCGGGATGATCGCCAGGCAGAGCTGAAACGCCAGCGCGCGAGCGTTGGTGAAGCCGTCGCCGTACCGGAAGCGGATGAACGAGTCCCGCACCAGCGGCCAGCTCCGGTAGCGGCGCACCGTTGTCCACGCGTCCTCGGCGTCCAGCTCGTCTCCGCGCATCCTCGAGGTCTCCGGTACGCGGGTCGCTGTGCTCATCTGACGGCCTCCCTGGACGTCGTCTGGGCGGACGTTGTCGCGGCGGCCGGCGGGTGCGACCACCGAGATGCCGGCCGACTCGGACCGCGGAGCAGCACCTGCCGGGTCGTCACCGAGAACCACGCCGCCCCGAGCAGCAGCCCGGCCAGCACGTCGCTGGGGAAGTGCATGCCGCGGTAGACGCGGCTCGCACCGACCAGCAGCGGCACCAGGATCGCCACGGCCACCACGGCGGCCCGCAGCAGCGCATGCCGGCTGTGCCAGAGCACGATCGCCGCGATCGTGCCGTAGCAGCAGATCGCGGCGGCGGTGTGCCCCGATGGGTAACTCGATGTCGGCGGGGCCTCGTCCAGATGCGGCACCGGCGGCCGCTCCCGCTCGACGAGCAGCGTGGTCAGCAGGAAGATCAGCGTCTCCCCGGCCACCGCGAGCACGATGCACACCGACTCGCGCCAGCGCCGAAATGCGATCCGGCAGGCGATCGCGGCGGCCGCGGTCAGCGCGACGATCGTCGGGGTCCCGGCGAGGTAGCTGATGACGAGCGTGGCGGTGTTGCCGGCGGGCGTGCGCTCCTCCACGATGTCGCGGCCCACCTCCGGCTCGCCAGCGAGCAGACCCCGGGCGAGCACCTCGGTGATGAGCAGGCCGAGCAGCACGATCCCGACCGCGACGGCCACGGCGGGCAGCGCCACCCGCCGCAGCGCGACGGCGAGCTCACGCCACAGTGTTGGCTGGCGTGCCGGGGTCGAATGGCGTACCGGCGCGGTCGAGATCACGGCTCGGACCTACCCAGATCGTGGGCGCGCACGCCACCGGCCTCACCACCTTCGGGTTCCCCCAGCTCACGCTCCCCCGTCTCGGGCTCCGCCAGCTCGGGTTCGAGGCCCTCCACGGCGGGCTCGACCAGCCGCGCACCGGCCTCCCGCCGCCAGGCCTGGAACGCGGCGGTCGTCGCGGCCAGCCAGCCCAGGCCGAGTACCCAACCGGCGACGACGTCGCTCGGGTAGTGCACGCCGAGCACGACCCTGGCCATGCCCACCGCGAGCACGATCAGCACGGCGGCCACCCAGCAGAGCCGCCGCGCCCGCGCCGACCGCACGAGCGGCACGAGCACCAGGAGCAGCACCCCGCAGCCGACCAGCGAACCGAGCGCGTGGCCGGACGGGAACGACCGGCCGGGTGCGGTGTCGACGACGACATCGAAGACCGGCCGAGCTCGCCCGACGGCGATCTTCAACAGGAGGCCGAGCAGGGCCGCGCCCCAGACCGTGACGAGTGTCCAGGCCGCCAGCCGGGGGCGGTGGCTTGCCAGCAGCCACACCGCCACCGCCGTCGCGACCACCCGGAACACGTACGGGTCGAACACCGTGCTGACCACCTGGCTCGTGCGCACCAGCGCGGGATGCCGCAGTGCCGCGCCGTGCAGGTCGGCGCTGATGGCCATGTCGACCTGTACCAGCGGCGACCACTTCGCCCGTACCAGGAACAGCAAGGCCAGGAACGGCACGCCGATCAGGAACGCCGCGACGAGGGCAATCCCCAGCCGGAACCCGAGCCGTCGGTCCGGAGTCCTGAACGGGACCAGTGTCCCCAGTGGAAGAGTCTTCAGTGGACGGACCACCGTCACTCCGCTCCGCCGGTGTCGCCTGCCGGCACGCAGACCGTGACGGCCTCGGGAACGACTCGGGCCGACAGCCGGGTGATGTCGCCTCGGGCACCGCCGTCGAGCTCGTACGCCATGGGCTCGGCCAGTTTGGCCCCGATCTCGCGGCCTCGCGTGGTCCGGATCAGCGGGGACCGGTCCGCTCGTCCCGCCGCCATCCGGGCGAGCACCCGGGCCCACTGCAGCGGGCTCCGCGCCGTGGTCACGCCCACCTCCAGCCAGCCGTCGTCCGGCCGGGCGTCCGGAAACGCGCGGATGCCGCCGGTGATCGTGCCGACGTTGCCGAGCAGGAGGCAGCCCGCCGTGCCGCGGAACCACCTGGTGCCATCGACCGTGACCGTCATCCGGACTGCCTCGCCAGTGAGGTGACGCAGGCCGGTCCTGAAGTACGCCAGCCGGCCGAGCCGATTCTTCATCGTGCGGTCTGTGTCGCGGAGCATCGCCGCGTCGAAGCCGATCCCGGCCATGACCGCGAAGTGCTCCCCGTTGACCGCGCCGAGATCCAGCTTCCGGCGCGCCCCGTGGAACCCGATCCGTACCGCCTCCGGCAGGTCCTGCGGGATGCCCAGGTTGCTGGCCAGCAGGTTCGCGGTGCCGGCGGGAAGGATCGCGACCTTCGTGGCAGATCCGGACAGTGCGTCCAGGCAGCGCTGTACCGTGCCGTCGCCGCCCCAGACGAACACCAGGTCGGCGCCCTCCTCGAGGGCCCTGTGGGCCCTTTTGGCCGCCTTCTTGCTCTTGTTGACCTCGTACCAGAGCGGATCGTTCTCCGTCTCCTTCGCGATCAGGGTGCGGAGCTCGTCGAGACCGCCACCCATCGACTTCCGCCGGTGCGCGATCACCGCCACCGTGCCCGGCGGGTCGGTCTCCGGCCTGGCTGATCCCGCGCGTCGCACGCTCATGGACGAGATCTACCCTCCCCGCGACGGCGACACCCGGTCATCCCGCCCGCCGGCGTTGGGTAAGACGACATTCATGCCCGATCTGCTGCTCGGCCCGATGCTCCGCCACGTCGACTCGCGCTCGGCCACCGTGTGGGTGGAGACCGACGGCCCGTGCACGGTCGAGGTGCTCGGCACGTCCACGCCGACCTGGCGGGTCGGCGGCCATCACTACGCCCTGGTCTGCGTCGATGGGCTACCCCCTGGCATCAGTACGCCGTACGAGGTACGGCTGGACGGTCGGCGGGTCTGGCCCGACCCGGACTCGCCGTTCCCGCCCAGCCGGATACGGACGATCGACCCGGATCGTCCGTTCCGGCTCGTGTTCGGGTCGTGCCGGGCGGCGACGCCGAGGTCGTGGACGCCGGCCAGCCGGTTCGGGGCGGATGCGTTGGACGCCTACGCCGACCGACTGGCCGGGACGCCGGGGCAGGACTGGCCGGACGCCCTGCTGCTGGTCGGCGATCAGGTCTACGCCGACGAGACCTCGCCGGTGACGCAGCGTCGCATCAAGCAGCGGCGGGACGTCTCGCGGCCGCCGCACACCCAGGTGGCGGACTTCGAGGAGTACACGTATCTGTACCAGGAGACCTGGTCGGACCCCCAGCTGCGGTGGCTGCTGTCCACCATCCCGTCGTCGATGATCTTCGACGACCACGACGTGCACGACGACTGGAACACCTCGCAGGCCTGGCGCGAGGACATGGCGGCGACCCCGTGGTGGGCCGAGCGGATCACCGGGGCGCTCATGGCCTACTGGATCTACCAGCACCTCGGGAACCTGGCGCCCGATGCGCTCGCGGCCGACGAGCTCTACAAGCAGGTCTGCGCGGCAGACGATGCCGAGCCGATGCTGCGCGAGTTCGCCGAGCGGGCCGACCGGGAGGCCGATGGCGCGAAGGGGAGCCAGTGGAGCTACCGGCGGGACTTCGGCCGGTGCCGGCTGCTGGTGATCGACACCAGATGCGGCCGCATCCTGGCCGACGAGCGCCGGTCGATGCTCAGCGAGGCCGAGTTCGGCTGGATCGAGTCGCAGGTGGACGGTGAGTACGACCACCTGCTGGTCGGTACGTCGCTGCCGTGGCTGCTGCCGAGGGCGATCCACGACCTCGAATCGGCGGACGAGGCGGTGTGTGCCGGGCGGCGCGGGCGGCGGCTCGCCCGGTTCGGAGAGCGGGTACGCCGCGGAGCCGACATGGAGCACTGGGCCTCGTTCCGCGAGTCGTTCGACCGGCTGGCCGCACTGCTTGGCCGGGTTGCCTCCGGGCAGAACGGCCGTCCACCTGCGACGGTGTCCGTGCTGTCCGGCGACGTGCACCACGGGTACGTCGCACGGGCCCGCTGCCCCGACGGCGACGTGGCGTCGGACCGGCGCACGGTGTACCAGCTGGTGTGCTCGCCCGTGCACCAGGGCGTGCCGCGGTCGATGCGGCTCGGCTTCACGTTCGGCTGGAGCCGGCCCGCGGAGCTTGTGGGCCGGCTCGCGGCCCGGCTGGCCCGGGTGACGCCGCCGCCGCTGGCCTGGGACAAGGTCGCCGGACCGTTCTTCGGCAACCAGCTCGCGACGCTCACCCTCGACGACGGGTCCGCGACGGTCGCGTTCGAGTGCGCCGATCGGATCGATGACCGGACCGCGCGCATGCGTCAGACCGCGGAGGTCACGCTCTGGCCGGTGTCCCCGCCGGGTCACGCCGCCCGAGGACGCCGGAGAACCCGCACAAGCGCGCCGGGGTCTGACCGATGAGCCGGACCGCCGTCCGGGTCAGGTACGCCTAGTCGGCGAAGCCGGCCTCGGCGGCCGCGACGGCGATGGGCGAGTCCGGCAGGCTGCGGATCGCGGCCCGTGGGGCGCGTCCGGCTCAGCGCAATTGGGAGCGCGGAGTGGGTTGCAGCCGCAGGTGCTGCGCAGGGCCAGCCAAGCGCCGCTGCAGGTGCGGCTGGATCTCGTCACGCCAGCTCGGGGACTGCTCCAGCCGCCGGAGGTACGCCGCGTGCTCGGCGGCGCCGTCGTGCCGGGCGAACCGGACCACCACGTGCTCGCCGTCCCGGATCGGCAACGCCGGGAAAGTGTTGACGGCCGTCTTCGTGCGCAGCTCGGCGACCGGGCCCGCCTCGATCAGGACCGGATCGGCCTCGGCGTGCAGGAAGTCGAGGAGCTCCACCTCCTCCTCCGCGGTCGACACCGGGTAGACGGTGCCGGTCACGAGTGAGTCGGACACCTGACCGCCGCTGCCGGCGTCCGCGTCGCGCGGCGGCCGGGAGCCGGCGGAGATCGAAAACCCGCTGTCGGGTGCGGCAGGTCGCAGCAGGAGCACGTCGTCGACGTCGAGCATCGTGGCGTTGGCCGCGGCACTGTGCGCGGCCCACACCGGCCCGCCGTAGAACGGGGTCAGCCCGGCGAGGCGGCTGTCCATGTCGACGAAGCCGCGCAGCCACACGAACCGGTCCGGGGCGTCGAGATCACGGAACTGGCCGATGATCTGCATGCCCACCGCCTCCTGGCTCTCGACGAGCTCCCGATCGAAGAGCTCGACCAGCACCTCGCGCCGCCCGGGGCGCAGCGTGTACTGCCGCAACTCGACCACCGGGCAGCACGACACCGTCCGAGACTCGGCGGCCGGCGTCGCGTCGACGCCGCTCGGCCGGTCCAGAGGCTCATCAACCATGGCGGCGATCGTAGGACCGAGCACCGACACCGACATGACGTGCAGGCCGGGCCACCGCCGTCCGCGACGATGGGTCCATGACGGCGGTGAACGACGACGCGGACGTCGCGGTGGTCGGTCTCGGCGTCATGGGCGCTCACGCCTTCTGGCGGCTCGCTCGGCGCGGGGCGCGGGTCGTGGGCATCGACCAGTTCGGTCCCGGGCACGACCGCGGCGCCAGCCACGGCGAGTCGCGGATCATCCGTACCGCCTACGCCGAGGGAGCCGAGTACGTCCCGTTGCTGCGCGAGTCCTGGCGGCTGTGGCGGGAGCTGGAGGACGCGACCGGCGATGAGCTGGTCCTGCGGACCGGCGGGCTGATGCTTGGACCCCCGGACTCCGGCGTCGTCGCCGGAGCGATTGCGTCGGCCCGGGAACACGGGCTCGACCATGAGGTGCTCGATGCGGCAACGGTGCGCGCCAGGTTTCCCCAGCACCGGGTCGATGCCGGGATCGTCGGCTGCTTCGAGAGCGACGCCGGCGTCCTGCGTGCCGAGCGGGCCGTGCTGGCGGCGCTGCGGGCTGGCGAGGCGGCGGGCGGCACGGTGGCGATCGGCGCGCCGGTGACGGAGATCGTTCCCGATCCCAGTCACCCACGGGTGCGTCTCGGCGAGCGGACGCTGACGCCTCGCCACGTCGTGGTCGCCGGCGGCGCCTGGACCGGCCGGCTGGTGCCGTCCCTGGCCGCACATCTGCGGGTGGTCCGGCGGGTGATGGCGTGGTTCCCCGCGGACCGGCCCGCCGACGTCGACCCGCAACGATGGCCGGTCTTCATCCGGGCGGCGGAGCGGAACCCCGACGCGCACACCTGGTACGGGCTTCCGCCGGTCGGCGGTGGCATGGTCAAGCTGGGGCTGCACGACTGGCCCGGCATCGACGAACCGGTCGACCCGGCGCAGGGTGTTCGGCTTCCGGATGACGCCGACGCGCGCCGGCTGGCCCGCGTCGTCGCGAGCACGCTGGCCGGCCTGCACCAGGAACCGGTCCGGATGAAGGCGTGCACGTACACGCTGACACCCGACCGGCACTTCATCGTCGGCCCGCGCCGCGAGCTGCCCGGCGTGACGCTGCTGGCTGGCTTCTCCGGACACGGCTTCAAGCTCGCCCCGGTGATCGGTGAGATCGCCGCACAGATCGCGCTGACGGGCCGAACCGAGCTCCCGATCCCGCTCTTCGACCCGCACCGCTTCGACGGCGCCTGACCGTGGATCATCGGGGCATGGCCGATGCATCCGGCGCAGCGGAACCTCTGCGCGTGGCCAGCGGCGGGACCGGCGGGCCCGCGTTGCTGATGCTGCACGGGCTCGGCGCCAGCGCCGAGGTCTGGAACGGGCTGATCCCGCTGGTGAGCGAGCGGTGGCGGGGGCAGTGGCTGGCGCCGGACCTGCCCGGTCATGGTCGTTCTGCCGTGTTGCGCTCCTACTCGTACGGGTCGGCCGCGGCTGCGGTCTCCGCGTGCCTGCCGCCAGACGAAGAGGTTGTCGTGCTCGGCCACTCCTTCGGGGGCGTGATCGGCCTGGTCCTGGCCAGCGGGTGGTACGGAGTCCGGATCCGGATGGTCGTCGCGCTCGGAGTCAAGGTGCGGTGGAGTAACGAGGACGTCGCCCGCGGCCGCGCCGCGGCGGCGCGACCGGTCACCTGGTTCGACACCCGGGACGAGGCGGTCGCCCGCTACCTGCGCATCGCCGGCCTGGAGGGTCTGGTCGATCCGGCGGATCCGGCCGCCCTGGGCGGGGTTGCCGCCGAGGACGGGCGGTGGCGGGTGGCGGTCGACCCGGCCGCCTTCGGCGTCGGCAGGCCGGACATCCGGGGCATGCTCGCCGCCTGCCGCGCGGAGGTGCTGTGGGCCCGCGGCGAGCACGACTCGCTGGTCTCCGACGCCGACCTCGGTGAGCTCACCTCACAACCGGCCGTGCTGCCCGGACTCGGCCACAACGCGCACGTCCAGGATCCGGCCGCGGCCTGGTCCCTGCTCCACGACACTGCGACTTAGCATCGCCCCGATAGTCACGATCCGCTATATTCCCTCCATGACTGATCCTGCATCGGTCGTGCGGGAAGCCCGCCGCGCGGCGGGTCTGACCCAAGCCGAGCTGGCGCGCCGGGCGGGAGTGACGCAGAGCGTCGTGAGCGCGTACGAGTCCGGGCGGCGAGAACCGGCGCTGTCGACGCTGGTTCGGCTGGTCGAGGCCGCGGGTGCGCAGCTGCGTCTCGAGATCCAGCCCGGCCGGGACAGGTCGCGGCCGCAGATCCTGCCGACGACACCGCGGGGGCGGCTGATCCGGCGACGCCGTCGCCGGATACGGCAAGCGGCGGCCAGGCATGGCGCCAGCAACCTCCGGCTGTTCGGCAGCACCGCTCGTGGTGACGACCGGCCCGACAGCGACATCGACCTTCTCATCCACCTCGAGCCGAACGTCGGCCTGCTCGGCCTTGCTCGCCTTCAGCGGGATCTCGAGGAGATGCTCGAGGGACCGGTCGACCTTGTCCCCGACGACGGACTCAAGCCGGAGGTTCTCGCCGCGTTGGAACGCGACATGGTGGCGCTGTGAGTCGATCGTCCTCGGTTCGCCTGCGCGACATTCTCCACGCATGCGATGCCATCGATGGTCACCTGGCCCGCGGACCGGCGGATGACCCCCTCAGCGATGGACTCGTTTTCGATGCCGTTCGTGTCCGGCTGATAGAGATCGGCGAGGCCGTCAAGGACCTCAGCGACGAGGCGCTCTCGACCGAGCCCGACCTGCCCTGGCGGCAGATCGCCGGCGTGCGGGACCACCTGGCGCATCGTTACTTCGACACGAGCCACGCGATCATCGCGGCGACTGTCCGCAACGATCTCCCGGAACTCCGCGCCGCCGTCGAGCGCCTCCTCAGCCGTCGCTGACGCACTCGACGACCCGCCCGTACGATGGGTTCGTCCATCCAGCGACGCGACGACGCGCTGCTGGCCGCGAGCCGAACTGCTCAGGCGCGCCGGCTGTAGCCCCGGAGGTCTAGCAGCAGGCGGGTCAGTGCCACGCGTGACCCCACGTCCAGCTTGCGGTAGATCCGTTAGCGCCTGACCCGCATGCCGGCTCGCTGACGATCACATGCCCGAGGCAGTCACGGAGCGCGGGAACTCGACCAGGCTCCGGTCAGCTCGGGAACCGACCGCCGAATGCTGATCGCAATTTCGCCGTCCGGCGAGAACCCGTCCCGCTGGAGGAGCTCGTCGATCCTGTCGAGCCACACCGGATCACCGGCGGTCGTCTCATACACCACGCCGGCGGACGTGACCCTCGCACCAGACTTCAGAAAAGTTGTCGGCCGTAAGGTGAGCACCGTCACAAGCCATTCGCGGGCGATACGTGCTGCGTCTAACGCCGGGACCTAATTAGGTTGCTCGCCCCGCTTCGAAAACAGTAACCTCCGCCCGTCACGCCGGAGTGCGTCCCGAGGACCGGCGGCTCCCACAGCAACTCTCCGACTCCGCTTGATCGGTGACAGAACCGCTTCAGTTGACGGCTTCTATGGCTGATGTCGCTCGGCCAGGCTTGACAGCCTGCGTCGCTCCGTGTAGTACACCGTTGGGTTACGGAACTAGATGGTTATCTAACCCGGCCTCCGGAGGGAGTCCATGAACTATGCGTTGCTGGAGCTGGCCGGCGCCGACGGCGACGCCCGAGAGGCTTCGCCAGGGAGCGCAAGATGACTGAGAGGCTCGCTCGGGCGAGTGCCCGCCGGCCTTGGCTCGTCGTCGGTCTTTGGCTGATCGTCATTCTGACCGCGGTCGTGCTGGTGGCGATGTTCCTCGCGTTCGAGGGCGAGGCGGAGATCTCGCGGCAGACCGAGACGAAGCAAGCCGAGCGGATCCTCGACGAGGGCTTTCCGCAAGAGGCTGCGAGCGAGCAGGCGATCACCGAGGTCGTGGTCGTGCGGGCCGTGGACGGCGAGGTCGAAGCTGCTGCGACGCGCGCGCGCGTCGCAGCGCTTGCGGACGACCTACGTTCCGCGGGGGCGACACGGGTGGTCACGTACGGCGAGGAGCGGCGCCTCGTCTCGCAGGACCGCGACGCGACCGTCCTGCTCGTGGCGCTCGGCCGGGACGGGGAGGACGACGTCGACGGTGTCATCGATGCGGTCGAGCGCCTCGATGGGGAGCCGGGCTACGCGGCGGCGGTCACAGGCAGCATGACGGCCGACGCCGACGAGAACGCCGCGTCGCTGGAGGATCTGAAGAAGGGCGAGCTCTTCTTCGGGGTTCCAGTCGCGCTCGTGATCTTGCTGCTCGTCTTCGGCGCGGTCGTCGCCGGTCTCGTTCCGCTCATGCTCGCGATCGTCTCGATCCTCGTCGCGCTCGCGCTGGTTGCGCTGTTGGCGCAGGCCTACGACCTGTCGGTCTTCACCCAGAACATGCTGATCGGGATGGGGCTCGCGCTCGGGATCGACTACTCGCTCTTCACCCTCTCCCGCTATCGCGAGGAGCGGCTCCAGGGGCAGGCGAAGCTGGATGCGATCGCGACCGCGGGTGCGACGGCGAGCCGCGCGGTGCTGTTCAGCGGGATCGCGTTCGTGCTCGCGATGCTCGGCCTGCTGCTCGTTCCGAGCACGATCTTCCGCTCCCTCGCCGCCGGCGCGATCCTGGTCGGGATCGTCTCCGTGATCGCGGCGCTGACGCTGCTCCCCGCGATCCTCGCTCTGCTCGGCGATCGCGTAAACGCGCTCCGCATCCCGCTCTTCGGGCGAGCGACCGAGCAGGCGGGCCGAGAGGGGCGCCTCTGGAGCGCCATCGTCCACTCGGTCATGCGCCGCCCCGTCGTGAGCCTCGGGCTCTCGGCCGGCCTGCTGCTCGCGCTGGCGGCCCCGGTGCTGGCGCTCGACACCGGTACCTCGGGGGCGGCGACGCTGCCCGACCGCTTCGAGTCGAAGCAGGGCTACCTGCTCCTGCGCGAGGAGTTCCCGAGGGAGTCGACGGAACCGGTCGAGATCGCGGTCGCCGGGGACGTCGAGACACCGGCGGTGCAGGGAGCGTTGGCCCGGCTCGAGGACGAGCTGGCGGGCCGAGCGATCTTCGGGGAGCCGGTCGTCGAGACGAACGAAACAGGCACGGTCGCCCGCGTTACGGTTCCGATCGCGGGCAACCCCGACGGCGAGCGCGCGATCGAGGCCGTCCGCGACCTACGCAGCGACGTCGTCACGCGTGCGTTTGCCGGCGTCGACGCGCAGGTGTACGTGGGCGGCGACACGGCCGAGGAGCTCGACTACCACGACACCGTCGACTTCTGGCTCCCGCTCGTGCTCCTGTTCGTGCTCGGACTGAGCTTCGTCTTGCTCACGATCGCCTTCCGCTCGATCGTCGTGCCCGCGACGGCGATCGCCATGAACCTGCTGTCGGTGGGAGCGGCCTACGGGCTGCTCGTGCTCGTCTTCCAGCAAGGCGTCGGCAACGAGCTGCTCGGGCTGCGCGAGGCCGAGACGATCGACGCCTGGGTGCCGCTCTTCCTCTTCGCCGTCCTCTTCGGGCTCTCGATGGATTACCAGGTCTTCCTGCTCAGTCGCATCCGCGAGCGCCACAGCCAGACGGGCGACAACGAGGGCGCCATCGTGTTCGGCGTCGGCTCGACCGCACGCCTGATCACCGGGGCGGCACTGATCATCATCGCCGTCTTCTGGGGCTTCGCGATGGGCGATACGATCGCCTTCCAGCAGATGGGCTTCGGCGTCGCGGTCGCACTCCTGATCGACGCGACGATCGTCCGCACAGTCCTCGTCCCCGCCACCATGAAGCTCCTCGGCGAGCGCAACTGGTACCTGCCCTCGTGGCTCGGATGGCTGCCCGACGTGCACGTCGAAGGCGCCGAGCCGTCGCCGCATGTCCGTCCCTTGGCCCGCGACAAGCTAGCGGCCGGACCAGTCGATCGTGCTTGACCGAGTCCTCATGCTGTGGTCGGGGCGAGCGGCCTGACATGGACATGAAGCTCGAACTGGTGCCGATACCCGTGACCGACATCGACCGCGCGAAGGCGTCAAGTACGCCAGCTTCCAAGATCCGGACGGCAACTCGTGGGCCCCGCAGGAAATGGCGTGGCGATCCGTGGCATGGAGCTAGCCACGTCGCGCTCCAACCCTGCGGTGATGAGGAGGAGAGCGTGATCATCGAGTACATCCGCTACACCATCCAGGAGGAACAGGCGCACGCGTTCGCGGAGGCGTACCGGCGCGCAGCCGAAGCACTCGAGGCGTCGGAGCATTGCGAGCGCTACGAGGTCTCAAGGTGCGCGGAGGATCCGACCCAGCACGTTGTCCGCATCGAGTGGGATTCGGAAGACGGGCACCTGCATGGCTTTCGCCAAAGCCCGGAGTTCCGCCGCTTCTTCGCAGCCGTTGGCCCGTTCGTGCACGACATCCAGGAGATGCGGCACTACGAGGTCACGCTCTCGAGCGCGGAGGGTCGCGACGGTGTATCGAGCACGCGGAGGTCAACCTCGCCGAGGTCGACCTCGACGTGAGAGAGGCCACGCGAAGTGATGGGAGTCGGCGGACTCGGGAAGCGGCCGTGCGCGCGCCGCGATCGCGGCTCGTCGATGCCGGCGGCCGAGCACCCGCAGGTCGAGCAGCGACGAAAGGCGGTGCCGACGGACTGGGACGTCACGGCGAGGCCGAGCAGGGCGCCCAGCCACGCCATGACGACGAGCCAGCGATGGCGGTGGCACCACGACGCGAGTGCGGCCATGGCGCGGACAGTACGAGCCGGTGCTGGGATCAGGCGGATGGCTGGGTCCGGGTTAGCTGGGTGATCGTTTCGTCGAAGTCGCCGTTGCGCGCCTCGGTCAGCAATTGCTCGTACCGGTCGCCCAGGGCGGAGTGCAGCTCGGTACTGAGCTGACGGTGTAGCTCGGCGTCCGTGCGCCACGGGCCAGAGCCCGCTTGCCGGT
>JBKOXW010000025.1:0-18011 GCA_046744115.1 Actinomycetota bacterium | reverse complement strand
CCCGGCTCGGCTCGCTGCGGTACGGCTCGGACCTGATGACGATCACCGCGGACGCGACGCTGCGCGGCGCGCTCGGCTCGTTCGGCTACGACGACGAGGGCACGCCCGCGCGGTCGGTGGACATCGTCCGGGACGGTATCTGGGTCGGCGTGCTGTCCGGCCGCGACTCCGCAGCGGTGGCCGAGCTCGACTACGCCGGCGCGGTCCGCGCAGACGGCTACGACCGCCTGCCCATGGTGCGGATGACCAACGTCGGCCTGCTGCCCGGCCCGCACTCGTTCGAGGAGATGATCGCGGCCACCGACGACGGGATCATGATGGAACACAACCGGTCCTGGTCGATCGACGACAAGCGGCTGAACTTCCAGTTCGGCTGCGAGATCGGCTGGGAGATCAGAAACGGCCGGCGCGGCCGGATGCTGCGCAACCCGACCTACACCGGCATCGGTCCCCGGTTCTGGGCGTCCATGGACATGCTCGGCGGGCGGGACGAGTGGACGTTCTGGGGCACCCCGAACTGCGGGAAGGGCCAGCCGTCGCAGGTCGGCCACACCGGCCATCCCGCGCTGCCGGCGCGGTTCCGCGGCGTCCGGGTCGGTGTCCGGTGAGCGACGGCCGGATAGCTGGCGGCCCGGACCCCGCCGAGCTGGCCGAGAGCGTCCTCGACATCGCCCGCGCCGTCGCCGGTTCGGACGCCGAGGCCGAGGCGTACGTGCGGGTCCGGGACGAGGGCCTGACCCGGTTCGCCAACTCGACGATCCACCAGAACATGGCCAGCCGGGCCAGCTGGCTCCGGCTGCGCGTCGCGCTGGACGGCCGGTGGGCGGCGGCGAGCACGAACCGGGTGAACGCGGACGGGCTGCGCCGGCTAGTGGAGTCCACAGTGGAGGCCGCCCGGGTCCGGCCGGTGGACCCGGCCTACCCCGGCCTCGCTCCGGCGAGCCCGGGGCTATCGGCCGGCAACTGGGACGGCGTCACCGCGGCGGCCGGCCCCGACGATCGGGCCACCGAGGTGGCCGCGTTCGTTGCCGCCGTCGGCGGCCTCGAGGCCGCCGGCTACTGCGCGACCGCATCGGTGCGCGGCGCCTACGCGAGCACGACCGGGCAGGCGGTGACCGGCCGGTGCACGGCGGCGGAGATCGAAGGCATCGCGCGAACGACCGAGTCCGATGGCCTCGGCCGGGCGGCCGCGCCGCGCCTGGGCGACCTCGCCGGCTCGGCCCTCGGCTCGGTCGCGGCCGAGAAGGCCCGGGCCGGAGCCGATCCCGTCGAGCTGCCACCGGGGACGTACGAGGTCGTGCTGGAGCCCGCCTGCGTGCGGAACATCCTCGCGTTCCTCGGCACGTACGGCTTCAACGCGAAGGCGGTCGAGGAGGGCCGATCCTTCGTCGAGATGGGGACCACCCAGTTCGACCCCGCGCTGTCTATCTGGGACGACGGCACCGACGAGCTGGCCACCGGGCTGCCGTACGACCGCGAGGGCACTCCCAAGCGGCGGGTCGACCTGGTCACCGCCGGCGTGTCGGCGGCGCTGCTGCACGACCGGCGGACCGCCCGCCCGCTCGGCGCGCAGAGCACCGGCCACGCGGTGGAGTTCGGCGAGCAGGTCGGCCCGCGCGCCACCGAGCTGCGGCTGGGTCCGGGATCCGGCGGCGGGGTCGCGCAGCTCGTGTCCGCAGTGGACCGCGGGCTGCTGGTCACCGACTTCTGGTACACCCGCATCCTCGACCCGCGCACCCAGGTGGTCACCGGCCTGACCCGCAACGGCGTGTGGCTGGTCGAGGGCGGCCGAATGACCCGGCCGGTACGGAACCTGCGGTTCACCCAGTCCTACGTGGACGCGCTGGCGACCGGCGCGGTGCGCGGCGTCGGATCCGAACCGCTGCTGGGCCCCGAGCACATGGCCTTCGGCGACCTCGGCGACGGCGGCTGCTTCGCCGCCCCGGCCCTGCACCTGGCCGAGTGGCACTTCACCGGCGGCGCCTCCGGCTGATGACTTCGTTCGCCGAGTGAGGAGTACGACCACCCAGTGACCGGCTAGAGTTCACCACTCGGCGCGGCAACCCATCACTCGGCGAGGAGAGTCCTCACTGGCGGCGGCGGATCTTGCTGCCCAGCCAGACCAGCGGGTCGTACCGGCGGTCGGCGATGCGCTCCTTCATGGGGATCAGCGCATTGTCGGTGATCTTGATGTGTTCGGGGCAGACCTCGGTGCAGCACTTGGTGATGTTGCAGAAGCCAAGCCCGTGCTCGGCCTGCGCGGCCTCCTGGCGGTCGAGCTGGTCGAGGGGGTGCATGTCCAGCTCGGCGATCCGCATGAGGTACCGGGGGCCGGCGAAGGAGGCCTTGTTCTCCTCGTGGTCGCGGATGACGTGGCAGACGGTCTGGCACAGAAAGCACTCGATGCACTTGCGGAACTCCTGCGACCGCTCGACGTCGACCTGCTGCATCCGGTAGGCCCCCGGTGCCACCCCGGCCGGCGGGGCGAACGAGGGCACCTCGCGCGCCTTGACGTAGTTGTAGGACACGTCGGTGACCAGGTCGCGGACGACCGGAAACGTGCGCAGCGGGGTGACGGTGACCGTCTCCTCCGGACCGAACGTCGACATCCGCGTCATGCACAGCAGCGCCGGCCGGCCGTTGATCTCCGCGCTGCACGAGCCGCACTTGCCGGCCTTGCAGTTCCAGCGGACCGCCAGATCGGAGGCCTGGGTGGCCTGCAGCCGGTGGATCACGTCGAGGACGACCTCGCCCTCGTTCACCTCGACCCGAAAGTCCTGCAGGTCGCCGCCGTCCTCGTCGCCCCGCCAGACCCGGACGTGCGCGTCGTACGCCATCGGGTCAGGCTCCTTCACCCGTGTCAGGCCGATCGCTGGGAGCCCCAGGCACGGCCTCCAGCTCCTCGCCGGTCATGTACTTGGCCAGCTCACTCCACTCGAACAGGGCGAGCAGCTCGGGCGGCATCGGCGGCAGCGGCTGCCGCCGCACCGTCGCCGACTCGCCGCCGTCGAGCGAGCAGACCAGGTTCACCCGGCGCCACCGCGGGTCCATGGCGGGGTAGTCGTCGCGGGTGTGCCCGCCGCGACTCTCGGTCCGGGCGAGCGCCGCGCGCGCCACGCACTCCGACACCGCCAGCATGCTCTTCAGGTCGAGGGCGAGATGCCAGCCCGGGTTGAACTGGCGGTGCCCCTCGACGCCGGCCTTGGCCACGCGCCCGCGCAGCTCCTGCAGCTTGACCAGCGCCTGCTCGACCTCCTCGGCCCGGCGGATGATGCCGACGAGGTCGTTCATCGTCTGCTGCAGCTCCTGGTGGATCGTGTACGGGTTCTCCCCGCCCTCGGTGCGGAACGGGGCCAGCGCCTCCGCCTCCGCGCGCTCGACGTCGGCGTCGGCCACGGCCGGCCGCGCCTGGCCGAGCGAGGCGACGTACGCCGCCGCGCCGAGCCCCGCCCGCCGGCCGAACACGAGCAGGTCGGACAGCGAATTGCCGCCGAGCCGGTTGGAGCCGTGCATGCCACCGGCCACCTCGCCGGCGGCGAACAGGCCGGGCAGCACCGACTCAGCCGAGTCGGGGTCGACCTCGACCCCGCCCATCACGTAGTGACAGGTCGGGCCGACCTCCATCGCCTCCTCGGTGATGTCCACTGTGGCCAGTTCCCGGAACTGGTGGTACATGGACGGCAGCCGGCGGCGGATCTCCTCGGCCGGAAGCCTCGACGCGATGTCCAGGAAGACCCCGCCGTGCGGGGACCCGCGGCCGGCCTTCACCTCGGTGTTGATCGCCCGGGCGACCTCGTCGCGGGGGAGCAGCTCGGGTGGGCGGCGGTTGTGCTCCGGGTCGTCGTACCAGCGGTCCGCCTCCTCGGCGGACGTGGCGTACTTGTCCTTGAAGACGTCCGGGATGTAGTCGAACATGAACCGCCGGCCCGAGGCGTCCTTCAGGATCCCGCCGTCGCCGCGCACCGACTCGGTGACCAGGATGCCCTTCACCGACGGCGGCCAGACCATGCCCGTCGGGTGGAATTGCACGAACTCCATGTTCAGCAGCGTCGCCCCGGCCCGCAGCGCGAGGGCGTGACCGTCCCCTGTGTACTCCCACGAGTTGCTGGTCACCTTGAACGACTTGCCGATCCCGCCGGTGGCCAGGATCACAGCCGGCGCGGAGAAGACCGCGAACCGCCCGGACTCCCGCCAGTAGCCGAAGGCACCGGCGACCCGGTGCCCGTCTACTAACAGCTCGGTGATCGTGAACTCGTCGAAGACCCGCAGCCGGCCCTCGTAGTCGCCGTGCTCGGCCTTGTCCTCCTGCTGCAGCGAGACGATCTTCTGCTGCAGGGTGCGGATCAGCTCGAGTCCGGTGCGGTCGCCCACGTGTGCCAGCCGCGGGTACTCGTGCCCGCCGAAGTTGCGCTGGCTGATCCGGCCGTCCGAAGTGCGGTCGAACAGCGCCCCGTACGTCTCCAGCTCCCAGACCCGCTCCGGCGCCTCCTTGGCGTGCAGCTCCGCCATCCGCCAGTGGTTGAGGAACTTGCCGCCGCGCATCGTGTCCCGGAAGTGGACCTGCCAGTTGTCGTTGCTGTTCACGTTGCCCATGCAGGCGGCGATGCCGCCCTCGGCCATCACCGTGTGCGCCTTGCCGAACAGCGACTTGCAGATCACCGCGGTACGCAGGCCGGCCTCCCGGGCGGCGATCGCCGCGCGCAGGCCGGCGCCGCCCGCCCCGATGACGAGCACTTCGTAGGAGTGCCGCTCGATGTCCGTCATCGCCGTGCCCACCTCAAGCCCACCCTCAGTTGACGAAGCGCAGGTCGGAGAACCAGCCGGCGGCCACGGCCATGACGTAGGCGTCGGTCAGCGCCAGCGTGCCGAGCGTGACCCAGGCCAGCAGCATGTGCCTGGTGTTCAGCCAGGACACGAACTCCCAGGCTCGGTAGCGCACCGGGTGCCGGGAGAAGTGGCGGAGCCGGCCGCCGATGATGTGCCGGCACGAGTGGCAGGACAGCGTGTACGCCCACAGCAGCACGACGTTGCCGACCAGGATCACATTGCCCAGCCCAAACCCGAACCCGCCGCCCTCGCCGTGGAAGGCGAGGATCGCGTCGTAGGTGTTGATCAGCGAGATGGCGACGGCGAGGTAGAAGAAGTAGCGGTGCGAGTTCTGCACAACGAGCGGGAACCGGGTCTCGCCGGTGTAGCGGCGGTGCGGCTCGGCCACCGCGCAGGCCGGCGGGGACAGCCAGTACGCGCGGTAGTACGCCCGCCGGTAGTAGTAGCAGGTGAACCGGAACAGCAGCAGGAACGGCAGGCTCAGCGGCGCGAACGGCAGAATCGGCCAGTCCGGGGTGAACCGGCCGAAGTGCGCGGCCTCGGGCACGCATCCGGTGGACGTGCAGGGCGAGTAGAACGGCGTCAGGTAGTGGAACTCGTCCACCCAGTACCACTTCTGCATGAACACCCGGACCAGGCCGTACACCAGCCATGCCGTGATGCCGACGACGGTCAGCAGCGGCGGGAGCCACCACCGGTCCACCCGGAGCGTGCGCGCGTCGATGCGCGCCCGGGCGGGCGGGGCGGGCGCCGACCCGCCGGGAGCGGTGTCGACCGTGCCGGAGGCCATTCCTTCTCCGAAGCAGGTGTGGGGCCGTCAGCGATGTGCTGATCCCGCGCCGATCCTTGTCCTGGTGTGACACCCAGGTAAAGCCGGATGGAGCGTAACGGCCGCCACATCTGCGGCCAGGGCGGTCCTCGCTCAGCCGCCCTGGGTTCCGAAGATCGCCTCCACGCTCTTGCGCGTCTGCGCCTGCACCGCCGGGTCGGCCAGCCACGCCTCGTAGGCCTGCAGCTGGTAGGAGTTCATCCGCTCGACCGGGTAGGGCTGGTGCGTGGCCGGGTCGATGAAGTTCGCGTCCCGCTGGATCGGCTGCCCGGCGCCCGGCGAGTACTCGGTCCCGGAGTACTGGTCGATGTACCGCTGCGGGTCGCCGTTGTAGGTGACCGGCTGGCCGTTCGCGTCCAGCACGGTGACCGGCTCGATCCGGCCCGGCGAGGCCACCAGCGCGTCGGCGCTGTCCCGGTAGGTCTCCACGGCGCCGTTCAGCTCGTCGGCGCGCAGCTCCTCCCGGGTCTCGCGCAGGCCGTTGAGCGCTGCCTCGGTGTCGCGCTCCTCGTCGGAGTACGAGGCGTCGATCAGACCGCCGATCGTGACGTCGGCGATCTTGTCGACGGCGAGGCCGGCGATGGACTGCGGCATCTCGGCCGGGTTGCTGGCCCACTCGAAGATCTGGCTGACCGCGCCGGACGCGTTCTCCTTGGCCTGATCGCGATCCTCGGCGATCTGCTCGAGCTCGCCCTGCAGCCGCTCGCTGGCCCCGTCCAGGTTGCCGATCATGAACTGGTGCATCTGGTTGCGGGCGATCGCCGAGCTGTAGTTCAGGCTCGGGTCGGCGCCGCCGCCGCCGGGCGGGACGCCGGAGTTCAGCTGGTTGGTGGCCTGGTCCATGGCCCGGTCGGTGAGCGCGATGATCTTCGTGGCGGTGGCCGGGTCGGCCATCACCTCCTGATGGATCGCGGCCCAGGCGCTCTTGTCGATCTCCAGCCCATCCCGGTAGTAGCGGCTGTCCGAGTCGATCCAGTCCTCGTAGCTGCTCGGCATGCCGCCCTGGGCCATCGTGGTCACGCTGTACATCGCGTCGTCGAAGTAGCGCGAGTTGGTCACCAGCGCGCCGAGCTCGTTCCGGTAGAAGTCCTCGTAGTGGTCGTCCGGGTGGTCCGCGGTGTCCAGCACGATCCGCGCGAACAGCGCGTCGCCCAGGAACAGCTTGCTCTGCGACCGGTCGTCGACCCGACCGTCGCCGTTGGTGTCGCCGTCGACGACGCCGTCGCCGTCCAGGTCGGCCATGCCGATCGTGCCCTCGTGCAGCACGGTGGACAGGGCCGGGCCGATGTTCTCCTCGAGCTCGTCCACGCCGAGCCCGCCGCGGCCGATCGCCTGCATGGTCTCGAAGTTGCCCATCAGCACGCTGTTGGATGCCTCGGGGTCCTGCGACAGGGTGCCGAGGAACTGGCGCATCAGGTTGCGCTCGTACGGGTTGTCGGGGTTGCCGCTCTCGTACGCGCCCCACTTGTCGTAGACCTGCGGGCCGCCCCCGTCCATGCCGTTCTGCAGGTCTGCCATGGCCCGGTCGCCGATCATCGACAGCACGTTGGTGGGCAGCGCGCCGTCCTGGACGAGCGGGATGAGCAGGTCGGCCCGGAAGCCGTGGTCGAATGTGTCGTTGTAGTACCCGCTGCCGGACTCGAAGGCGTCCTTCGGGTCGAAGTCGTCCAGCCACGCCTCGTCGATGAGGCCCTGGTTCGACGCGTGCGTGAACGTCGTGGCCAGCGCCGCCCGCAGCTCCTCGGCCTCGCGGACGGTCTCGTCGTCGGAGCTGCCGTAGGCGTTGCGAGCCACCCAGGACAGCGCGGCGACGCCCTCGGGCCCGAGGCCCTCGTACAGCCCGCGGACGAAGTCCGGGTTGTAGGCGTACGCCTCCAGCTGGTCCATCTGCTCCTGGGTCGGGCCGCCGTCCTCGCGCAGGCTGGTCCGGATCTGCTCGGCGAGCTCCTTGCCCTCCTCGTAGCGGACGGTCGGGAGCTGGTTGAACACCAGCGCCTGGACCTGCGCGGACTGCTGGGCGAACGAGCCGGACAGGCCCGCCGGCACGACCGCGTCGAGCTGGCCCGCGGCCTGCTGCTGGGCGGTGCGGAAGTCGGTCATGGCGGTGCCGTGCTCGCGCACGCAGCGGTCGATCTCGGCCTGTGCCTCGTCCCGCTGGGTGCGCAGCCGGTGCAGCCGCTGTTCCTGCGCCTCGGTGCGCGGGCCGACGAACGTCTCCAGCCGCTCGATCTCGCCGTTGAGCGAGTCGCGCCGGGTGGTGGCGTCGGTGTGGCTGGTCGACAGCGTCTGCATCGTCGAGCGCAGCTCGCCGTAGGTCGAGGCGAACGTGCGCATCACGCCGGCCGCCCGGTTGACCTTGTCGGTGAACTCGGTGAGCAGCCGACCGAGGGTGCCGCCCTCCGCGGCGGCCGCGGTGGCGGCCTGCCCCCTCCACCCGGACTGGACCAATGTGGACAGCGTGGCTCCGCTCGGCGACAGGCTGCTGACGAGCGAGTCGCCCTTGCTCGCCGCGTCGCTGGCGCCGGCCGGATCCGCCGCCGGCACGTGCAGGCTCACTGTGTCCGCTCCTCCGTCGGTCCGGCCGTCGTGACCGCCGTCCGGACAGCCGTCGTCGCTCCCCGCTCGCGCTGCGGGTCCTCGCGCTCGCTCACGGATTCGCTCCCGAGTTCGCCGCGCCGGTCGCCACCGTGGTGTCCACGTTCTGGTACGACTCGGCGGCGCTGCCGATCTTGCGGCCGAGCACCTCCGACGCCTCGCCGAACGCCGTGACGTAGGCCGAGACGGCGTTGGCGAACCGCTGCCAGGCCGGCAGCAGGATGTCGCACTCGGGCAGCGACAGCCCGGTCATCGCCGACACGGTGCCCGACGCGGACGAGCACACATCCCGGACGGACTGGGCCGACTGCTGCGCGGCCTGCAACGCCTCCTTGCTGGCGACTATCGGGCTTCCCAAGACGACTCCCTGGCTCGTAGCTGCTGGCATGTGGTTACCGGTTCGGCTTGCCTGGTCGGTTACGCTAGAGGCACCAAAATACACCTAAAGCGGGTGTATGGGCTAGATCTCGTATAAGCCCCAAATCCGGAGGGTAGCCGGTGCCGCTGCGTGCCGATCTTCGCAACGTTGCGATCATCGCGCACGTCGACCACGGCAAGACCACCATGGTCGACGCGATGCTCTGGCAGTCCGGCGCGTTCGGCCGCACGGCGGCCTCGATCTCCGACGTCGACCGTGCCCTCGACTCGATGGACCTGGAGCGGGAGAAGGGGATCACGATACTCGCGAAGAACACCGCGGTCCGGTACCGGGACAGCACCATCAACATCATCGACACGCCCGGGCACGCCGACTTCGGCGGCGAGGTCGAGCGCGCGCTGTCGATGGTAGACGGGGCGTTGCTGCTGGTGGACGCGAGCGAGGGGCCGCTGCCGCAGACCCGGTTCGTGCTGCGCAAGGCGCTCGCTGCGCACCTGCCGATCGTGCTGGTGGTGAACAAGACCGACCGCTCCGACGCCCGGATCGCCGAGGTGGTGGACGAGACGTACGAGTTGTTCATCGACCTGATGAACGGCACGGTGGCCGAGTCCGCGCTGGACTTCCCGATCGTCTACTGCCAGGCGACCGCCGGCCGCGCGTCGCTGCGGCGGCCCGCCGACGGCACCGCTCCCGACGGCGCCGACCTGGGCGCGCTGTTCGAGACCCTGCTGGCGACCGTCCCGGCGCCGGCGTACACCGAGGGGGCGCCGCTGCAGGCGCAGGTGACGAACCTGGACGCGTCGCCCTACCTGGGCCGGCTGGCGCTGTGCCGGGTGCACAACGGCCGGATCCGCCGTGGCCAGCAGGTCGCCTGGTGCCGCGCCGACGGGACGGTGCAGCGGGTGCGGATCTCCGAGCTGATGCTGACCCGCGCGCTGGAGCGGGTGCCGGTCGACGAGGCCGGGCCGGGCGACATCATCGCGGTCGCCGGCATCGCCGACATCACGATCGGCGAGACGCTGGCCGACCCGGACGACCCGCGGCCGCTGCCGAGGATCGATGTGGACCTGCCGACCGTGTCGATGACCGTGGGCGTGAACTCCTCGCCGCTGGCCGGGCAGAGCGGGTCGAAGCTCACCGCCCGGCAGGTCAGGAGCCGCCTCGACGCGGAGACGGTCGGCAACGTGTCGATCCGGGTGCTGCCCACCGCCCGGCCCGACACCTGGGAGGTGCAAGGTCGCGGCGAGCTGCAGCTGGCCGTGCTCGTCGAGCTGATGCGCCGCGAGGGCTTCGAGCTCACCGTCGGCAAGCCGCAGGTGGTGACAAGGGTGGTCGCCGGTCGCATGCACGAGCCGGTCGAACGGCTCACCATCGACGTGCCGGAGGAGTACGTCGGCGTGGTCACCCAGCTGCTCGGCCTGCGCCGGGGCCGGCTGGAGCAGATGGTCAACCACGGCACCGGCTGGGTCCGGCTGGAGTACCTGGTGCCGGCCCGCGGGCTGATCGGGTTCCGCACCGAGTTCCTCACCGAGACCCGCGGCACCGGCCTGCTGCACCACGTCTTCGAGCGGTACGAGCCGTGGCACGGCGAGCTGCGCACCCGGCCGACCGGCTCCCTGGTCGCCGACCGGCGCGGCACGGTGACCTCGTACGCGCTGTTCGGCCTGCAGGAGCGCGGGACGCTGTTCGTCGGGCCGGGCACCGAGGTGTACCAGGGGATGATCGTCGGCGAGCACTCCCGGCTCGACGACCTCGACGTGAACCCGACCAAGGAACGGAAGCTGACCAACGTCCGCTCGTCCACCGGCGAGGAGCTGGAGCGGCTCGTGCCGGCCCGGCTGCTGTCCCTGGAGCAGGCGCTGGAGTTCTGCCGGGAGGACGAGTGCGTCGAGGTCACCCCGGCCGCGATCCGGCTGCGGAAGGCCGTGCTCGACGCGAACGAGCGGGAGAAGGTCCGGGCGCGCCGGGCCCGGGCCACGAGCCGCTGAACGGGCGGGGCGAAGTGTCGGCCAAACGGCGCAACAGGATCAAGGCCGGACGGATCAGGCGTTGGCCCGGACGACCCACCCGTGTACTGATTGGGTCACTCTATGGTCACGATTGCCGCCGGGCCCGTGGAGCCCCCGCACCGGGCTGACTAGTGTCGGCCCCGCCTGGCGGGTCCCCGCCGGGTCCAGAGTGTCCTCCCGCCAGGCGGGAATGAGGAGGCGCAGAGACGTGAGGGTCACAGGACGGAGGGCGATGCGCATCGTGGCACCCGCGATAGCGCTCGCCATGGCCGTGGCCGCCTGCGGTGGCGATGACGGCGACGACACAGGCGGAACGAGCGAGGCGAAGCCCGGCGGCACCCTGAGGTTCGGACCGGACCAGGAACCCACCGGCTGGAACACCAACACCTCAGCCGACAACGGCTTCGCGAATCAGGTCGTCATAGTTCGGGTACTCCCGTCGGCATTCCTCGTCAAGCCCGACTTCACGGTCGTGCCCGACCCGGACCTGAACGCCGAGGAGCCCAAGCTCGAGGAGGTCAACGGCAAGCAGGTCGTCACCTACACGATCAAGCCCGAGGCCAAGTGGTCGGACGGGCAGCCGATCGACGTCGAGGACTTCAAGTACCTCTGGGAGAGCATCACCTCCGAGGGCTTCGACGTGGCCAGCACCACCGGCTACGAGGACATCGAGAGCATCGAGGCAGGCGCCGACGCCAAGACGATCGTGGTCACGTACAAGAAGAAGTTCGCCGACTGGAAGTCGCTGTTCTCCACGATCCTGCCGTCGCGGTACATGAAGGCGCAGGAGGCCAAGCTCGGCGGCGCCAAGCAGTCCTGGGAGACGGCGCTGAAGAAGGACCTGCCGGTGTCCGGCGGCCCGTTCCTGGTCGAGAGCTTCGACACCACGAACAAGATCGTGACCGTGGTGCGCAACGAGCAGTACTGGGGTCAGAAGGCGTACCTGGACAAGATCATCTACCAGGTGCTGCCGGAGTCGGTCACCCAGCCGGCCGCGCTGAAGAACGGCGAGGTCGACATGATCTACCCGCAGCCGCAGCTCGACGCGGTCGGGCAGGTCAAGGCGCTGGAGCCGGAGGTCACGAGCGAGATCAACTTCGGTCTGGTCTTCGAGCACCTCGACCTGAACACGCAGCAGAAGGACCTGGCCGATCCGAACGTCCGCAAGGCCATCGCGTACGGCCTGGACCGGGAGGCGATCGTCAAGGCCGGCCCGGCGCAGTTCGATGCGCGTGCCGCGGTGCTCAACAACCGCATCTACATGAACAACCAGCCCGAGTACGTGGACAACGGCGGGGACTACAAGTCCCGCAGTGTCGAGAAGGCCAAGGACCTGCTGACCCAGTCCGGCTACACCCCGGGCTCGGACGGGATCATGACCAAGGGCGGCAAGAAGCTGTCGCTGCGGTTCACCACCACGCAGGGCAACAAGCTGCGTGAGGACACCGGCGTGCTGATCAAGTCTCAGCTCAAGGAGATCGGCATCGACGTGGTGATCCGCAACCTGCCCTCGACCGAGTACTTCGGTGAGGCGCTGCCGGCCGGCGACTTCGACATGGGCCTGTTCGCCTGGGTCGGCACGCCGTTCGCGGCCTCGGCCAACAAGTCGCTGTACGTCACCGCGACTCCGGAGAACCGGCAGTCCAACTACGCGCTGGTCAGCGACAAGCGGGTGGACGACGCGTTCGACCAGGTCGTCACTGAGCTGGACGAGCAGAAGGTCATCGACACGATGAACCAGATCGACGCCTGGCTGTGGGAGGACATGGCGACCATCCCGCTGTACCAGAAGCCGACGTTCCTCGCGTCCCGGGCGACGTTCGCTGGCATCAAGGACAACGCCAGCTCGCAGAGTCCGTTCTGGGACTCCGAGAAGTGGTACCTGAAGCAGTAGCTCGGGAGCCGGCGGCGCCTCGCTGAGCTGAGGCGGCGCCGGCTAGGTGAGGTCTCCCGGCGCGGGCCTGGCCCGCGCCGGGAGACCTCGCTACCGTTGGCTCACACGACCATCCGACGCGGCGTGGTCCCCCGGCCATCGCCGACCCACGCGTACCTGGGACAGCGAGGGATCCTCGTGCTCGTCTTCATCGTTCGGCGGTTGCTGATATCGATCCCCGTCATCATCGCCAGCTCCATCCTGGTTTTCGTGATGGTGGCCTCCGCCGGCGATCCGCTGGCCGAGTTGGCCGCGAATCCCAACGTCTCCCAGGAAGCCTTGGATGTCCGCCGCGAGGCGCTCCACCTGGAGGATCCGCTCCCCCAGCGGTACGCGATCTGGGCGGGCAACTTCATCCAGGGTGACTTCGGCCAGACCATCAACAACACCGACGTGAGGTCCGAGCTGTTCAGTCGGCTCGGCGTGACCCTGCGGATGATCCTGATCTCACAGTTCGTCGCGCTCGTGCTGGCGATCGGGGCGGGTGTGCTGGCCGCCGTCCGACAATACACGGTAAGTGACTATGTCGTCACATTTACCGGATTCTTATTCATCTCGACCCCGTTGTTCTGGTTCGCCGGCGTGCTCAAGGAATGGGCCGCGATCCGGCTGAACAACCTGTTGGACGAGATCTTCAATACCAACCGGCGGTTCATCTTCACCGTGGGGGAGTCCACGCCGAACTTCGAGGGCAGTACGGCCGAACGCATGCTCGACTATGCGGGCCATCTGATCCTACCGACGATCGCGCTGGCCGCTGTGACGTACGCGGCCTGGAGCCGGTTCCAGCGGGCGTCGATGCTCGAGGTGCTGGGCAGCGACTACATGCGGCTGGCCAGGGCGAAGGGCCTGCCGTGGCGCCGGGTGCTCGTCCGGCACGGCCTGCGCACCGCGCTGATCCCGCTCACCACTGTGGTGGCGATCAACGTCGGGGCGATCATCGGCGGCGCGCTCATCACCGAGCGGGTCTTCGTCTGGCACGGCATGGGGGAGCTGCTCACCGAGGCGGTCCGCCAGCTCGACGTCAACATGACGCTGGCCTGGCTGATGGTCTCCGCGGTGGCCATCATCCTGGCCAACCTGGTCGCGGACATCCTCTACGCCTATCTCGACCCACGGATCCGGAGGTCGTGACAGATGGCCACGATCCAAGAACCCCGCCTCGCCACCCCGGAGCAGCCCACCCCGATGGGGGCCGGGCCGGAGCGCGAGTTCACGGTCAAGGCGCGGACCCAGACCCAGCTGGTCATTCGTCGCTTCCTGCAGCACAAGCTCGCCGTGGTGAGCCTGGTCGTGTTCGTGATCGTCGTCGCCGTCTCGCTGCTCGGTCAGCGGTTCTGGAAGTACAAGTTCGGCGTGCCGAACATCGACGCGCTCTCCCAGCCGCCGTCCTGGGAGCACCCGTTCGGCACCGGCAACCTGGGTGAGGACGGGCTGGCGCAGGTGCTGCGCGGGGCGCAGCGGTCGGTGCAGATCGCACTGCTGGTGATGGTCGTGCAGACGATCGTCGCGACCCTGGTGGGCTCGATCGCCGGCTTCTTCCGGGGCTGGACCGACGCGGCGCTCATGCGACTGGTCGACCTGCTGCTCACCATCCCCGCGCTCGCCATCCTGATCGTCCTGGCGAGCCGGTTCAACGGCAGCTGGCTCGGCGTCGCGCTGGTGCTCGCCGGCCTGGGCTGGGCGGTCGACTCCCGGGTGGTGCGCGGGGTCTTCCTGTCGTTGCGGGAGAAGGAGTACGTCGAGGCGGCCAGGGCGCTCGGCGCCTCGAACCGCCGGATCATCGTCCGGCACCTGCTTCCGAACTCGCTCGGCGTGATCATCGTCAACGCCACGCTCGCGGTCGCTTTCGCGATCCTGGCCGAGGCGGCGCTGTCGTTCCTCGGTTTCGGCGTGCAGGCACCGGACACGTCCCTCGGTGTGCTCATCAGCCAGGCGCAGGGAGCCGCGGACGTCCGGCCGTGGTTGTTCTACTTCCCCGGGATCATCATCATCGTCATCGCGCTCTCGGTGAACTTCATCGGGGACGGGCTGCGAGACGCGTTCGACCCGACCCAGACCCGCGTGAGGGCATGAGCATGGCCACTCCAGACGTGCTCGGCGACACCGAGGAGGCGAGCACGAGCTACCGGCCGGGCGCCGCGGTGCTCGAGGTGGAGAACCTGACCGTGGCCTTCCCGACCGAGGACGGCGTCGTGCGCGCCGTGCGCGGGGTGAGCTACCAGCTGATGCCCCGCGAGGTACTGGGCATCGTGGGCGAATCCGGGTCCGGGAAGTCGGTCACCTCGCTGGCCGTGCTGGGCCTGCTGCCGAAGTCGGCGCGGATCACCGGCTCGGTCCGCTTCCACGGCACCGAGCTGCTCGGCATGCGGGACAAGGAGATGAGCCGGGTCCGCGGCAAGGGCATCTCGATGGTGTTCCAGGACCCGATGACCTCGCTGAACCCGGTGTACAAGATCGGCCACCAGCTCGCCGAGGCGGTGCAGATCCACGACGAGTCGGTGTCCGACCGTGCCGCCTGGGACCGGGCGGTCAATCTGCTCGAGCTGGTCGGCATCCCGAACGCGCGAGACCGGGCGAGCAACTACCCGCACGAGTTCTCCGGCGGCATGCGCCAGCGGGTGGTCATCGCGATCGCGATGGCGAACCAGCCGGACGTGATCATCGCCGACGAGCCGACCACCGCCCTGGACGTCACCGTGCAGGCGCAGATCCTGGAGACGATCCGGACCGCGCAGCAGGAGACCGACGCCGCGATCATCCTGATCACCCACGACCTCGGCGTCGTCGCCGGCATGGCGGACCGGGTGCTGGTGATGTACGCCGGCCGCCCGGTCGAGGTCGGCAGCGTCGACGACATCTACGCCCGGCCGCGCATGCCGTACACGATCGGCCTGCTCGGTTCGCTGCCCCGACTGGACACCGGGGAGAAGCAGCGCCTGACCCCGATCACCGGCAGCCCGCCGTCGCTGCTGAACCTGCCCCCCGGCTGCCCGTTCGGCCCACGCTGCCCGATGCACCAGCAGATCTGCGACGAGCAGGAGCCGGACCTGCTCGAGGTCGACGGCGTCGCGCACATCTCGGCCTGCCACTTCGCCAAGGACCTGGTGCGCGAGGACCTGACCGCCGAGGACGTGTTCGAGGTGACGACCGCGGACGTCATCGAGGTCGGCGCGGACGCGGCCGGCGTCGTCGGGGACGGCAGCGGTGCCAGCGCGGCGGTGGAACATCCGGAACAGCCCTCGCCGCCTCCCCATCAGGCCGGTGACCAGCCCGCCGGTGGCCAGCCCGCCGGTGGCCAGCCCGCCGGTGGCCAGCCCGCCGGTGGCCAGCAGGGTGTCGACCGGCCCGCACCGGCCGCCGAGCCGACCGGTGACACCACCGGCGAGACGATCGAGAACCGGACCGACCCGAGGAGCCAGGCCAGGTGACCGCGGCAGCAGTAGCGCAGGAGACCCGGAGCGTGGCCGACAGTGAGGTCGTGCTCGAGGTCAAGGATCTGGTCAAACACTTCCCGATCATGAGCCGCGGGTTGATCCGCCGGCAGATCGGCGTCGTGCAGGCCGTCTCCGGGGTCAGCTTCGAGGTGTGCCACAACGAGACCCTCGGCCTGGTCGGTGAGTCCGGGTGTGGTAAGTCGACGACCGGCCGGGCGATCCTCAACCTGCACGAGCCGACGTCCGGCTCGGTCAAATTCAAGGGCCGCGAACTGGTCGGCCTCAGCCCCCACCAGATGCGCCCGATCCGGCGGGACCTGCAGATCGTCTTCCAGGACCCGTACGCCTCGCTCAACCCGCGGATGACGGTCGCGAACATCGTTGCCGAGCCGCTGATAATCCACGATCTTGCCGGCAAGGACAAAGGCCGAGAGAGGGTCCGCGACCTGCTCGCGCTGGTGGGGCTGAACCCCGAGCACGGCAACCGGTTCCCGCACGAGTTCTCCGGCGGGCAGCGTCAGCGCATCGGCATCGCCCGAGCGCTCGCGCTGGAGCCCAAGGTGATGATCCTGGACGAGCCGGTGTCCGCGCTCGACGTGTCGATCCAGGCCGGCGTCGTCAACCTGCTCGAGGACCTGCGCGAGCGGCTCGGGCTGTCGTACCTGTTCATCGCGCACGACCTGTCGGTCGTCCGGCACATCTCCGACCGCGTCGCGGTCATGTACCTGGGCAAGATCGTGGAGATCGCCGGGAAGACCGCGCTGTTCGACCGCCCGGCGCACCCGTACACGCAGGCGCTGCTGTCCGCGATCCCACTGCCCGACCCGGTCCGCGAGCGGGAGCGGCGGCGGATCATCATCACCGGCGACGTGCCGAGCCCCGCCAACCCGCCGTCGGGCTGCCGGTTCCGCACCCGGTGCCCGAAGTTCGCCAACGAGCTGTCCGACGACCAGCGGGAGAAGTGCATCAGCGAGGAGCCGGCGCTAGTCGACCGTGGTCACGGCCACCCGTCGGCGTGCCATTACGCCGAGGTCATCAAGCTCCTCTAGGGCGAGCCTGGCCGACCGCCGCCTCGCCGCGGCGGTGGCTAGGGTGGCGTTATGTCCGCTGTGACCGAGGCGCGCCGGCTGCTGCTGGTGCACGCCCATCCCGACGACGAGACGATCGGCAGCGGCGCCACGATGGCCCGCTATGCCGCCGATGGCGCCCACGTCACGCTCGTCACCTGCACGCTCGGCGAGGAGGGCGAGATCCTCGTGCCCGAGCTGGAGGGGCTCGCCGCGGCCAAGGCCGACCAGCTCGGCGGCTACCGTCTCGGCGAGCTGGACGACGCCATGCGCGAGCTCGGTGTCACCGACCACCGGATGCTCGGCGGCGCCGGGCGGTGGCGCGACAGCGGCATGATGGGCACCCCCGCGAACGACCACCCGCGCTGCTTCTGGCGAGCCGACCTGGACGAGGCGGTCCGCGCGCTGGTCGCCGTCGTGCGCGAGGTCCGGCCGCAGGTACTAGTGACGTACGACGAGAACGGCGGGTACGGCCATCCGGACCACATCCAGTCCCATCGGGTGGCGATGCGGTCAGCGGAGATCGCGGCGGACCCGGGATACGCGCCCGAGACCGGCGAGCCGTGGCAGGTGGCGAAGGTGTACTGGACCGCGTTCCCCCGCTCGGGGCTGCAGCACGCCATCGACGCGATGCGCGAGATGGGGGAGGGGAACCCGTTCGGCACCGTCGAGAGCGCCGAGGATCTCCCGTTCGGGGTGGACGACGAGCTCGTCACCGCGGAGATCGACGGCACCGGGCACGTCGCGGCGAAGCTCGCGGCGATGCGGGCCCATGCCACCCAGATCGCCGTCGACGGGGTGTTCTTCGCGCTCGCCGACAACATCGGTCACGAGGCGATGGGCGTGGAGTACTTCCGGTTGGTCCGCGGGGAGCGCGGTCCCGGCGAGGGCGAGCAGGGTCGGGAGGCCGACCTGTTCGCCGGACTGGTGTGACG
>JBKOXW010000201.1:0-7984 GCA_046744115.1 Actinomycetota bacterium | reverse complement strand
CCTCGCCGAACGTCATCGTGCCGAGCGCGACCTCCGAGACGCGCAGGCCGGTCCGGCCGAGCAGTCGGTAACGCATGGCGTGGCCTCCCATAACGTTCGACGAATCTTGATATCATCATCCGATGAACGTCGAACGTCAAGGCCGCCGCCCGGTCCGGGCGGTCACCGGCGGCGTCGAGTCCGCGGTCCGCGCCGAGGCGGTGGTCGGCGCGGAGCTGCTCATCCAGCTGTCGGCGTACGCGGGCGGGTCGCGTTCTCCGGCCGGCGAGGGCGGTGGGGACGCGGACGTGACCGGCTGGCGCCGGCGGGCGTCCTCGGCGTCGCCCGGTCTGCGTCGCGCGCTGCGGCGGATCGGCACGGACTCCGCCGAGATCTGGCTGCACCTGCTCGGTGTTGCGCTGGAGGCCGCGCCGCCGCGCGATGGCAGTGCGCTGGTCGCGGCGGTCCGGAACGCCGAGCCGGTCGAGCTGCTCCGGCATGTGCTGGGCTACCACGTGCCGGCCTGGCGGGCCTACGTCGACGGAGAGGTCATCGCGGCCGCCGCCGATGGGGACGCCGCGGCGGCGCGGGCCCTGCTCGCCCGGCCGCGGTACTACGCCGGCGAGGCTCGGTCGAGCCTGCGCGGCCTGCTCCGGCTCGGCGCAGAAGCAAGCCATGCCGTGATCGCCGACGCGGTGAGCGGCTGGTACGACGAGGTCTTCGGGCCGGGGGAGGCCGCGACGGCCACCGCGCTGGAACGCAGCGCGGCGCGGGCGCGTGGCGTGCTCGCGGCGGCTGCGCCGCTCGCGGCGGTCGAGGACGTGACCGGCGGATATCGGCACACGCCTGAGCCCGGCATCGAGGCGGTGCTGCTGCTGCCGCACGCGGCGCTGCGGCCGTACCTGCTGCTCTGCCAGCACCGGCAGGACCGGATCTGCGGCTACCCGGTGAGCGACGCGGACCTGGCCGGCGACGAGCGGCCGGCGAACCAGGCCGCTACGCTGCTGCGGCTGCTCCGGGCGCTCGATGACGAGCAGCGGATACGGATCGTGGCTGCGCTGGCCGCCGGTCCGGCCACCCTGCAGTCGCTTGCCGAGGACCTCGGCCTGGCAAAGTCCACAGTGCACCACCACGTTGCCCGGCTCCGCGACGCCGGCATGATCGCGCTCACCCGCAACCCCGACCGTACGTACTCCTTCACGCTCCGCGGGATCGCGTTCGACATGCTGCGTGATCTGGTCGCCGCGGTCGCGAGTGGGCAGTTCCGCGCCGAATGATGACCTATAGCCGCTCACTCGGCGGGCAAACTCGCCACTCGGCGGGCGAAGTCGTCAGCCATCGAGGCGGGCGAGCGTGCGGTCGGCGAGTTCGGCTCCGATGGGGAGTGACGCGGTGGCGGCGGGTGACGGCGCGTTCAGCACGTGCAGCGCGTGCTCGCGTTCCACCACGACGAAGTCGTCCACAAGCGACCCGTCGTGGGTCACCGCCTGCGCTCGTACGCCTGCGCCGGCGGGCACGAGGTCATCATCGCCGATCTCGGGAAGCAGCCGGCGGGCCGCATCCGCGAACCGCCGGGGGGACAGGGAGCGGTGCATCTCGGCGACGCCCTCGCGCCAGTTCGCCCGGGCCAGCCGCCAGAAGCCGGGGTAGCCGAGCGTGCCCGCGAGGTCGCGCGGATTGGCGGAGCGCCACCGGTAGCCCTCGCGGCGCAGCGCCAGCACGGCGTTCGGTCCCACGTGGACAGAGCCGTCGATCATTCGGGTCAGGTGCACGCCGAGGAACGGGAAGTCCGGGTTCGGCACCGGATAGATGAGCCCACGGACCAGGTCTCGCCGCCCCGGAGCGAGTTCGTAGTACTCGCCGCGGAACGGCACGACCCGCACCGGCGGCCGGGCGCCGTCCATTGCCGCGACCCGGTCGCAGTGCAGGCCGGCGCAGGCGACCAGCTGCCGGGCGCGGACGTCGCCGCGTACCGTGTGGACGGTCACCCCGGACGGATCCGACCGCAGCCCGGTCACCCGGGCACCCACCTGCAGCTGTGCCTCTTGCTCGACCGCAAGTCGCGCGTACATCCGCGCCACCTCGGTGAAGTCGCAGATCCCGGTGTCCGCGACGTGCAGCCCGGCGACGCCGTTGACCCGCGGCTCGTGCTCGGCGAGCCCCGCCCGGTCCAGGCGCTCGACCCGGACGCCGTTGGCGCGGCCCCGCTCGTAGAGCCGCTCAAGCGGGGGGCGCTCTGCCTCGGTCGTGGCGACGATGACCTTGCCCGTCACCTCGACCGGCAGCCCGTACTCCCGGCAGAACGCCACGGTCGCCCGAGCGCCCTCGACCGCGTACCGCGCCTTGCGGCTGCCCGCCGCGTAGTAGATGCCACTGTGGATCACGCCGCTGTTGTGGCCGGTCTGGTGGGTGGCGATCCGGTGCTCCTTCTCCAGCACCACGACCCTGATCCCGGGCCTGCGGCGGGTCAGCTGGTACGCCGTCGCCAGCCCGAGGATCCCGCCCCCGATGATCGCGACGTCGTACCTCTCACCCCCGGCACCCACCGGTCGAGAGTACGGCGGAGCGTACGTGTGTCGCGGCGGGAGGTGCGCAGCAGCCGCTGCGCCGCCAGCGTGGTTCGACGGCGGCTGTGGCGTGTGTCAGCGTGTGCCGATGAGCGACGCAGAGTGGGAACGGCGGGTGGCCGACGCCTGGGCGTCGATCGACCAGCTGAGCGAGGCGGAGTTCCTGGATTGGATCGAGAGGCTCGCCGCCGAGCTGCCGCCGGACAGCCCTGTCGGGGTCGTCGAGCGGGCGGGTGCGCTCGACTCGACAGGGCACTCGGATCTTGCGGTGCCGCTGTACCAGCAGGCGCTCGACCTCGGGCTCACGGGTGAGCGCCGGCGCCAGGCGGTGATCCAGATGGCCAGCTCGTTGCGGAACCTCGGCCGGGCAGACGAGAGCGTCGCCCTGCTCACCGACGAGCTCAACGCCGGCTCCGACGAGCTGGACAGCGCCGTCCGGGCGTTCCTGGCGCTCGCCCTCGTCGACGTGGGGCGAGAGCGCGAGGCGGTCTCCGTCGCGATCACCGCGCTGGTGCCGCACCTGCCCCGCTACCAGCGCTCGCTCGCCAACTATGCCCGGCTGCTCGTGGAGGATGGACCCGAACACCGGTAGGAATGCGAAATCGCCTGGTCGACGCGAAGGCCGGCGTTCATGGTGTGAGGCGCTGATCGTGGCGCTGGATCCGATACCAGCCGCAGCCGTAGCCTTCCAGTGTCAGCCGCAGGATGGGCTCGTCCAGTTCCTCCCGTCCGCCACCGAATAGGTCGTGGTATGCGACCGCGTCGCCGATACCAAGCGGAATCGAGAGGCGGCACGGCTCCGGCGCCAGGTTGTGAACGGCAACGATCGTTCTGTCGTCCCACGTGCACGCATGGGCGAGGACCGAGTCGACGTCGTGGTCCAGCACGCGCCAGTCGCCGAAGCCCAGCTCCGGCGTCTCCTTCCGGCGCCGCATCAGGCGCTCGAACCAGTTGAGCAACGAGTCGGGATGGCTCCGCTGGCCCGCCACATTGACCGCCAGCGGGCCGTACGCGCCGTCGGGCAGGGGCGCGGGTAGCCGGTCAGCCGGCGCGGGGGAGAATCCACCGCTCGGCTCGGCCGACCATTGCATCGGTGTGCGGACGGCGGCGCGCCCCTTCACGTCGAGGTTCTCGCCCATGCCGATTTCCTCGCCATAGAAGAGCACCGGCGTGCCGGGGAGCGAGAACAGCAGGCTGTACACCATCCGTATCCGCTTCTCGTCGCCGCCGAGCATGGGCGGCAGCCGGCGGCGGAGCCCGCGCCCGTACGCCTGCATGTCCGGCTCCGGCCCGAAGGCTTCGAACACTTCCTGGCGCTCGGCCTCGCTCAGCTTGTCGAGCGTGAGCTCGTCGTGATTGCGGACGAACGTCGCCCACTGGCAGTCGAAGGGCACCGACGGCAGGTCGTGAAGCGCCTCGACCAGCGGCACGGCCTCCTGGCGCGCCAAGGCCAGATAGAGGCGCTGCATCAGCCAGAAGTTGAAGACAAGGTTCAGCTCGTCGCCATCCTCGTCGCCGAAGAACGTCCTCTGGTCGTTCGGTGGCAGGTTCACCTCACCGAGCAGCACCGAGTCACCACGCCGACGGGACAGGAAGGCGCGCAGGTCGCGCAGGTACTCGTGCGGATCGACGTTGGGCGCACCGGCAATGCCCGTGATCTCGATGAGGAACGGGACGGCGTCGACGCGAAATCCGGACACGCCGAGCTCCAGCCAGAACCCCATGATGCGCGCGATCTCATTGCGCACCCCTGGGTTCGCCACGTTGAGATCGGGCTGGTGGCGATAGAACCGGTGCAGGTAGTACTGGCGTGCCTTGCGGTCATAGGTCCACAGGCCTCGCTGCTCGCCGGGGAACGTCTCGCCCTTCGGGCCGTCGGCGGGAGGCTTGTCCGCCCACACGTACCAGTCGCGGAACGGCGAGTTGCGGTCGGACCGTGCCGCCTGGAACCAGGGGTGGCGATCGGAGGTGTGGTTGACGACAAGATCGATGATCACCTTGATGCCCCGGTCGCGGGCGGTGCGTACGAACTCGACGAACTCGCCGAGCGTGCCGAGCCGAGGGTCGACGTTGTAGAAATCGACGATGTCGTAGCCGTCATCACGCTCGGGAGTGGGAAAGAAGGGCATAAGCCAGATGCAGGTGACACCGATGCCCGCCAGATAGTCGACGCGCTCGATCAGGCCACCGAAGTCGCCCATGCCGTCGCCGTTCCAGTCCAGGAACGTCTCGACGTCGAGGCAATAGATCACGCCGTTCTTCCACCACTGGTCGCTGGTGATCTTGATGCTCATCGCGACACCTCGGGAAGGACCTTCTCACCGAAGGTCTCGATGAACGCGCGCTGGGGCTTGCCGACGTGGTGGAGGTAGGCCGCATCGATGCCGATGTCAAACAGTTCGTGCAGCCAGGCGACGTGTTGGCTGGTGTCCGAGGACACGAGCACCGCCGACCGCACGTCGTCCGGCCGCACGTGCATCGCAGCCATCTCAAACTGATCGACACGCTCGATGTCCGCCATCAGCGCCGAGGGGAAGATGTTGGTTCGCCACTGGTCGTACGCGATTCGGAGGGCTTCGTCTTCCTCCGGCGCCCAGGACAGGTGCACCTGCACGTACACGGGCTTAGCCACACCGCCGTTGGCCCGGAAGGCGTCGATCATCCGGGCGAGCTCGTCGGGCGGCTGGTACACGGTCACCAACCCGTCGGCCCAGCCACCGACCCACGCCGCGGTCTCCGGGGTGAGGGCCGCTCCGATGAGTGGCGGCACGGCCGGTGGCAGAGTCCAGAGCCGGGCCCGGTCGACGCGAACATGACCATTGACGCTGACCTCGTCGCCGGCGAGCAGAGCGCGGATGATGTCCACGCACTCCCGCAGCCGTTGGTGGCGGCTGTCCTTGTCTGGCCACCGATCGCCGGTGACGTGCTCGTTCGACGCCTCGCCCGACCCCAGCGCAACCCAGAGACGGTCAGGGAAGAGTTCGGCGAGCGTGGCGATGGCCTGGGCCACGATGGCCGGGTGGTAGCGCTGCCCAGGGGCGGTCACGATCCCGAACGGGAGCGCCGTCGCATGCATCGCCGCGCCGAGCCACGACCACGCGAAACCCGACTCACCCTGCCGGGTGCTCCACGGGCTGAAGTGGTCCGAGGACATCACGGCCGCGAACCCGGATGCTTCGGCAGCGCCCACCGTGTCCAGGAGCGTGCTGGGGGAGAGTTGCTCGTGGGAGGCGTGGAACCCGACTGTCGCCATTGGCAAACCATTCCCGCTCCAGGCCGGGCTATGCGATCGACGCCCTGCTGTGTCCGAGCGCTAGCCCCCCGACTGGTCCGCTCGCTCAGGAGCTGTGGCGCGCTGCAGTGCCTGGAGTTCTGCTGGGGAGGGGCAGAACGACGAGGTGAGTTCCTCGCGGTCCCAGCCGGCGGTGCGGACACCGGCGTCATAGGCGCTCTGCAGGAAGGCGAGCAGGGTGAGCCTGGGGTCCTGGGCATCGCGGACCTGGTCGTAGCCGAGCAGCGCCATCGACCCGGTGGGTGCCCGGCGCCAGGCGGCGGCCGCGGGTTGCAGCGGTTGGTCGGGCAGGCCGGGCGGCTCGGGGGCGGCGTAGGAGTAGAAGGCGGGCTCGCGCATCGTGTCGTCGCCGGCCCAGAAGCCGAACGAGATGAGGTCGTGGGAGTAGGCCTCGCGGGTGACGGGGTCGGCGCCGTCGCGGGTCGGGGCGCGGCGGCCGGAGAAGCGGGTGACGGCCAGGTCGAAGGAGTGCCAGAACAGGTGGACCGGGCTCTGCTTGCCGCAGTACCAGCCGGAGAACTCGTCGAGCACGGTGTCGACCCAGTCCAGGACCTGCCAGAAGCGCCGCACGTACTCGGGGTCGTACGCGGCGTGCTCGGTGTCGTTCGGGAACGGGGTGGTCATCGGCACGCCGTAGGGGTTCTCGCGGATGGGGACGTCCACGCCGAACTGGTCGAGCATCTCGTGGAGTTGGCGGTCGAAGCTGGCCACCGTCAGCCCGTCTCGGAGCGGGAACGATCCCTGCTGGCCGCGGTTGGTCCGCACGATAAGGCGGTGGTCGACGAAGTCGAAGTCGATCTGGAAGGTGATCTGGGCGTGGTGCAGCCGGCGGGTGGTCAGGCCGCGCACGTCCAGGTACAGCGGCACGTTCCACCAGTGGTTGCGTGGCGCGCTGGCGGCGAGCCTCACCTTGCCGACGATCTGGGCCCACAGGTGCAGCGTGGTCTTGGTCGGCTCCCATGCGTGCAGCGGCAGCTCGGGAAGATCGGGCCGCGCGGTGGCGATCGGGGTCATAACCGGGCAGACCTCCTCGTCGGGCTAATCCACGAACGGCCCGTTGAACACGGGGACTTTCCAGATGTACAGGAGACCCCAGGCTCACCACCCAGAACAGCACGCTGCGGACCTCCGTGTCGGCCAGGCCCTCTCGACCTCGTCCTCTCCCACCGCCTCGGCGTGCGACACGCCCCGCGCTGAGCGCGAGGAGCGAGCCCTCGGCCAGCCTTGCCCGTTCCATGGATCGGCCTGTCCCGTCGATCTTGAACTCTTCGTCCACTGCGTCGCGTATTACGTGGCGATGAGTGGCTACCCGAGGAGGCCTGGGATGAAGCGGCTACCCGCGATGTTGCTTGGATCGCTCGCAATCGGGGCGCTGTTCACGGCGCCCGCGATCGGATCGACAGGACCGGCGGCGAGCACGAACCATCCGCAGGTCCTCGAGTTCGACACGATGTCAGCCGTCAGCGGACCCTTCGTCGGATCCGCGAACCCGATCCGGGGGATCAACGGTGGGGGCCTTCCGTGGCAGATTGCCGCGGCGAAGGGCGAGCTGGCCAGCGGTGGAGAGCTCGAGGTCGAGGTGTCCGGGCTCGTGTTGTTCGATGGGCCGCCCGTCCCGGAAGCCTTGCAGGGCACCAACCCCGTCGCCGCCTTCCGGGCGGTTGTCAGCTGCGAGACGATCGTCGAGGGCGCTGCCGGGACGGTCAATGTCGCCACCGACCCCTTCCCGGCCACCCCGACGGGCGACGCCAAGATCGAGGCAACCGTCAGTCTGCCCAGCCCATGCTTCGCCCCGATCGTCTTCGTCGGACCGTCCGCCACGACGTGGTTCGCCGTGACCGGAAGCGGCTGACCCGTCAGTCGCGCCCTTCTTGTCGGAGGGCTGGGGCAGGATGTTGCCATGACCGTGACAGCTCGCCTGGACCTGGCCATATTCGACGCGGCGGACATCGAGAAGGTCGGTTCGTTCTACGCCGAACTCACCGGTTGGGACGTCGTCCGGCAGGATTCCGACCGGTTCGGCGTCCGGACTCCGGACGGCCAGGAGATCGAATTCCAGCGCGCACCGGACCACGTCGCGCCGCAGTGGCCCGGGCAGGAGCACCCGCAGCAGTTCCACCTCGACCTGCAGACCGACGATCCCCAG
>JBKOXW010000055.1:0-12757 GCA_046744115.1 Actinomycetota bacterium | reverse complement strand
CGTGTACACGTGCGCGTGCGACGGCCCGGCCGGCAGCGTGCCGGCGACCAGGTAGCCGGGGCCCGGCCGGTCCACCGGCGCCGCAGCGGCCGCGGCATCCTCCGTGCTTGCCCGGCCGTCGTCGAGCAGGCGCAGGGTGGGCGGCCCGTCTCCGCCGACCCCGCGCTGCAGCAGGTACCCGCCGGTCACGGCGAGCACGACCGCGGCGGCCACGGCCACCGGGGCGAGCGCGCGCCCCCGAGAGCGACGCGCCACGGCGCTGGGTTCTGGATCGGGCACGGGTGGCGGGCTGCCGGTCATGCCGGTCAGACGGCGGGTAACCGCCGCCGGGTTCCCGACCACGGCTACCCTGACCGCGTTGTCCCCGTTTCCGGCCGAGTTGCCGCTGACCCTGCGAGGTTGTGCCGTGCCCATTGCCGTCACCGGATCGATCGCGACCGACCATCTGATGCACTTCCCGGGCCGGTTCGCCGACCAGCTGCTGCCGGAGCACCTGCACCGGATCTCCCTGTCGTTCCTCGTTGACGACCTGGTCGTGCGCCGGGGCGGCATCGGCGCGAACATCGCGTTCGGGCTGGCCCAGCTCGGGTTGCCGGCGGTGCTCGTCGGCGCGGCGGGCCACGACTTCGCCGACTACCGGTCCTGGCTGGAGCGGCAGGGCGTGGACTGCGACTCGGTGCGCGTGAGCGAGATGGCGCACACCGCCCGATTCGTGTGCACGACCGACGAGGAGATGTGCCAGATCGCGTCGTTCTACGCCGGCGCGATGTCGGAGGCGCGCAACATCGAGCTGGCCCCGGTGCACGACCGGGTGGGCGGGTTCGACCTGGTGTGCATCGCGCCGGACGACCCCGAGGCGATGACCCGGCACACCGAGGAGTGCCGGGAGCGGGGTTACCCGTTCGCCGCCGACCCCTCGCAGCAGATGGCCCGGATGTCCGGCGAGGAGATCCGCGGCCTGGTGGACGGCGCCAGCTACCTGTTCTCGAACGAGTACGAGCGCGGCCTGCTCGAGCAGAAGACCGGGTGGAGCGGCGACGAGGTGCTCAAGCGGGTCCGGATCCGCGTCACCACCCACGGCGCGGACGGCGTCCAGATCGACGGCCAGGACATCGAGCCGAGGCGGGTGCCGGTGGTGCCGCCGGTGACGATCGCCGACCCGACCGGCGTCGGGGACGGGTTCCGCGGCGGCTTCCTCGCCGGCATCACCTGGGGCCTGCCGCTGGAGCGGGCCGCCCAGGTCGGCTGCATGCTGGCCACGCTGGTGCTGGAGACCGTGGGCACCCAGGAGTACGAGGTGAAGCCGGCCGACTTCACCGAGCGGCTGGGCGCGGTGTACGGCGCCGAGGCGGCCGAGGAGATCCGCGCACACCTGCCGGGCTGACGGCGCCCGGCGGGCGTCTCAGATGCGCACCGGATAGACGGTCGCGGGGACCTCCGGCTTGATCCGCTCCTCGACGAAGATCCCGTGCCAGACCATGAACACGAGCACCGTCCACAGCTTCCGGCTGAGGTCGTGCGGGCCGGCCCGGTGACCGTCCAGGAGGGACAGAACAGATGCCCGGTCGACGAGGTGCTCGGTCTCGCTCGACTCGATGATGTCCCGCGCCCAGTCGTACATGACGTCCTTGAGCCAGAACCGGATGGGCACCGGGAAGCCGAGCTTGCGCCGCTCCAGCACATGCGGCGGGACGATCTCGCGCAGCGCCCGGCGCAGTGCCACCTTGGTGCTGTCCCGGGTGATGCGCTCGGCCACCGGCAGGCTCGATGCCACCCGGAAGACCTCGCGGTCGAGGAACGGCACCCGCAACTCGAGCGAGTTAGCCATGGTCATCTTGTCGGCCTTGACGAGGATGTCGCCGCGCAGCCAGGTGAACAGGTCGACGTACTGCATCCGGGTCACGTCGTCGTAGCCGGCGCACTCGGCGTAGATCGGGTCGGTCACCCGCCGGAACGAGATCGCCGGGTCGCGGGTGCGCAGGAAGCCGAGCTCGTCGTCGCGGAAGATGCGGGCGTTGCCGTAGTACCGCTGCTCCAGCGGGACCGCGCCGCGGCGGAGCAGGTCCTTGCCGCGCATCCCGGTCGGCAGCCGGCGGGACACCCCGCCCAGCGCCGACCGCATCGGTCCCGGCAGCGCGGTCAGCGCGCGCAGCGACAGCGGCTCCCGGTAGATGTTGTAGCCGCCGAACAGCTCGTCCGCGCCCTCGCCGGAGAGCACGACCTTGACGTGCTTGCGCGCCTCCCGGGCGATGAAGTAGAGCGGCACGAGGGCGGGGTCGGCGACCGGGTCGTCGAGGTACCACACGATCAGCGGCAGCGTGTCCATCATGTCCTGCGGCGTGACGACCCGGGTCACGTGCTCCACACCGAGCGCCTCCGCCGACCTCGCGGCGACGTCGATCTCGCTGAACCCGGGCCGCTGGAAGCCGGTCGTGAACGTGATGAGGTTCGGGTTGTGCCGCCTGGCCAGCGCGGCGATCGCGGTCGAGTCGATCCCGCCGGACAGGAACGAGCCCACCGTCACGTCCGCTCGCATGTGGACCTTGACCGAGTCCTCCATGGCCGCGCGGATCTCGCCGTACAGCCGGTCCGGGTCGTCGACCGAGCGGATCGGGAACGTCGGCCGGAAGTAGCGGTGTGTCCGCAGTGGACCGCCGGGACGCACGGTGAAGGAGGTGCCGCTCTTGATCCGCCGGATGTCCCGGTGCATGGACGACGGCTCCGGCACGTACTGCAGGGTCAGGTAGTGCTGCAGCGCCTCGGTGTCGACCCCGGGGCGGTCCGGCGCGGCGAGCGCGAGCAGCGCCTTCTTCTCCGAGGCGAAGAACGTGCCGCGCCCGTCGGTGCGGTAGTAGAGCGGCTTGATGCCGAACGGGTCCCGCGCGCCGAACAGCGTCCGCTCCTCGGTGTCCCAGATCAGGAACGCGAACATGCCGCGCAGCTCGCGCACGCAGTCCGCGCCGAGGTACTTGTACGCGGCCAGGATCACCTCGCCGTCGCCGTCGGTGGAGAAGGTCGCGCCGTGCTCGCGCGCCAGCCGCTCCCGCAGCTCCAGATAGTTGTAGATCTCGCCGTTGAACAGCAGCCAGTACCGCCCGTCGTCGTAGGGCAGCGGCTGGTCGCTGCGCTCCAGGTCGATGATCGACAGCCGGCGGAACGCGAGCACCACGTCGCGGTCGTTCACCGTGCCGCCGGAGTCGGGGCCGCGGTGGTGCATCGACTCCAGCGCCGCGGCGACCTCGTCGCGCAGCTCCTTCGCGCTGCGGTCGTTGCTCACGTAGCCGAGGAGGCCGCACACGGGTCGTTCACACATCCGTTCGTGGTCGGGGCGCGCCAATCTTGAGGACGCTCAGTATCCCCTGCCGGTTGGTCACGGCGTGGGAGGACCGCGGCGCACGGCGTAGCTGGGCGCGCCGTCCGCGGCCGGTGACTCGCCGACGTAGACGTGCCCGCGCATCCGGCACCAGGCCGGGATGTCGACGCGCGCGGCCGGGTCGTCGGCCACCACCGCGACGACGGCGCCGACCTCGACGTCACCGATCCGGCGGGCCAGCTCGATGACCGGCAGCGGGCACCGCCTGCCCCGGCAGTCGAGCACCAGCGCCGGCCCGGCGGTGCCCGCTCCTCCGCGCTCGCCCACCTAGACCCCCTCGACGCCGGCGGTACGGCGCAAGCCGGCAACCACGTCGGGCAGCACCGCCAGGAACCGGTCCACGTCGTCCTCGGTGGTGTCCCGGTGCAGCGAGACCCGCACGTTGCCGTGCGAGAGCACGCCCATCGCCGCCAGCACATGCGACGGGGTGATCGTCGACGACGTGCAGGAGGAGCCGCTGGAGACCGCGAAGCCGCGCCGGTCCAGCTCGTGCAGCAGCGCCTCGCCGTCGACGTACAGGCAGGAGAACGTGACCAGGTGCGGCAGCCGGCGCACCGCGTCGCCGACCACCTCGACGTCCGGCACGGTGGCCGTGACGGTGGCGCGGATCCGGTCCACCAGTGGGGCGAGGCGGGCCGCCTCGGCCGCCATCTCCGCCTGCCGAGCCCGCAGGGACGCGGCCGCGGCCACGATCGCCGGGACGTTCTCGAACCCCGGTACCCGCCCGCGCTCCCGCTCGTCGTCGGGCAGCGGCGAGACCCAGCGGGTGCCGGTGCGCACCACGAGCACGCCGACGCCGGGCGGTCCGCCCCACTTGTGCGCGCTCGCGGACAGCAGCGACCAGCCGACCGGCACCGGGACCCGGCCGACCGACTGCGCGGCGTCCACGTGCAGCGGCACGCCCGCCTCGGCGCACACCGCCGCCACCTCGCCGACGGGCTGGACCGTGCCGACCTCGTGGTTCGCGGTCATCAGGCTGGCCAGCGCGGTGTCCGGCCGGCGTACCTCGGCGGCGACGTCCTCGACCGCCACCCGGCCGAGGGTGTCCACCGGTACGGAGACCGCCTCCCCGCCGGCCGCGACGTGTCGCTCGGCGGCGTGCAGCACGCAGGAGTGCTCGACCGCGCTGTGCACGAGCCGGCGGCCCGCCCGGCGCCGGCCGGCCAGCCCGCCGAGCACGGCCAGATGCGCCGCCTGCGTGCCCGACGCGGGGAAGGACACCTCGTCCGGCCGGGCGCCGACGCAGTCGGCGACCACCTCCCGGGCGCCGTCCAGCAGCAGCCGGGCCTGCCTGGCGGCGCCGTACAGCCGGGCGGGGTCGGCCCAGCCGTCGTCCAGCGCCGCGAGCAGCGCCTCGCGCGCCACCGGATGCAGCGGCGCCGCCGATGCCGCGTCCAGGTACGCCATGTCGGCACGGTATCCCGCGTGGCTGCCGGAGCGGGGCGCGCGGCCGGGGAGGTCGGCGGAGGGGTGGGCGGGTCGAGTAGGGTGCTGCCCGTGAGTGGCCTGGGTCGTACGGCGCGCTGGGGTGCGGGCACGGTCCTGCTGCTGGCGGCGGTGTCCGGCTGCAGCCGCGCGGACGTCGAGGACAAGCTCAGGTTCGGCTGGCCGCGCGGGGTGACCGAGCAGGGCGAGCAGATGCGCGTGCTGTGGACCTGGTCGTCGGTCGCCGCGCTCTCCGTCGGCGTGGTGGTGTGGGGCCTGATCTTCTGGTGCGCGATCGTCTACCGGCGGCGCGGCGCCGAGCTGCCCCGGCAGACGAAGTACAACCTGCCGATCGAGGCGCTCTACACGGTGGCCCCGTTCCTGGTCGTCGCGGTCCTCTTCTACTACACCGCGATCACGCAGAACGACGTGACGCGGCTGACCAACAACCCGGATACCACCGTCACGGTCAACGCGTTCAAGTGGAACTGGCAGTTCGACTACAACGACCGGCGCGACCCGCAGACGAACGAGTTCGTCAACACCGTGGGCAGCACGACCGAGGTGCCGGTGCTGGTCATCCCCGAGGGGCAGCGGATCCGGGTGGTGGAGCGGTCCAACGACGTCGTGCACTCGTTCTGGGTGCCGGAGTTCCTGTTCAAGATGGACGTGTTCCCGCCCGGCCAGCTCAACCAGTTCGAGTTCACCGCCACCGAGCAGGGGTCGTACGTCGGCCGCTGCGCCGAGCTGTGCGGCACATACCACTCGATGATGAACTTCGAGGTGCGGATCGTCAGCGGCGAGGACTACGAGGCCTACCTGGACGCCCTCGCCGGCATCGGCAACGCCGACCCGGACCGGCAGGCCAAGGCGCTGTCGGCGATCGGCCAAGCGCCGCAGGCGACGACCACGCATCCGTTCGACACCGACCGCGCGGCCCGCGAGGCGAGCGAGCGGCAGCGGCAGGACTAGGAGATCCCGATGAAGGTCGAGACCCGGATCTTCCTCGGCGTGGCGGCGTTCCTGTTCGCCTCGGCGATCGTGTACGCGTGGTGGTCCGAGGTGGAGCGCGGCGGGGTCGAGGCGGCCGGCACCACGGCGCTGGTGCTGTCCGGCGGGCTCGCCGTGATCGTCGGCAGCTACTTCTGGTTCGTCTCCCGGCGCATCGACATGCGGCCGGAGGACCGGGCCGACGCGGACATCGCCGAGGGCGCCGGCGAGCTCGGCTTCTTCAGCCCGGGCAGCTACTGGCCGTTCAGCCTCGGGCTGTCCGCGGCGCTGGGCGGTCTCGCGCTCGCGCTCTGGGAGCTGTGGTTCATCGTCATCGCCGGCACGGCGATCATGGTCTCGGTGGGCGGGCTGCTGTTCGAGTACTACACCCGCGGGCACACGTCACCGGTCGATACCCTGCGCGGTCGATGACCTGAGGGGCTCAGGCCTGCGGCTCCTTCGGCCGCCCGACCAGCTCGCGGCGTTCTGCCTCCTCCTCGGCGCCCGCCGGCTCGACCGCCGGCGGTTCCTCGACTGGGGCGAAGAAGCCGCGGACCCGGTGCCCGGCGCGGGCGAGCCTGTTCATCCGCTTCGGCACCGGCGCGCCGGCGTACTCGAGCACGCCGTGCCCGTGCTCGTCCACCACTCCGAGCGGCTGGTGCACCTCGATGAACTCGCCGGACGGCAGGCGTTTGATGATGCCGGTCTCCACTCCGTGCTCGAGCACTTCACGGTCGTGCCGCTGCAAGCCGAGGCAGACCCGATACGTGATCGCGTAGGCCAGCGGCGGCAGCACGATCAACCCGATCCGCCCCGCCCAGGTCATCGCGTTCAGGCTGATGTCGAACTTGTACGCGATCACGTCGTTGCCGCCGGAAATCAGCAGCACGGTGTAGAACGCTAGCGCCATCGCACCGAGCGAGGTCCGCACCGGCACGTCGCGGGGACGCTGCAGCAGGTTGTGTATCGCCCGGTCCTTCGTCAGCCTCGCCTCGATGAACGGGTAGAGCGCGAGCAGCGTGAAGATGATCCCGGGCATCACCACGGCAGGCCAGAACACCGGCGAGACCGTGTAGTCGAAGGCTCTTATCTCCCAGGCCGGGAACAGCCGGGTCGAGCCGTCCAGCCAGCCGATGTACCAGTCCGGCTGCGAGCCCGCGCTGACCACCGCCGGGCTGTACGGCCCGTACAGCCAGATCGGGTTGATCTGGGCCAGCCCGCCGAGCAACGCCACCACGGCGAAGACGAGCGCGAAGAAACCACCGGCCTTGAGGGCGTAGATGGGGTACATCCGCTCGCCCACCACGCTGCGCTCGGTCCGCCCGGGCCCGGGGAACTGGCTGTGCTTCTGCAGGACCACGAGTCCGATGTGGACGGCGATCAGGACCAGGATGATCCCGGGAATGAGCAGCACGTGGAAGATGTAGAAGCGGCCGATGATGTCCGTACCGGGGAACTCGCCGCCGAAGAGGAGATACGCCGTCCAGGTGCCGATCACGGGGATCGACATGGTGATCGCGTTGACGATCCGCAGGCCGGTGCCGGAGAGCAGGTCGTCGGGCAGCGAGTAGCCGGTGAGCCCCTCGACCAGGGCCAGCGTCAGCAGGCCGATGCCGAGCAGCCAGTTCAGCTCGCGGGGCTTGCGGAAGGCGCCGGTGAAGAACACCCGGAGCATGTGCACGGTGATCGCGGCCAGGAACAGCAGCGCGGCCCAGTGGTGGATCTGCCTGATGAACAGCCCGCCGCGGACGTCGAAGGAGATCTTCAGCGTCGAGCTGTACGCCCGGGACATCTCCTCGCCGACCAGCGGCGCGTAGCTGCCCTGGTAGGTCGTCTCGCCCATCGAGGCGTCGAAGAACCACGTCAGGTACGTGCCGGTGAGCAGCAGGATAATGAACGAGTAGAGGGCGATCTCGCCCATCATGAACGACCAGTGGTCGGGGAAGACCTTGTTCAGCCCGCGGCGGATCCCCCCGGCGGCGGTCAGCCGCTCGTCCACCCAGTTGGCGGCCTGGTCCACCCGGCTGGTTGTCTCGCTCATGGGCGCTCCCAGAAGCTGGGTCCGATTGGCTCGCCGTAGTCGCCCCTTGCCACGAAGTATCCTTCGTCGTCCACTGTGATCGCCAATGCCGGCAGCGACCGGGTGGCCGGCCCGAACACCGGCTTGGCGTCCTTCGTCACGTCGAACTGCGACTGGTGGCACGGGCAGAGGATGCGGCCGGTCTCCTGCTCGTACAGCGACACCGGGCAGCCCGCGTGCGTGCAGATCTTGGAGTACGCGACGTAGTCCTCCCAGCCGAAGCCCTCCTGGCCGGCGCGGTGCTCGACGGTCTGTCCGGGACGGAGGCGGATCAGCATGGTCGGCGCGTCGGCGGCCCTGGTGCCACCCTCGACGCCGGGGAAGACCGTGGCCAGCGCGCCGGGCTGCAGGTCGCCGGGGCGGATCGGACGCTCCTTCTGGTCCACCAGCCGCACGCCCTCCCGCCACGGCGTGCGCAGCAGCTCGCCCTTGGGCTTCCTCAGCCAGCCGCCGAGCGGGACGATGGCCAGCGCTCCGAGCGCCAGCGCGCCCAGGCCGAGCGAGCGCTGCAGCAGCGTGCGGCGGCCCAGCCCGGTCATCTCGAGGCCGTCGCGCAGCACGGCGGCCGTGCCGATCCGCTCCGCCGCCGGGGAGAAGCCGTCGTGCCGCTCCTCGATCGTCTCCTCCTCCGGTATCAGCCACTTCGCCCACAGCACCGCGCCGACGCCGACGGCGGCGAGCGCGAGCGCCATCGCGATCCCGAGCAGCGGCGTGTACCAGGCGTAGTCGTTGTCGGTGAGCGAGAACTCCCACGGCAGCGCCACGAAGAAGACCGTGAACGCGACGGTGGCCAGGAACGTGAGCAGGAAGCACGCCGCGACCGCCCGCTCGGCCCGCTTCTCGGCCTTCGTGCCGGGCACCGGGAACCGCTCCCGGCGGCGCACGATGTGCAGCCCGTCGGCGTCCGAGCTCGCGATGGCCCGCTCCGTGTCGCTCATCTGGGCGAGCGCGTTGACGTCCCGGCCCGGCGGCAGCCGCCTCCGTGGCTCGTCGGCGCTCACGACTTCGCTCCGATCCACAGGATGGTCAGCATCAGCGCGCCGATGCCGACGACCCAGATCACCAGCCCCTCGGGGACGGGACCGAGCCGGCCCAGGCCGCTGCCGCCGGGGTCCTTCGACTCCTGCAGCGACTCGAGGTACTTGATGATCGACCGCTTCTCCTCCGGGGTGATCTGGTTGTCGCCGAAGACCGGCATGTTCTGCGGGCCGGACAGCATCGCGGCGTAGATCTCCTCCGGGGTGGCGTCGATCGAGGGGGCGTACTTGCCGGCCGACAGCGCGCCGCCGCGGGCCGCGTAGTTGTGGCAGGACGCGCAGTTGAGCCGGAACAGCTCGCCGCCCTCGGCCAGGTCGCCGTCGGTCAGGTCGCCCTCGGGCACGACCGGCCCGCCGCCGACCGACTGGATGTACGCGGCGATCTGGGCGATCTCCGCCTCGGTGTAGCGCGGCCGCTTCGCCTCGACCTGCGCCTCCTGCTGGGTCGCCGGCATCCGGCCGGTGGCGAGCTGGAAGTACGCGGCGGCCTGGCCGACACCGATCAGCGACGGGCCGCGGTCCTGCACGCCCTGCAGGTTCTGCCCGTGACAGCTGATGCAGCCCTGCTCGAACAGCTGGCGGCCCTTGCGCACGTCGACCGACTCGGGCGCGGGCGCGCTCGCCCGGGCGCCGCCGGGCCCGGCCGCGGACGCGACGGCCGCGTAGCCCACGCCGACGAGGCCGAGCGTGACGGCGAGTGCGAGGGCGCCCGAGAGCCGGCGGCGCAGGCGCCTCAGCCGACCCGGCTTCGCTGCCGGAGGGGGGCGGTCCGTCATGGGCTACACCTTCGCTGGGGCGGCGCCGGGAGGCGGGAGGCTAGCGGATGAAGTAGATCGTGGTGAACAGGCCGATCCAGACGATGTCGACGAAGTGCCAGTAGTACGAGACGACGATCGCGCTCGTCGCCTGGGCCGGGGTGAACCGGCCCATCGTCGAGCGCATGAGCATGAAGACGAACGCGACCAGCCCGCCGATCACGTGCAGGCCGTGGAAGCCGGTCGCCAGGTAGAAGACCGAGCCGTAGCCGGTGGAGGAGATCGTGGTGCCCTCGTCGATCAGCTGCAGGTACTCGTAGCCCTGGCCGAGCACGAACGCCAAGCCGAGCACGAAGGTGAAGGTGAACCATCGGCGCAACCCGTACACGTCTCCCCGCTCGGCGCAGAACACGCCGAGCTGACATGTCACAGACGAGGAGACGAGCACGATCGTGACACCGAGCGCGTACGGAATGTTCAGCTCGGTCGGTGGCTGCGGCCACTCGCCGGGGTGCGCCGCGCGCACCGTGAAGTAGGCGGCGAAGAGCCCGGCGAAGAACATCAGCTCGCTGGCGAGCCAGATGATCGTGCCGACACTCACGATGTTGGGCCGCGTCAGCGAGTGGACTCTGCCCGGCTCGAACGTCGTCGCGGTCACGGCCAGCATTATGGCCCTCGCCTGGGCCGCAATGTCGGCGGGGTGGGGCCCGCCGTTGACCCGATCGGCCGACCAGCCTACGGTGTCGTGGTCTGTTCGCAGGCCGCGTACGGGGAGCGGCAGACTGGACGGAGGAGCCGTGGTCTCAGGTTCCCGCCCCGGCAGCGGGACACGTCGCCCGGTCCGCAAGGTGTCGCTGGTCTTACGGCACTGCGCGGTGTGCGGGGAGCGGCTGTCGGCGTACAACCCGGGTCCGAACTGTTTCGTCCACTCCACCAGCGCGGCGCGCCGGGCCGATCCGCTGCCGCGCCGCTGATCCTCGGCTGCTGAGCCTCGGCCGGCCGTCTTGCCGCGGTCCGGCCTCGGTACGATCCGCGCCATGACCGGCCCGGCCGACCGCGACAGCCCGACCGTGCTCCTGTTCAGTGACCAGGCGAGCGTCCGTGAGCAGATCCGGCGCGCGCTCGGCCGGCGCCCCGCGCCGGAGCTAGGCCCGGTGACCCACATCGAGTGCGAGACCGGCGAGGAGGTCGTCGCCCGGGTCGACGCCGGCGGGATCGACGTCGCGGTCCTCGACGGCGAGGCGCAGCCGACCGGTGGGATGGGCCTGTGCCGGCAGCTGAAGTACGAAATCGAGGACTGCCCCGAGATCTGCGTGCTGATCGGCCGGCGCGACGACCGGTGGCTGGCAACCTGGTCGCTCGCCGACGCGGTGCTCAGCCGCCCGCTGGACCCGGTGACCGCCGCGGATACCGTCGCCGGGCTGCTCCGCGCCCGCGCCGCCGGCCTGCCGGTCGCCCGGTAGCCGCGGTCGCCACAGCCACCGACCGACCCGGGAGGCGAGCCGATGAGCACCGCGAGGCGACAGCGAGTGAGCATCGCAGCGGCCCGGCGGGCCGCGAGGAGCGGAGCGAGCGCGGAGGCGAGCCGATGAGTCTGCCAGGGGGGCCGAGCACCGCCCGCGGCTGGCCGGCGCTGCTGGCCACGCTGCTGCGCGGCGAGCAGCTCGACACCGCCGACACCGCCTGGGCGATGGGCGAGATCATGGCCGGCGAGGCGACGCCCGCGCAGCTGGCCGCATTCGCGGTGCTGCTGCGGGCGAAGGGGGAGACGCCGGTCGAGCTCACCGGCCTGGTGCAGGCGATGCTGGCCGCCGCCGCGCCCATCGAGGTGCCCGGCCCGGCGGTGGACGTGGTGGGCACCGGCGGCGACCGCGCCCACACCGTCAACATCTCGACCATGTCGGCGATCGTCGCCGCCGGCGCGGGCGCCCGGGTGGTCAAGCACGGCAACCGGGCCGCGTCGTCGGCCTGCGGCGCGGCCGACCTGCTGGAGGCGCTGGGTGTGGCCATCGACCTGCCCGGGCCCGGCGTCGAGCGCTGCGTCGAGGAGGTCGGCATCGGCTTCTGCTTCGCGCCGGTGTTCCATCCGGGCATGCGGCATGCGTCGGCGGTCCGGCGGGAGATGGGCGTACCGACCGCGTTCAACTTCCTCGGCCCGCTGACCAACCCGGCGCGCCCGCGGGCGCACGCGGTCGGCTGCGCCGACGCGCGGATGGCACCGGTGATGGCGGCCGTGCTCGCCGAGCGGGACGACATTGGGCTGGTCTTCCGGGGTGACGACGGCCTGGACGAGCTGACCACGGTCACCACCTCGCGGGTGTGGGCGGTCCGCGAGGGCGCGGTGGTCGAGGCGACGGTCGACCCGGCCGCGCTTGGCCTGGCGCTGGCCAGCCGGGAGGCGCTGCGCGGCGCCGACGCCGAGCACAACGCTGCGGTGACGCGGAGCCTGCTCAGCGGTGAGCGTGGGGCGGTGCGGGACGCGGTGCTGCTCAACGCCGGCGCGGCGCTGGCCGCCTACGACGGGCTGCCGGGCGAACTCGCCGACGGGCTCGTCGACGGGATGGCCCGTGCCGCCGCGGCGATCGACAGCGGCGCGGCCGCGGACACGCTCGACCGGTGGCGGGCGGTCAGCCGGGACGCCCGCAAGGGCATGAGCGGTTAGCGGCCCTGCCGGCCCTGCCGGCCCTGCCAGCCCTGCCGGCTCGGCCTGCTCTGCCGGCTCGGCGGATCAGTCGGCTCGGCCGGCTCGGCCTGCTCTGCCGGCTCGGCGGATCAGTCGGCCTCGTCGAACCCGATCGCGAACGCCGCCTCCAGGTCGTGCTGGGAGTAGGCGCGGAACGCGATGTGGGTCTCGGTGTCCAGGACGCCCTCGACCTTGTCGATGCGGCCGGCGATGACGTCGGCGACATGGTCGAACTCGCGCACCCGGACGACGGCGATGAGGTCGACGTGGCCAGCCACCGAGTACACCTCGCTGACCCCCTCGATGTCGGCGATGGCCTGCGCCACCTCCGGGATCTGGTCGGTGGCGGCGGAGACCATGACGATCGCGGTGATCACGCCGCGAGCGTAGCGGCCTCGCCGCCGGCCGTGCCCG
>JBKOXW010000270.1:0-4563 GCA_046744115.1 Actinomycetota bacterium | reverse complement strand
CTCATGGCGGCGGTGAGGTGCCGGTAGAGCTCGCGGGCGATGTAGCGCTTGAGGGCACGTCGGATCTCGCGGGGAGTCTTGCCTTCGGCGCGGCGTCGGATGACGCAGGCGCGGGTGCGCGGGCAGGACCTTATCCGGGTGTGGAACGGCTGCATCGACCACGACGACTCCGGTGACCTGCTCGCCGCCTGGATCGCCAAGGAGGAGCTTCGGGCCCTGCTCGCCACCGCCCGCCGCGGCGGCCAGCGGCACGACGTCGCCCACCGGCTGCACGCCTTCCACGACCGGTGCGCCACGGTCGACGTCCCCGAGGTCACCACCTGGCTGAGACGATCGACGCGTGGTGGCCGGCCGTCCTCGTCTTCCTCCAGACCGGCTCCACCGAAGCCACCAACAGGACGATCAAGCAGGTGAAAAGGGCCGCCTGCGGCTTTCGGAACAAGACCGAAACGACCGGCGGGACGTGTCGGCCGGGTGGGCAGCCCGCCGACGCTAGCCATTGCGCCTGCCCGGGCGCTCCCTCGCGGCATGAGAGTACGGTCCCTGGGACGCGGGATGCCGTCCGCCCGGGTGGGCGGACGGTCGTGGGTGGGCCAGGCGGTCGGCCAATCAGGTGCGGGCCAGTGTGGGAAACGAGATGAACGACGATCGGGAGATCCGAGACCTGCTCGCCACTGAAATTCAAGACCCGGATCTCCGCAGGCGCATCTTCGCCCTGCTCGAACGGGATCCGGCGACGCTCACGCCGCAAGAACAGGAGCTGGTCGAACACACGGTGGGCGGTATCCTCAGCGCCGAGACCGAGCGGTTGCGTGCCGGGGCCGAGCGGTTGCAGGGACCGTCGTGGTGGTTACCCGGGTTGTTTCGAAAGCCACGACCGCCGTCGGCCCCAGGCTCAGCACGGCCAAGCCGCGACCCGCGTCAGGTAACACCAGCTGCCGCGGACGAGCGCGACAACGACATCTCGGTCCGCGGCTACCTGCGGAGCCTGCGCTGGATCGCGCCCGGGCTGCTGGTCGCCTGCCTCGGGATGTGGGCGTTCGGAGCTCGGGGAATGTCGCTCCCGTGGGCCCTGTTCCTCTGGGTGCTCCTCATGGTGGCCGTGGGGCCGCTTGTCTGGCTGCGCTTTGACGTCCGAAGGGGCACACCGCGCTGGTGGCAGGCCCTGGGTTGTGCGGTGCTCTGGTGGCTCGCCATGTTTGCGCTGATTGGGCTCAGCTATGCGCTGGTGATGGCCGTGCTCAGCGGTAGGTAGCCTAAGCTGCGATGGGCCAGGGGGCCGACAGCGGCATCTTCCTCGCCGCCCAGGCCACTGTCTTGCGCCGAAGACCTTACGCATGGGCATACTCCTTTGGGGTTGGTTGAGTCACGAGCTGGCCGGGGCCGGAGTCAGCGTCGCGGTGTCGCGCGCGGGCAGGAACGTGTCGGGCCGCCCATCGACGCGCAGCTGGGGCACCCACCGCTCCAGAGGGCGGGGCAACCACCAGTTACTGCAGCCCGGCAGGTGCATGAACGCTGGCAGGGGGACGCGGGGCTACCCACGGTCGGCCGCCTGGTCGACGGTCAGTGCCGATGTGCTCTTGCGATCCGGTCGAACGCTACGGGTGGGCGCGAGCGCGGGGACCGGCCGCCAGGCCACATGCCCCGCGCCGGGCCGCATTGTCCACTTGGGAATCCGTGCAGATCGCCTGTTGCTCGAGGCAACTGCCAGGTCCGGGACCTTGCCCCTGTCGGACACCGAGACGACCGGGGGTCGAGAACGGCTCGGATGCTAAGATGCAAGGTGCCCGAGGAGAACGAGTACGGTCAGCGCGTCGGCGATGTCGTCCCCGGCTGGGAGCCCCGAAAGGCGCCGGCACTGGTGTCGCTCGCGGGACGGTACGTCCAGGTCGAGCCGCTGTCCGTCGAGCACACCCCCGCGCTGTACGCGACGCTGTGCGGCGTGGACGACCGCGAGCTGTGGACCTACCGGCCGACCGAGCCGCCGGACTCCGTAGAGACGATGGCCGCGCTCGTGAGGGCCACGATGGCCAGCCCGGGCATGCTCACCTTCGCGCTGGTGCCGGACGGGGGCGAGGCGGCCGGGCTGGCGTCGTACATGCGGATCGAGCCGGAGCACGGGCAGATCGAGGTGGCCGGGGTGCTGTACGCGCGGACGCTCCGGCGGACCCGGGCCGCGACCGAGGCAATCCACCTGCTGATGCGACACGCCTTCGAGGACCTGGGCTACCGCCGGTTCGAGTGGAAGTGCGACAGCCTCAACGAGCCGTCGCGGCGGGCGGCCGTCAGACTCGGCTTTGTGTACGAGGGCCGGTTCCGCAACCACATGGTCACCAAGGGACGCAACCGGGACACCGACTGGTTCTCAGTCACCGACGCCGAGTGGCCGCGGGTCCGGGCCGCGCACGAGAAGTGGCTCGCCCCGGCGAACTTCGACGCCGACGGCCTTCAGCGGACGTCGCTCAGCGATCTGACTCCCTGAACCCAGGGGCACGCGGGCGACGCACTCGAAATGCGGTCCTCCCCTTCCAGCTGGCCCGCTCCGCCCGCCTGGCCGACCTGCCACGCGGGCACTGGGCGATCGAAGCGCTGCACCACGTCCGCGACACCACCTTCGCCGAGGACGACTCGCAGGTCCGCACCGGCGCTGCCCCCAAACGCCATGGCGGTCTTGCGGAACCTGGTGATCGGGGTGCTCAGTCGAGCAGGGCCAGTCAACGTTGCCGCCGCGCTGCGCCGCCACGCCCGCGACCCACGCCGACCCCTCCCACCCTCGGGTTCAGCCTTGGATGAACCGACATCACGACAGAACGACGCGCCCTGCCAACAGCTCACTGACCGTGACCCAATCCGCCCGCTATTGACCGTATCGCGGACCCTGATCGTTCGACTTGCGGCTGTGCGGTCGCATCTGCGAAATACAAGACGACGCCGACGATCCGTATTGCCGTCCGCCTCCCGCTCAGCGGCGCCGAGCGGTGACGATCCAGGCCCGTGAGTCGAACCAGATCCCGTCTCCGCTCGCGTGCGCGGCGAGTGTCTCGCGCAGCCGCTTGAGCGCGCGCTCGGAGGCGACGGGATCCAGCCGCTTCAGCACGTCGTTCGTGCACGTGAAGCCGCGGACCCAGTCGAGCGCGGCGGCGACGTCCGGACCGTAGTAGACGGGCTCATGCACATCGGTGAAGGTGACGCTGGCGAACCCCGCAGCGGCCAGGATCCCCTCCACGGTCGTCGGATTGGCGAGCGAGAACGGGTCCGGCCCCTGGGGAGCGACCGCCACCGATCCCTCGAACCCTTCGAGGGACCCGTGGATCGCGACGTCCCACTCGTTCCGCTCGTGGCCCTGCCAGACCATCATTACCAAGCGCCCGGCCGGGCGCAGCGCCCGCCCGATGTTGCCAAACGCGGCGACCGGGTCGTCGAAGAACATCGTGCCGAACCTGCTGATCGTGAGGTCGAAATGCTTCGGTGGAAAGCGGTGGACCTGCGCGTCGGCCCGCTCGAAGGTGACGTTGCGTAGCCCCTCCACTTGGGCGAACTCGCGGGCACGATCGATCATCCGCGCGGACAGGTCGACCCCCAGCGCGCTGCCCGCGGTGGCCATGTGCGCGGCCTCCCGGGTCGTCTGCCCGGTCCCACAACCGACGTCGAGGACGTGGTCGTGACGCCGGACGCCACATGCCCGGCGCAACACCTCGTTGTACAGCCGCAGCTCGGCGTCGTAGTCGACCGAGCTCGGCCGGTTTGCGGTTGCGGGCCCGTGCCGCACGGCAGGCCCGTCAAGAGAGCCGGGCTCGACCGTGTGTCGGTGGTCTGCCTCCATCGCGCGTAGCACGCCTCCACTCGGTCAGGGACAGCATCGACGTGGCGCCGCTGATCCGATCCCCATTGTCGACCGGATCCGGTCTGGACCTGGCGTCAGGGGCGGCTTCGATCACCTCACGCTTCCGGCTCAGAGGTTCGGCGGTGAAGGCGTTGGCGGCGCGCTCGTCACGGAAGTCGTAACCGGTAGGCTCTCCCCCTCCGGTTGCTGGGACGGATGCCATTCGTGGTGTCCTCACCGGAGGCGGTGCGATCGGGGCTCCACCCCGGAGGTGAACGCGGGCGAGGGATGGCTCGCCGAGTCGAGGACGGTCACGGCAATGATCCAAAGAAGGCTCGGATGTCATCGCCCACCAGGGCAGGCTCCTCGGTGGCCACGAAATGGCCGCCTCTGGGGAGCTCGACCCAGCGGCGGATGTCGGTGTGGAAGCGCTCGATATACTCACGCGGCGGCCGCCTGGCGGGCTCGTTGGGCGGCACGGCGATGGCGGTCGGCATCGTGAACCGATCGTTCGACCCCCATGGCTCGGGCAGCTCGGCGTAGTAGCGGTTGGCGGGGTTGATCGACCCGGTGGCCGAAGTCGTGTGACCTTGGGTTGTCTTCTTGACGATGTCGTCGGCGGGTTTGGTCCAGACGAACGGCTCGCATCGTTCGTTCCAGCCGTCGATGAAGGTCTCGATCGCGCTGATGAGGTCCTTGACGGATGTGAAGGTGCCGCGTCGGATGGCTTGGCGGGTGAT
>JBKOXW010000269.1:0-6527 GCA_046744115.1 Actinomycetota bacterium | reverse complement strand
TGTCCAAGGGCGTGCTGATCGCGATCGAGCAGGGCCGGAGCAACCCGAGCATCGCCACGCTGTGCCGGATCGCCGACGCGTTCGGGATCGCCTTCGCGCGGCTGGTCGAGGTGTCCGAGGCGCCGGTGATCCGGGTGGTGCAGCCGAGCCGCGCCGTCCCGCTGTGGCAGGGCCGGCCGGGCAGCCGGGGCAGCCTGCTCATCGGCTCCGACCCGCCGCAGCATATCGAGCTGTGGGAGTGGCGGATGCGGTCCGGCGACGGCCACGACGGCGTGCCACATCCGGCCGGCACGCGGGAGATCGCCTGGGTGCTCGAGGGTGAGCTGACGCTGACCGTGGACGGCGAGCGGGCGATCGTGCCGACCGGTGCCGCCGCGCTGTTCGCCGCGGACCGGCCGCACCGCTACGCGAACGAGGGCGCCGACGACCTCCGGTTCGCCCTGGCGGTCAGCCAGCCGCCGCTCGCCGAGTCGGTCGGTGAGTGAGCACTTCGCGGCCGAGTGAGCGCCTGCACCTGCTCACTCGGCGTCCAACTGCCCACTCGCGAAGTAGACGCGCTCAGCCGAGGGCGAACCGCTTCAGGTCCTCGGCGCGGTCGGTCCGCTCCCAGGTGAACTCCGGCAGCTCCCGGCCGAAGTGCCCGTACGCCGAGGTCAGCGCGTAGATCGGGCGGAGCAGGTCGAGGTCACGGATGAGCGCGGCCGGGCGCAGGTCGAACAGCTCGAGGATCGCGGCCTGGATCCTCTCCTCGGGCGCGACCGCGGTCCCGAACGTCTCCACGAACAGGCCCACCGGCTCGGCCTTGCCGATCGCGTACGCGACCTGCACCTCGCACTTGCTGGCCAGGCCCGCGGCCACCACGTTCTTGGCGACCCAGCGCATGGCGTACGTCGCCGAGCGGTCCACCTTGGACGGATCCTTGCCCGAGAACGCCCCGCCGCCGTGCCGGGCGTACCCGCCGTACGTGTCCACGATGATCTTCCTGCCGGTCAGCCCGGCGTCGCCCATCGGCCCGCCGATCTCGAACCGGCCGGTCGGGTTGACGAGCAGCCGGTAGTCGGCCGACTGCAGGCCGAGCGCGGCCAGCTCGGGGTCGACCACGTGCTCCTTGATGTCCGGCTCCAGCAGCGTGTGCAGGTCGATGTCGGAGGCGTGCTGGGTGGACACGACGACGGTGTCCAGCCGGACCGGCCGACCGTCCACGTACTCGATCGTGACCTGCGTCTTGCCGTCCGGCCGCAGGTAGGGGACGGTGCCGTCCTTCCGTACCTGGGCCAGCCGGCGCGCCAGCCGGTGCGCCAGCGCGATCGGCAGCGGCATCAGCTCCGGCGTCTCGTCGCACGCGAACCCAAACATCAGGCCCTGGTCGCCGGCGCCCTGCCGGGCGATCTCGTCCTCCGACGTCGCCTTGCCGCCCTGGATGCGGATCTCGTGCGCGGTGTCCACGCCCTGGGCGATGTCTGGCGACTGCGAGCCGATCGACACGCTGACCCCGCAGGAGGCGCCGTCGAACCCCTTCTTCGACGAGTCGTAGCCGATCTGCAGGATCTTCTCCCGCACGATCGTGGGGATGTCGGCGTACGCCTCAGTCGTCACCTCACCGGCGATGTGCACCTGACCGGTGGTGATCAGGGTCTCCACCGCGACGCGGCTCTTGCGGTCCTTCGCGATCAGCGCGTCCAGGATCGAGTCGCTGATCGCGTCGGCGATCTTGTCGGGGTGACCTTCGGTGACGGACTCGGAGGTGAACAGGCGGCGGGACACGGCTCTCCATGCTTTCGTCGGACAGGACTCTCATCGGAGGTGTTCCGGAGGAGTCTAGCCGTCCCGCCGGACGATCCCGGCCCGGCACGACAGGCTCAGCGCAGCCGGGCGGCCACCAGGTCCCACACGACCGAGGCCAGGGCGGCCTTCGGCCCGTACGGCACCTCGACCTCGGCGCCGTCCGCGGCGAGGACGACCGCCGCATTGTCCGCGACCTCGAACGCGCGGCCCCGGCCGACGGCGTTCACGACCAGCAGGTCGGCGCGCTTGCGGGCGAGCTTGGCCCGGCCGTGGGCGAGCGCGTCGCCGGTCTCGTCCCCGGTCTCGGCGGCGAACCCGACGATGACCTGGCCGGGCCGGCGGGCGGCCACGAGCTCGGCGAGCACGTCCCGGGTGCGGACCAGCCGCAGCGTCGGCGGCCCGGCCGGGTCGTCCTTCTTGATCTTGTTGTCGGCGTAGTCGGCGGGCCGGAAGTCGGCCACCGCGGCCGCCATCACGACCGCGTCCGCCTCGGCCGCCGCGGCCAGCGTGGCCGCGCCCAGCTCGGCCGACGACGACACCCGCTCCAGCCGGGAGCCCGCCGGGTCGGGCAGCGCCACGTTCGCCGCCACGACGGTCACCTCGGCGCCGCGGACCGCCGCGACCTGCGCCAGCGCGTACCCCTGCCGCCCGCTGGACCAGTTGCCGAGGAACCGCACCGGATCCAGCGGCTCGCGGGTGCCGCCGGCGGTGACAACCACCCGGCGGCCGGCCAGGTCGTACGGCAGCGCGCGCGGGCGGGCCAGCAGCAGCCGGGCCAGTTCGGCGATCTGCTCCGGTTCCGGCAGCCGGCCGCGCCCGGTGTCGGCGCCGGTGAGCCGGCCGACCGCCGGGTCGAGCACGGCGACGCCGCGGGACCGCAGGGTCGCGACGTTCGCCCGGGTCGCCGGGTGCTCCCACATCTCGGTGTGCATCGCCGGCGCCATCAGGACCGGGCAGCGGGCGGTGAGCAGGACGTTGGTGAGCAGGTCGTCGGCGAGGCCGTGGGCGGCGCGGGCGAGGAGGTCGGCCGTGGCGGGCGCGACCACGACCAGGTCGGCCACCCGGCCGATCCGCACGTGCGGCACCTCGTGCGCGTCGGCCCACACGTCGGTGGCGACGGGCTGGCCGGACAGCGCAGCCCAGGTCGGCTCGCCGACGAAGCGCAGCGCGCTGGCGGTCGGCACCACCCGAACGTCGTGACCGGACTCGGTCAGGTCACGCAGCAGCTCCGCGGCCTTGTACGCGGCGATCCCCCCGGCCACCCCCAGAACCACCCGCGGCCTTCGAGCATCGGTCACCCGACCACTGTGGCACGCGACCCGCGCGCGGCCCCATCCGCTCGGCTCAGTCGACCTGCTCGTGGGTGAGCAGGCCGGCGTTGATCTCGCGCAGCGCGATGGACAGCGGCTTCTCCTGCGGCGAGGTGTCGACCAGCGGGCCGACGTACTCGAGCAGGCCCTCGCCGAGCTGGCTGTAGTAGGCATTGATCTGCCGAGCCCGCTTCGCCGCGTAGATGACGAGCGCGTACTTCGAGCTGGTGCGCTCGAGCAGCTCGTCGATCGGCGGGTTGGTGATGCCCTCAGGAACAGCGGCGGTACCGGACACGCAGGTCATCCTCAATGACGGGGAACAGGTTGCTCGATCAAGCGTACCAACTCGTCCGCGGCGTGCTCGACCGAGTCGTTGACGACCGTCACGTCGAACTCCGATTCCGAGGCGAGCTCGATGCGCGCCTGGTCCAGCCGCCGCCGCCGCACCTCGTCCGGCTCGGTGCCGCGGCCGACGAGCCGGCGCACGAGCTCGTCCCAGGACGGCGGGGCGAGGAAGACGAACTGCGCCTCCGGCATGACCTTGCGGACCTGGCGCATGCCTTGCAGCTCGATGACGAGCAGCGCCGGCTTCCCGTCGGCCAGCCGGCGCAGCACCGGCTCGCGCGGGGTGCCGTAGAGGTTCCCCGCGTACTCGGCGTGCTCGAGCAGCTCGCCCGCCTCGACCATCCGCTGAAACGTCGGGCGGTCCACGAAGTGGTACTCCACGCCGTCTGTCTCACCTGGACGCGGCGCCCTGGTAGTCACCGACACCGAGACCCAGATCTCGGGATGCCGGCGCCGGACTGCGGCAACCACGGCGTCCTTGCCGACCCCGGACGGTCCGGAGAGGACAGTGACCCGCGGTGGGCCCACTCAGCTGGCCGAGGTACGCCGGCCGGACTCGGCCGAGAACTCCCGCTCCAGCGCGCTGCGCTGCTTGGCGCCCAACCCGCGGACCCGCCGGGTGGGCGAGATCTCCAACCGCTCCATGATCCGCTGGGCGCGGGCCTTGCCGACGCCCGGCATGGACTCCAAGACGGCGGAGACCCGCATCTTGCCGACGATGTCATCGGTCTCGCCGGCGGCGAGCACCTCCGCGATCGAGGTGCCGCTGCGCTTGAGGCGCTCCTTGAGCTCAGCCCGAGCCTTGCGGGCGGCGGCGGCCTTCTCCAGGGCCGCGGCACGTTGCTCCGGGGTGAGGGGCGGCAGGGGCACGCGAGATCTCCTCAGCAGTGAGTGGATGGTGGGAAGCAATCCTTCGAACGTGGGGGCAAAGTAGCGAGCAGTGCGCCCCTGCGGCAACGGGATCGGCCGACCCGGTGAACGGATGACCCAATCGGGCATGGGACTCGGGGCCATTCTGCCCCGTTGCGGGCGCGCGGCGTCACGGCCGAGTGCGGTCGGTTACCAGTCGAGCAGCCGCCGGGCCTGTTCGCCGAAGCGATCGGCGGCCGCGGCGAGCCGGGCCGGGTCGGGGCCGGCCGCGAGGATCTCGCGGGAGACAGCCGGGAGCACATCCGGCAGCGCGGCCCCGAACAGCCCCGGCAGGTCGGCCATGGTCCCGCCCTGCGCGCCGACACCGGGCGCCAGGATCGGCCCGCGCAGTCCGGACAGGTCGACTCCGGCCTCGGCCAGCGTCGCGCCGATCACCACGCCGGTCGAGCCGAGGGTCGGGAGCGCTCCCATGGACCCGCGCGCGGCGTCGTTCTCGGCGGCGTTCTCCGCGCCGACGGCGTCGACGATCCGCTGCGCGACGGTACGGCCGTCGGCCGCGAGCGCGCACTGCACCTCCGCACCCTCCGGATTGGACGTCCGCGCCAGCACGAAGACGCCGGTGCCGTGCGCGCGGGCGGCCTCCAGGGCTGGCCGCAGCGACCCGAAGCCCAGGTACGCCGACGCGGTCATCGCGTCCGCCGCGGCCGGGGCGGCGGGGTCCAGGTACGCCGCCGCGTACGCGGCCATCGTGCTGCCGATGTCGCCGCGCTTGGCGTCCAGCAGCGCGATCGCGCCGGCCGCGCGGATCTGCGCCAGGGCCCGCTCCAGCACGGCGATCCCGCGGCTGCCGAACCGCTCGTAGAACGCCGACTGCGGCTTGACGACCGCGACCCGGCCGGCCACCGCGTCCACCGCGGACAGCGCGAACCGCTCCAGGCCGGCCGGATCATCGCCGAGACGCCAGTGCCGCAGCAGGTCCGGATGCGGGTCGATGCCGACGCAGAGCGGCCCGCGCGCGACGACCGCGGCGCGAAGCCGCATGCCGAACGGCGCTGGCGCGGCGGAGGCACCGTCCATGCCGGACGGTGCGCTCACCCGTCGGTCCCGATGAGACGGTGCGCCGGGCGACGCTGGCCGGCGGCCACCGGGCGCGGCCGGGGCAGCTCCTGCTCGGCCGGCCGGTGCGCGTAGCCGACCGCCTCCGCGACCCGGGTGAACCCTCGCTCGGCCAGCGCCTGCCGCAGCTCGGCGAGCACCCGGACGGGTGCCTGCGGGTCGTGGAAGATCGCCGTACCGACCGAGACCGCGACCGCTCCGGCCAGCACGAACTGCAACGCGTCGAGGCCGGTCATGATCCCGCCCATGCCGATGATCGGCGTCTCGGGCAGCGCCGCGTGCACCTGCCAGACGCAGCGCACCGCGACCGGCCGGATCGCCGGCCCGGACAGCCCGCCGGTCAGGGCGGGCAGCGCCGGGCGCATCCGGTCGGTGTCGATGGCCATCCCGAGCGTCGTGTTGATCAGCGAGAGGCCGTCCGCGCCCGCGTCCACACAGGACCGCGCGATGGTGACGATGTCAGTGACGTCCGGCGACAGCTTGGCGAACACCGGCACCATCGGCGACGTCTCCCGGCGCACCGCGGCGACGACCCGGGCGGCGGCCTCGGGATCGCAGGCGAAGACCTGGCCGCGGTCCTCCACGTTCGGGCAGGAGATGTTCGCCTCGACCGCGGCCAGTGCGGGGGTGCCGCGCAGCCAGCCGGCCAGCTCGGCGTACTCGTCCACGGTCTCGCCGGCGATGCTGACGACGGCGCGAGCGCCCTGCTCGGCCAGCCAGGGCAGGTCCTGCTCGCGGAACGCGTGGATGCCCGGGCCCTGCAGGCCGATCGAGTTGAGCATCCCGCTCGGCGTCTCCACCATGCGCGGCGGCGGCCGGCCGGCGCGCGGCGCCAGCATCACCGACTTCGTCACCACCGCTCCGAGCGCGGATATGTCGAAGAACTGGCCGAGCTCGCGCCCGGCGGCGGCGCACCCGGACGCGGTGAGCACCGGGTTGGGCAGCAGCGAGCCGGCGAGGGTGGTGCTCATGTCCACCTCGGGCAGCGGCGCCGCAGGCGCCGCGGGCGCCGGCGGTGCGGCGGGCCCCGCCGCCGGGTCCATCACTCCCCCGCCCCCGCGACCGCCGGCACGGGGGCGAGTGCGGCGGGCGGTCCCATCG
>JBKOXW010000126.1:0-6615 GCA_046744115.1 Actinomycetota bacterium | reverse complement strand
GTGCGCGCTCCAGCCGGCGGTCCGGGCGCAGGTGAACATCGAGGTGAACATGTGCGGCGCGACCTCGGCGAAGTCGAGCACCACCGCGGACCAGAACTCGACGTTCGTCCGCAGCGGCCGGTCCGGGTACCGCTCGGTGAGCTCCTCGATCGCCGCCTTCTCCAGCGCCTCGGCCACCTCGACCCGGTGCGAGCCGAGCTGCTGGGCGGTGCGCCGCAGCACCCGGGCCCGTGGGTCCTCGGCCCGGTACACCCGGTGGCCGAAGCCCATCAGCCGCTCGCCGCGGTCGAGCAGGGCCTTGACGTAGCCGACCGGGTCGCCGCTGCGCTCGACGTCGTCGAGCATCTTCAGCACCCGGGACGGGGCGCCGCCGTGCAGCGGCCCGGACAGCGCGCCGATCGCGGACGAGATGCACGCCGCGACATCCGCGCCGGTGGACGCGACGATGCGCGCGGTGAACGTGGACGCGTTCATCCCGTGCTCGGCGGCGGAGACGAAGTACGCGTCGACCGCCTTGACGTGCTTCGGATCCGGCTCGCCCCGCCAGCGGATCATGAACCGCTCGACGATCGTGTCGGCCTTGTCGATCTCCCGCTGCGGCACCGCCGGCAGCCCCAGCCCGCGCGCGGACTGGGCGACGAACGACATCGCGTGCACCGAGATGCGGGCCAGGTCGTCCCGGGCCTGCCCGTCGTCGATGTCGATCAGCTGCTTGGCGCCCCAGTACGGGGTCATCATCGCGACCGCACTCTGCACGTCCACCCGGATGTCGCCGGAGTGCACCGGGATCGGGAACGGCTCGGCCGGCGGCAGGCCGGGATTGAACCGGCCGTCCACTAGCAGCCCCCACACGTTGCCGAACGACACTCGTCCGACCAGGTCCTCGATGTCCACACCCCGGTAGCGCAGGGCGTTGCCCTCCTTGTCGGGCTCGGCGATCTCGGTCTCGAACGCGATCACGCCCTCGAGCCCGGGCTTGAAGTCCTCCGGCATGGGGTGTCTCCCAGCGTGTCGGCGGTGACGTCGCACCGGTTGTGGTCGGCTGCCCCGCGAAGCGCCGTCGGTCGCGTGGCCTCGTGCTGTTGGCTCTGTTCCATCTTGCCGACTCGCCGGTAACCCGCGCGAGCCGTCCCGGGCAGACTGTCCCCGTGAACGACCCTCACCACGTCGCGATGATGCGCCGCGGGTACGGCGCCGCCGTGCTGACCGAGGCCGAGCTGGCCCGTGACTGGGTGACACAGTTCCGCCGGTGGTTCGGCGACGCGGTCCGGGCCGCCGCGGCCGGCGCGATCCGCGAGCCGAACGCGATGGTGCTCGCGACCGCCACCCCGGCGGGCCGCCCCAGCGCCCGGACCGTGCTGCTGAAGTCGTACGACGCGCGCGGCTTCGTCTTCTTCACCAACTACGGCTCGCGCAAGGGCCGGGAGCTCGCCGCCAACCCGTACGCCTCGCTGGTCTTCCCGTGGTATCCGCTGGAGCGGCAGGTCGTCGTCGGCGGCACGGTGGAGCGGACCAGCCGGGCGGAGAGCGCGGCATACTTCCGCACCCGCCCGCGCGGCTCCCAGCTCGGCGCGTGGGCAAGCCCGCAGTCGGAGGTCATCCCGTCCCGCGAGCCGCTGGACGCGGCCGTGGCCGAGATCGCCGCCCGGTGGCCGGAGGGCGTGGACATCCCGGTGCCGGACGGTTGGGGCGGGCTGCGGGTGCTGCCGGACACCGTGGAGTTCTGGCAGGGCCGGCCCAACCGGTTGCACGACCGGCTCCGCTTCGCCCGGCAGCCCGACGGAGGCTGGACGGTCGAGCGGCTGGCGCCCTAGCGGTGGCCTCGCTCGGGGCGTTGCTGAGGCGCGTCACGCTCGACACCACGCCGGTGCGGTACCTGGACTACCGGCGGCTGTTCATCGGGCACAGCGTGTCGTTCATCGGCTACCAGCTCACCGCCGTCGCCGTGCCGGTGCAGGTGTTCCAGATCAGCCGATCCTCGTTCTGGGTCGGCATGCTCGGCCTCGTCGCGCTGGTGCCGCTGGTGGTGTTCGGCCTGTGGGGTGGCGCGGTCGCCGACGCGGTGGACCGCCGGTGGCTGCTGCTCGTGTCGTCCACCGTGCTGTGGGCGGCCACCCTCGCGTTGCTCGTCCAGGCGCTGCTCGGCGTGGACAGCCTGGCGCTGATCCTGACGCTGGCCGCGGTGCAGTCGGCCGGCTTCGCGGTGGCCTCGCCGACGCGGACCGCGATCGTCCCCCGGCTGATCCCGCTGCACCTGGTGCCGGCCGCCAACACGCTCAGCTTCACCGCGACCAGCGTCGGCATGGTCCTCGGCCCGCTGCTGGCGGGCGTGGTGATCGCTGCCACGGGGGGTTTCGCGGTGGCGTACGCCATCGACGCGGTTCTGTTCACCGTCGTCCTGTACGCCGCGCTGCGGCTGCCGGCGCTGCCGCCGCTGACGGAGAACGGCGAACCGGCGGCGGGCGAGGGCCGGACCCGCGGGCGGCGCGCCATCGGGCTGCGCTCTGTCGTCGACGGCCTGCGCTACATCGCCACCCAGAACGTGCTGCTCATGTCGTTCGTGGTGGACATCATCGCGATGGTCTTCGCGATGCCCCGGGCACTGTTCCCGGAGGTGGCCGAGACCCGGTTCGGCGGCGAGGCCGCGGTCGGCTGGCTCTACGCCTCGATCGCGATCGGCTCGGTCGTCGGCGGGCTGCTGTCCGGCTGGATCGGGCACGTGCGGCGGCAGGGCGTGGCGCTGGTGGTGGCGGTCGTCGGGTGGGGGCTGGCCGTGGCGCTGGCCGGGCTGGCGGGCTCGCTCTGGCTCGCCGTGCTGCTGCTCGCGCTGGCCGGCGCGGCCGACCTCGTCTCGGCCGTGTTCCGGCAGACGATCCTGCAGGTGTACGCGCCGGACGAGATGCGCGGCCGGCTGCAGGGCGTGTTCATCGTGGTGGTCGCCGGCGGGCCCCGGCTGGGCGACCTGCGGGCCGGCGCGACGGCCGCGGTGGCCGGCGTGACCGTGTCCTGGGTCGGCGGCGGGCTGGTGTGCGCCGTGCTCGTCGTCGTCGTCTCGATGCTGGTCCCGTCGTTCCTGCGGTACGACGCGCGCGCGGCGACCGCCCCGCCAGGCCGATCCCCGTAGCCGGCCTCAGGCCAGGGCCTGCGCGCCCACCCGGAGGTCGGCCACCAGCGCCTGGTACGCCTCCTCGCGCTCCTCGTCGGGCACCCGCAGCACCGCCGACGGGTGCGTCGTCGCGACGATCCAGCCGGCGTGCACGCCGCCGTCCTCTGCGCTGGACGGCGTGTCGTACGGCATCAGCTGGCCGCGCTGCTTGGTGATCCGGAACGACGGGCCGAGCAGCGCCTTGCCGGCGGTCGCGCCGAGGATCACCACCAGCTCGGGGGCGAGCAGGGCGAGCTCGGCCTCCAGCCACGGGCGGCAGGCGGCGATGTGCTCGGTGCCCGGCGTCTGGTGCAGCCGGCGCTTGCCGCTTTGGGTGAACCGGAAGTGCTTGACCGCATTCGTCACGTAGGCGATCGACCGGTCGATGCCGGCCTCGTCGAGCGCCCGGTCGAGCAGCCGCCCGGCCGGCCCGACGAACGGCGCGCCGCGCCGGTCCTCGACGTCACCGGGCTGCTCGCCGACCAGCACCACCCGGGCGTCCTCGGGTCCCTCGCCGAAGACCGTCTGGGTGGCCGGCCGCCACAGCTCGCACGCCCGGCAGGAGCGTGCGGCCTCGCGCAGCCCGGCCAGCCCCACGCCGCTCGGCGGGTGGGCGACGCCGGCCTCCGGCTCCGTGGTCTGTCGTGCCATCACGGCAGTCTGTCTCCGCCGGCGCGCCGCGTAAACCGCCAGGCGGGAACCGTTCCCGGGGCGCCCGGCGTCCAACAGACATGCGACGACTCACCCCGACGGCCGTACCGGCGATCGGCCTGCTGCTCGCCGGCCTGCTGCTGGCCGGATGCGGCGAGCCGGCCGGCACTCAGGCCGGTCGCAGCGGCGACGCCGACGGCTCGGTCACGCCGACCACGTCCGCGCCGAGCAGCCCCACCGCCTCGCCGGCGCCGACCGCCACGGGCACCAGCGTGCCGCCGCGGCCGACGTCGCTGCCGACCCGCCCGCTGCCCACCAAGGTCGTGCCGACGCGGGGCGCCAACGAGATCGTGGTCACCGGCGTGGCCGAGCCGGGCGTCGAGGGCGGCTGCGTGATCCTGCGCCAGGGCACCCAGGTGTGGCTGCTGCTCGATGCCGAGAACGTGCCGCTCGACGTGCCGCTGCGGGTGCGCGGTGTCGTGCTGACCAATGTCTTCACCACCTGCCAGCAGGGCACGCCGCTGAGCGTGGTGAGCGTCAGCCGCCGCTGACCCGAGCCGGGCGCGGGCACGGCCGGCGCGACCGCTCAGTGGTTCCGGTTCTGTGCCGGGACGGCGGGACGCGGTACCTCCAGCGCGACGTGCAGCTGGTAGCGGTCGGCGCGGTAGGTCGACAGGGCGAGCTCGACCGCGACGCCGGCCGCGAACGACCGCCGCTGCAGCAGCAGCACCGCGGAGCCGGCGGGCAGCTCGAGCAGGGTGGCGTCGGCGGGGTCGGCGATCCCGGCCTCGATGGTCTGCTCGCCGGAGTCGAGCATCACGCCGAACCGGTGGGCGAGCACGTCATACAGCGACCTGTCCGTGAGCGGCTCCTCGGCCAGGCCGGGCGCGACCGCCTCCGGGATGTGCGAGCGCTCGACGGCCATCGGGATGCCGTCGGCGGTGCGCAGCCGCTCGATGACGTGCACCGGGTCGCCCGGCTCGATACCGAGGCTGCGGGCCAGGTGGGCGCTGGCGGGCGCGGTGTGGCGGTCCAGGTCGCGGGAGCCGGGCGCCAGCCCGCGGGCCCGCATGTCGTCGGTGAACGAGGCCAGCCGCAGCGGCATCTCGATCTTCGGCCGGGCGACGAACGTTCCCTTGCCCTGCACCCGGTAGAGCCGGCCCTCCGAGACGAGGTGGTCGACCGCCTGCCGGACGGTCATCCGGGACAGCCCGTACCGCTGGGACAGCTCCCGCTCGGACGGGATCGCCTGGTCGATGCCGAGCTCGGACTCGACCAGGTCGAGCAGGATCTCCCGGAGCTGGAAGTACTTCGGCACGGGGCTGGCATGGTCGATGCTGCTCACGTCGGGCATTGCGCCCCTCCCTACCCGCGCCCTACAGTCGGTTCAACTGGTATGGACCGGTCTAGGCCGGGACTAGACCAGAGCCACCTGCGGTCTGTCAACGGTCTACCTCGGGCGTCCGCCTCCGGGGAGGGAGGGCTCGTGCGGGTCATCTCGGCGCCGCGCGTTGTCGCGGAGGGTAACCTGCTCGCCCCGGGTGTCGTCGCGGTCGCCGACGGCGCGATCGTCGGCGTGTCCGAAGGCACCACGTACGCCGGCGTTCCGGCCGACCTCGCGCTGCCCTCCGGCCTGCTCGTTCCCGGCCTGATCGACCTTCAGGTCAACGGCTGCTACGGCGTCGACCTGGTCAGCGCGGACCTCGACGAGTGGACCGCGGTGCTGCGGCGGCTGCCGGAGACGGGGGTCACCGCGTTCGTGCCGACGTTCATCACCGCGCCGGTGCCCGACCTGGTGGCCGCGCTGCGGCGCACCGCCGCCCTGCTGCCCGAGCTGGGTCCGGCCGGCGCTCGGGTGCTCGGCGTGCACGTCGAGGGCCCGTTCCTGGCCCGGCGTCGCCGCGGCGCACACAACCCGGATTGGCTGTGCGACCCGGACCCGCGGTCGGTGGGGGAGCTGCTGGCCGCCGCGCCCGAGCTGGTGCGGATGTTCACGCTCGCCCCGGAGCTGCCCGGCGCGCTGGACGCGGTCCGGGGGCTGGCCGCCGCCGGAGTCGTGGTCAGCGTGGGGCACAGCAACGCGACGGCGGCGCAGGTCGAGGCGGCCGCGGACGCCGGCGCCCGGATGGTCACCCATCTGTTCAACGCCCAGCGGCCGCTGCACCACCGGGAGCCCGGCGTGGTCGGGCAGGCGCTCGTCGACCCGAGGCTGACCTGCGGGCTCATCGCCGACCTGCACCACGTGGTCGGCCCAGTGTGCCGGCTGGCATTCCAGGCCGCGCCCGGCCGGATCGTGCTGGTCACCGACGCGGTCGCGGCGGCCGGGATGCCGCCGGGCCGGTACGTGCTCGGCGGCCAGGAGGTGATCGTCGAGGTGGGCGGCCCGCCGCTGCGCCCCGATGGCACGATCGCCGGGTCCGGCCTGCGGCTTGACCACGCGATCGCGAACATGGTCGCCGAGGGTGTCGACCTGCAGACCGCGCTGCGTGCGGCCACCGAGCTGCCCGCCGACCTGATCGGGCGCCCCGACCTGGGGCGGATCGCCCCAGGCGCCGCCGCCGACGTGGTCTGGCTCGGCGACGACCTGCGGACCTGCGCGACCTGGATCGGCGGCGAGCCCGTGTACGGCGACGTACCCGGCCAGGTCCGGGCGTGAGCGTTATCGCGGCTCCACACGGGGCCACCAGCTGGATGCGGGCCGAGATCGCCGAGCAGCCGGCCGCGCTGCGGCGGACGCTCGACGCGCTGCTGCCTCGGGTGGGGGAGGTGGCGGCCGTCGCGCGGTCGACCCGGCAGGTGCTGTTCATCGCCCGTGGATC
>JBKOXW010000212.1:0-9548 GCA_046744115.1 Actinomycetota bacterium | reverse complement strand
CGGCGCACGCCGTCAGGAACGCGCGGCCGTCGTCGCGGGCCGTCGGCCACCACCCAGCCGGCGCGGCCTTCCGCCTCGGCGCCTACGCCCAGGTAGCGGGCCAGCATTCGGGCGGCTATCTCCTCTGCCGCAACCGGCGGCGGGCGCACGCCCAGCCCGGCGAGCCGGGCCGCGGTCCGGGTCAGGCTGGCAGCGCACAGCCGGCTGGTCGCTGGCAGCCGCTCCTCGTTGAGCGGGATCGTATGCATCCATCTGACTCGCCAAGGCTGGACCTTTCTACTAATGGTTGTCATTACCAGTTAGGGTGTTGCTGTGTCCAGAGATTCGGCCCATGGGAGCCTGCCTGACATGTCGGACTATCACGTGGACTGGGCCGAGCACGCCGACCACCTGGCCTCGTCGGCGCACGACGACGCAGGCTGGTACGCGACGGTGGCGGCCGCACTGATCCGGCCCTCCGACCGGCTGGCCGTGGACGTGGGCTGCGGCGGTGGCGGCATGGCCGTCGCGCTCGCGGCGGCGCTTCCCCGTGCTGCCCGCGTCGTCGGGGTGGACGGTGCAGAGGCGGTGCTCGCCACGGCTCGGGTGCACGCCGCGGAGGCCGGCGCTGCGGTGGACTTCGTGCTGGCCGACCTCGACGACGCGGCCGCGCTGCGTGCCGCGCCGGGATCCCCGGCAGACCTGGTGTGGGCGTCCGCCGCGGTGCACCACGCCGCCGACCAGCAGGCTGCCGTCGACGCCCTGGCCGCGTTGCTCGCGCCCGGGGGGAGGCTGGCGCTCGCCGAGGGCGGGCTGGGCAGCCGGCACCTTCCGTGGGATCTGGGCGTCGGCGCGCCGGGCCTGGAGGTGCGCCTGGACGCCACGCAGGACGAGTGGTTCGGTCGGATGCGCGCGGCTCTGCCCGGCTCGGTGCCGATGCCGTACGGCTGGACCGAGGCGTTGCGCCGGGCAGGGCTGGTCGACGTGACCACCCGCAGCGTGCTGATCGAGCGTCCGGCGCCGCTCGCGGCCGAGGATCGGGCACACGTGGTCGAGGGCCTGCGCTGGCGGGTGGACCGGTTACGCGAGACCGGGTTGCTCGGCTCCGCGGACGAGGCGAGCTGGCAGCGGCTGCTCGACCCCGCGGACGACTCCTTTCTCGGCCACCGCGATGACGTGTTCCACCTCGAGGCGCGCAGTGTCCACATCGGACACGTGCGGTGACGGTGACCCGCTCGCCGCGCCACTGGTGGTCGGCCACGGCCGGCCGCCCGACCGCGACCGGGCCGGGCCGGGTGCTCGTCGCGGTCTACGCGGTGTTTGCGGTGTCGGCGGGCGCCCGCGCGGGCGTGCAGATCGCGACCCGCCTCGACGAGGCTCCGGTGCCGTACCTGCTGTCGGCGTTCGCCGCGGCCGTGTACGTGCTGGCGACGATCGGACTGGCCGCGCGCGGCCCGGCCGCCCGCCGGCTCGCCGTCGTGGCGTGCACGATCGAGCTCGCCGGCGTGCTGATCGTCGGCACCGTGAGCATGCTCAACCCGGACGCGTTCCCGGACGCCACTGTCTGGTCCTTCTACGGCCGCGGGTACGGGTTCGTTCCGCTGGTGCTGCCCGTGCTCGGGCTGCTCTGGCTCCGGCACACCGCGCAGCCGGTCGCCGCCCTGCGGGATGATCCCGGACCGTGATCGATGCGCTCGCGATCGCACTCATCGCGGCCTCGCTCGTGCTCGCCGCGTGGGGTCTGCTGATGGCGTTGCTGGGCCGCCGCCCCGGCATGACCCAGCTGGCCGGGCTGGGCGTGCTGGAAGTCCTCGCGCTGGTGCAGGCCGTCGTGGCCGTGATCGTGATGATCACCGGCGACCGGCCGGAGCAGCTCGCAACGTTCCTCCTCTATCTCGTGTCCTCGTTGCTGGTCGCCCCGATCGGTGCACTGTGGATGCTGGCCGAGCGGTCCCGGTGGGGCAGCACGGTCGGCGCCGTCACCTGCCTCGTCCTCGCCATCCTCGTCGTCCGCCTGCAACAGATCTGGTAGCACCCGCATCCGACCGCCACCTCTGCACCGATTCGTCAAGGCCCATTGACTTGTCTAAGTAAAGGCCCATAGATTAGCCTTCGTGAAGCCGATGAGGAAGCGCCTCGTGGTGAGGGCTCTCCGGGCGAATGGCTGCGAAAAGGTCTCGGAGGACGGCGTACACGAGAAGTGGCGGTGCCCGTGCGGGAGGCATGTCGCAGCGGTACCTCGCCACGTCGAGGTCAGTGCCGGGGTAGTACGCGGGATCCAGCGTGACCTGGCGTGCCTACGGAAGGGATGGCTGCAATGAAGATCTACACCGCTGTGTGTGAGCGGGTCGGCGGCTGGTGGGAAATCACCGTGCCTGAACTCGACGGGCGGGTCACGCAGGCTCGGCGGCTTGACCAGGTCGAGGAGACGGTCCGCAGTCTGGTCACGCTCATTGCAGAGGTGCCGCCCGACTCAGTCGCCGTCGCGATTCAACCGGTCCTGCCCACGAAGATCGTCGACGACGTGCGCGAAGCCGCTGAGCTGCGGGCCAAGGCCGATCGCGCGGCCGAGGCTGCGTCCAGGGCCGTCCGTGAGGCAGCGCGCGAGTTGGCCCACCTGGGACTGACCGTCCGAGACATCGGCGCCACGCTTCGAGTGACCCCGCAACGCGTGTCCCAGCTGCTGACCAGGCCCGGCGACGAGGCCAAGGCCGGGACGCGAGGCGTCGGCCGGCGGCGCGCGAGCGGGGGAGCCACCAGCACACGTCGTGCGCGTCGCTCCTCGACAGCCCGGGCCGACCACTGACGACGCGCCGGCCGGGCGGGCAGGAGCGCCGTTCCGCGGGACGCCGCGGTAGGCATGAGGTCTGAGCCGGTCAGGTCAGGCCGTGCTCGACCGCGTAGCGGGTGGCGGCGGAGCGGCTGGCGAGGCCGACCTTGGCGTAGATCGAGCGCAGGTGGGCAGCGACCGTACGCTCGCTCAGCTGCAGGCGGCTGGCCACCTGGGCGTTGGTCAGTCCCTCGGCAACGAGTCGGAGGATGGTCAGCTCGCGGTCGGTGAGCCGGTGCGGGTTCTCTCCCGGCGGCGTGGCGCTGCCCGCAGCCCCGGCCGCCCAGGGCCGCGCCACCAGGTGCCCGGGATCGGGGCAGAGCGAGAGAAGCCGCCGGGCGGTCGCCCGTAGCTGGGCCGGCGTCGCCACGTCGCCGAGCTGCTCGCGCGCGGACGCCAGCGCGCTCAGGATCTCCACGTGCTCCAGCCGGAACGGCCCGCGCCGCACCATCTCCAGCGCGCGCGACAGGTCGGACTCCGCCGCCGATGCGTCCCCCGTGGACAGAGTCAGCCAGCCGCGGGCGAGCAGCCAGCTGTAGCCGAGGTGGTGCGCGCCGAGGTCGTACTCCTCGGTGACCTTGCCGGCATAGTCGATCCACCGGTCGGCCGCGTCGGTCTCGCCGCGCTCGCCATGGAACAGAGCCAGGTAGCCGGCGGAGCACAGGGCGAGCAGGTGGTAGCCGATCGCCTCGCCGAGGTCGACGCACCGGATGAAGCCGCCGATCGCATCGTCGGCGCGGCCGGTGCGGAACGAGGCGACGGACCAGTACGCCTGCGTGGTCGCGTACCACTGGCTGCGGCGATCGGCGATCCGTTCCATCGCGATCGTCGCCCACCGCAGCGCCCGGCCACTGTCGCCGCTGCCGTACGCGTGGATCTGGCGGATCATCGCCGTTCCGGCCCCCAGCTCGGCGGTGAGCTCGGGGCGGGGGTCGGCGGGGGTCGCGTGCTCGGCGACGTCCAGCCACCGTGCCATCCCGTCGACGTCGCCGGCGTACATCGCGAGCGTCGCCCGCGCGAGCGACAGCCGCGGGTCGGCACTGACCGCCTCGAGCCCGAGCCGGTCGAACCAGCCGAGGACGGTCGCGACCTGGCCGGTGTTCCCGACCTCGAAGTGATGCGCCACGACGAGATCGGTGGCCAGGTCGAGGTCGCCGCTGGCGAGCGCGTGCCCGACCGCGTCGATCGGCAGCCCGTGCTCCTCGCACCAGGCCGCGGCCCGCCGGTGCAGCCCCGCCGCTGCGCCCGGCTCGACCCGGTCCAGCTCGTGGCGGAGGTGGTCGCCGAACAGGTGGTGGAACCGGTACCAGTACCGCCGGTTGTCCATCGGGATGACGAACAGCTGGTCTCGCTCGGCGCGGTCGAGCAGGGCGTCGGCGGCGCCGTCCTCGGTGACCGTCGCGCACAGCGGTGCGCTGAAGCGAGGCAGGACCGACGTCCGGCGCAGGAACGTGCTCATCTGCTCCGGCTGCCGGCCGAGCACCTCGCCGGCCAGGTACTCGGCGACGTGCCGGTCGTCGCCGGCGAACGTCGCGATGAGCTCGGCCGCGTCGTCGCGGCCCCGCAGCGACAGCGCGGCGAGGTGCAGGCCGGCGGCCCACCCCTCGGTCCACTCGTGCAGCCGGGCCGTGTCCCGCTCGCTCAACCGACCGCCCAGCTCGAGGTCGAGCAGCAGCCTCGACTCGCCGGCGCTGAACCGCAGGTCGTCCACGGTGAGCTCGACGACGAGCCCGCGGCCGCGCAGCCGCGGCACGCCCAGGGCCGCCGGCAGCGCCGCCCGCGTCGCCAGCACCAGGCGAAGGTTGCGCGGGAGGTGCCGGATCAGCAGGCCCAGCTGGGCGTGTACGTCGTCGCTGGTGATGAGGTGGTAGTCGTCGAGGACCAGGGTCAGCGGCGTGCCGACCGCGGTCAGGTCGTTGACCAGCGCCCGCACCACGTCGGCCAGCACGACGCTGCCCGTCGAGGTGAGCATCCGTCCCGACACCGGGCAGGCGCCCGGCTCGACGTCGGCGAGCGCGGCGAGCACGTACAGCCAGAAGCGCACCGCATCGTTGTCGCCCTCGTCGAGGGACACCCAGGCGAAGGAGTCCGGGTGCGCGTCGCCGGCCTGCCACTGGGCGAGCAGCGTCGACTTGCCCCAGCCCGCCGGAGCGGTGACGACGGCGAGGCGCCCGAACGTCGCCGACTCCGCGAGCCGGCGTGCGGGAGCGTCCCTGGCCAGCACGCCCGGCCGCAGCGGCGGCGCCCCGAGCTTGGTGCGGAGGAGGCCCGGGAAGCCGGGCATGAGGTTGTCGGCCGACATCGTCACCCCCGCGTACGTCGGTCACCCCAGGTGGCGAGCGTACGGGATGATCGAGACATCGCGCGGCGCGTTCCCGGTGGTCGGGCCCGACGACGCGCGCCCGGGCTAGGCGCAATTGCCTATTGCGCGGCTGCGCCGGGTAGACGGTTGTATCGGTGTCCGAACCTCCTACTGAACGGCATCACCGACGGCGACCCCTGGTGGCCGGGGAGGGGGGACATGCTGCTGAGTCGGCTGCCTGGACCGATCTACGAGACCTGGGAGTGGCAGTACCGCGCCGCCTGCCGTGAGGCCGACGACGATCTTTTCTTCGCCCCGCACGGCGAGCGTGGCCTGCGCCGCGACCTGCGCATCGCCGCGGCGAAGCGGATATGCGCGACCTGCCCGGTGATCAAGGATTGCCTGCGGTTCGCCGTGGGGACCCGGCAGGAGTACGGCGTGTGGGGCGGTCTCGCCGAGGAGGAGCGCCTCCCGCTGCTCGCCGGCGCCTGACGCGCCCGACCCAGCGCGCTGAACCCCTGGCTCAGGCGCGAGCGACGGCGAGGAGATGGCCGGTCGAGCCGAGCAGCGTCGGCTCGGCCTCGAGCCGGCGGATCGCGCGGAGCAGGCGTTCGCGGCGCTGCGGGTCGGCCAGTCGCGCGTGGATGTCGGTCAGCGCGACGCCGACGCCCTCGACGGCAACGAGCGTGAGCAAGGCCAGTCCCGCCTCGGCGATCTCGGCGCGCAGCTCGTCGGGGTGGTGGAAGTACGCGGTGGTGAACCAGTTCGGGTTGCGCGTCGGGTTGCGATGCCGGCCGTCGGCCAGCACGCCGAGCACGATGTCCTCGAACCCGTCCTGGTCGAAGTAGCTGCGCAGCAGACCGTCGATTGTGGACGCATAGCGGGAGATCGCGGCCGCGACGACGAGGCCGCCAGGGCGGGTCACCCGCCGCGCCTCCGCCAGCGCCCGCAGCCGCTCCCGCCGATCCTGCAGGTGGTAGAGCGGACCGAGCAGGAGTACGGCGTCCGCGCACCCGTCGGCGGCGGCGAGGGCCCGGGCGTCCCCGACGGTCGCACTCGCCAGCTCCGCCCTCTCGGCCGCGGCCGCGGCGACCGCCTGAGCCAGATGCAGCGGGATCGGATCGACGAGGTGCACCGCGTAGCCGGCCAAAGCGAGCCACACCGCGTACGCGCCCGGCCCGCCGCCAACGTCGAGCAGCACGGCCGGAGCGGGCGGCAGATGCCGCTCGAGCAGCTCGCGGGTGCGCACCCACTCCAGCGCATGCGGGCCGGCGAGCCGCTCCCGCTCCAGGCCGAGCGCGTAGTGGGCCTGCATGTCCCGGTCCAGCACCGGTCGACCGTACGGCGGTGCGGCGCGGCCACTCGACCGGTTTTCTGGGTGGTCAGCCCGTTCGTGGTGGGGTAGACCGGGCACAGAGGACCACCCGAACGGAGGCCGACATGGACACCATCCCGCCGGTGGATCCCGAGCCGCCCACGCCCCGTCCCGATCCGATACCGCCCGGCCCGGCGCCCGACCCGTTCCCCCCGCTGCCGAACCCGGACCCGATCCCGCCGGCGCCGCAGCCGGATCCCCTGCCGCCGGACCCGGGCCCCGCGCCGCGGCCGCAGCCGTAGCCGACCTGGGAGGCGCCGGGCATAAGACGGGCCGGTTGACAGTTACTTGCGGAAAGCAACTAATATAGTTGCGAGCTGCAAGCAACTGGGAGTGAGTCGTGCCGGCGGACCATGTCGAGGACATCGCGCGCGAGCTGGGCGCGCTGTTCGGCTTCGCGGAGCGGGCCCGGCACCGGACCACGATGCCCGAGCTCGGTCGCCTGGAGAAGGTGGCATTCGAGGTGCTCGGCGAGCTGGTCCGCGACGGGCCGATGCGCATGTCCGAGCTGGCCGGCCGGGTCCGGCTCGACCTGTCGACGGTCAGCCGGCAGGTCGCCGCGCTCGAGTCGGCCGAGCTGGTCGAGCGGGACACCGACGCGGAGGACCGCAGGGCCTCCCTGCTCTCGGCGACCGGCAAGGGCTCGGACATCCTGGCCCGCATCCGCAAGGCTCGGCACGACCGGATGCGCCGCGTCGTGGGCGCATGGCCGGTCGGTGACCAGCGGGCGCTCGCCAGCCTGCTCGCCCGGCTGAACGCCGACCTGCGACGCGCCGACGAGGAACAGGCCGGCGCTCAGCCCTCTCGCCTCGACAGGAGCCATACGTGACCCGTCCCGCCGCCGGACAACCGCAGACGCAGCCAGCAGCGCAGATGACGCACCGCGAGGTGCTCACTGTGCTGCTGGCGCTGATGCTCGGCGTGTTCCTCGCCGCGCTGGATCAGAGCGTGGTCGGGACGGCGCTGAAGACGATCGTCACCGACCTCGGCGGCGCGGACCACGTGAGCTGGGTGGTGGCCGCGTACCTGATCACGGCGACGGCATCGACCCCGCTGTACGGCAAGCTGTCCGACATCTACGGCCGCAAGCCGGTCTTCCAGTTCGCGATCGCGATCTTCCTGATCGGCTCGGTGCTCGCGGGCTTCAGCCAGAACATGTGGCAGCTGATCCTGTTCCGGGCGATCCAGGGGCTCGGGGGCGGCGGGCTCATTTCGCTCGCCCTCACGATCGTCGGCGACGTGCTCAGCCCCCGCGAGCGCGGCCGCTACCAGGGCTACTTCGGCGCGGTGTTCGGGCTGTCCTCGGTCGCCGGCCCGCTGCTCGGCGGCTTCTTCACCGACGCGCTCAGCTGGCACTGGATCTTCTTCATCAACGTCCCGATCGGGGTGGTGGCTTGGCTCGTCGTCGGCGCGAAGCTGAACATCCCGCACGTCCGCCGCGACCATGCCCTCGACTTCGCCGGCGCCGGCACGCTGGTGGCCGGGGTGGCCTCGGCCCTGCTCGTCACGACCTGGGGCGGCCAGCAGTACGCCTGGGGCTCGCCGCTGATCATCGGCCTGTCCGTCGCGGCCGCGGCCCTGCTCACCGCGTTCGTCCTCATCGAGCGAGCCGCGCCGGAGCCGATCCTGCCGCTGCGCCTGTTCCGGAACGCGACCTTCCGCCTCGCCAACGGGGCGACGTTCATCATCGGCGCGGCCATGTTCGGCGCGATCGTGTACGTGCCGCTGTACCTGCAGCTGGTGCGGGCCTTCAGCGCGACCGAGGCCGGCCTGCTCATGCTCCCGCTGATGGTCGGCATCCTCGTCGCGTCGATCGGCAGCGGGCGGGTGATCTCCCGGATCGGCCGGTTCAAGCCGTTCCCGGTGGCCGGGTCGGCGATCCTCGTCGGCAGCCTGCTGGCACTGTCCACGCTCGCGGTCGACACGCCGATCTGGCTGCTGGCGCTGGAGCTGGTGGCGGTCGGTATCGGCCTCGGCTTCACCATGCAGACGCTCGTGCTGGCCGTGCAGAACGACAGCGACCCGCGCGAGCTGGGCGTGGCGACCTCGTCGGTGACGTTCTCCCGGTCGCTGGGCGGCGCGATCGGCACGGCCGTGTTCGGCGCGATCGTCACCGCCGGCGCCACGGTCGTGACCACGACGGATCCGGACGGGACGCCGGTGGCCAGCCTGGACCCGGTGGCGTACACGAACGCCGTCGGCACCGCGTTCCTGGTCGGGGTGCCGATGGCACTGATCGCGTTCGTGCTTACCCTGCGGCTGAAGAACCTGCGGCTGAGCTCGATGTCCGGGCTGACCGCCCGGGCCGAGTCGGACGCGCTGGCGGCCGAGAGCGCGGCGGCCTAACGCGGCCGACCGTACGGCCCTCAGTGCGCGGACTCGGTGAGCCGGCGGCGGGACGCCTCGATCTCGGACTCGGCGTCGGCCCGGCCGGCCCAGGTCGCGCCCTCGACCGACTTGCCGGGCTCGAGTTCCTTGTAGACGCCGAAGAAGTGCTGGATCTCGAGCCGGTCGAACTCGGGCAGGTGGTGGATGTCGCGCAGGTGCTCCATCCGCGGGTCGTCCGCCGGCACGCAGAGGACCTTGTCGTCGCCGCCCTTCTCGTCGCGCATCCGGTACATGCCGATAGCGCGGCAGCGGATCAGGCAGCCGGGGAAGGTCGGCTGCTGCAGCAGCACCAGCGCGTCGAGCGGGTCGCCGTCGTCGCCGAGCGTGCCCTCGATGAACCCGTAGTCCGCCGGGTACTGGGTCGCCGTGAACAGGGTCCGGTCCAGCCGGATCCGGCCGCTCTCGTGGTCGAACTCGTACTTGTTGCGCTCCCCCTTGGGGATCTCGATCGTGACATCGAAGTCCACGGACGGCTCCCTCGGCGCGATGCGGTGGCCACTAGTGTTGCGCACCGTGCCGGTGGGTCGGGGGGTGCGTACGGGGGCGCGAGCAGCCGCCGTCCCGGCCGCGTTGCTGCTCGTCGCCGGCCTGGTGGCCGGCAGCTCGGTGGTCACCGGCCCCGCCGCGCAGCCCGGTGCCCAGGCGGCGGTGCCCGTGCCGACGCCCACCCCCAC
>JBKOXW010000305.1:0-3543 GCA_046744115.1 Actinomycetota bacterium | reverse complement strand
GCTGGAGCCCGCCGGCACCGGCTCGGCGGCCGGGGGTGCAGGCGTCGGGGACGCCGCCGTCGGCGGCGCCGGCCGCGGTGACGGCGTGCCCGGCCGGTTGCCGTTGGGCCGGCCGCTGGCCGCCCCGGTGAGCTCGGCCGGAGTCATCACCGGCGGCTTCTCCGACGGGGTCCGCTTGCCGAACCCGGCGTACGTGTTGTGCGGCGGGCGCTTGGCCACCGGCGAGAAGATCCGGGCCAGGTCCTCCTTGCTGAGCGTCTCCTTCTCCATCAGCTCGAGCACCAGGTCGTCGAGCACGTCCCGGTGCTCGACCAGGATCTCCCACGCCTCGTCGTGCGCCGCCTCGATCAGCCCGCGCACCTCCTCGTCGATGTCGGCGGCGATCTCCTCGGAGTAGTCGCGCTGGTGGCCGTAGTCGCGGCCGAGGAACGGCTCGGACTCCTTCACCCCGTACTTGACCGCGCCGAGCTTGGCGCTCATCCCGTACTCGGTGACCATCGCCCGGGCCAGGTGGGTGGCCTTGTCGATGTCGTCGCTGGCACCGGTCGTCGGCTCGTGGAAGACCAGTTCCTCGGCGGCCCGCCCGCCCAGCGCGTACACCAGCTGGTCGATCATCTCCGACCGGGTCTGGGTGTACCGGTCCTCGGTCGGCAGCACGAGCGTGTGCCCGAGCGACCGGCCCCGAGGCAGGATCGTGACCTTGTGCACCGGGTCCAGGTTCGGCAGCGCCCAGGCGGCGAGCGCGTGCCCGCCCTCGTGGTAGGCGGTGACCTTCTTCTCCTTGTCGCTCATCGCCCTGGTGCGCCGCTCGGGGCCGGCGATCACCCGGTCGATCGCCTCCTCCAGCGAGAGCATGGTGATGAAGCGCCCGTTCTGCCGGGCGGTGAGCAGCGCCGCCTCGTTGATGACGTTCGCCAGGTCGGCACCGGTGAAGCCGGGGGTACGCCGGGCGATGACGGCGAGGTCGATGTCCGGGCCGAGCGGCTTGCCCTTGGCGTGCACGGCCAGGATCGCCTTGCGCCCTTCGAGGTCCGGTCGGTCGACCGGGATCTGGCGGTCGAACCGGCCCGGCCGCAGCAGCGCGGGGTCGAGGATGTCCGGCCGGTTGGTGGCCGCGATGAGGATCACGCCGCCCTTGACGTCGAAGCCGTCCATCTCGACGAGCAGCTGGTTGAGGGTCTGCTCGCGCTCGTCGTGCCCGCCGCCGAGCCCGGCGCCGCGGTGCCGGCCGACCGCATCGATCTCGTCCACGAAGATGATCGCCGGCGCGTTCGCCTTCGCCTGCTCGAACAGGTCACGGACTCGGGACGCGCCGACGCCGACGAACATCTCGACGAAGTCGGAGCCGGAGATCGAGTAGAACGGCACCCCGGCCTCGCCGGCGACGGCACGCGCGAGCAGCGTCTTGCCGGTGCCGGGTGGGCCGTACAGCAGCACGCCCTTGGGAATCTTGGCGCCGATCGCCTGGAACTTCGTCGGGCTCTCCAGGAACTCCTTGATCTCCTGGAGCTCCTCGATCGCCTCGTCCGCGCCGGCCACGTCGGCGAACGTGGTCTTGGGCGTGTCCTTGCTGACGAGCTTGGCCTTGGACTTGCCGAAGTTCATCACCCGGCTGCCGCCGCCCTGCACCTGGTTCATCAGGAAGAACAGCAGGAAGACGACGAGCAGGATGGGCAGCAGGCTGACCAGTAGGGTGATGAAGACGTTGTCCCGGCTGACGTTCGTGTCGAACTGCCGGTCCTGCCGCTCCTCCAGCATCGTGAAGATCTGATCGGAGCTCTCCGCCGGGTACGACGCGGTGATCTTCTCCTCGCCGTCGACCGGGCTGTTCAGCGTGATGTCGAGTCGCTGCTCCCGGTCGTTGATCACGACGTCGGAGTAGTTACCGGCCTCGATCTGGGCCAGCGCCTTGGACGTCTCGACCTCGGCGAAGCCGCCGTTACCGCGGAACAGCGGCTGCAGCACAAAGATCATCAACGCCGCGGCGGCGATCCAGAACCATGGCGACCGGAAGATTCGTCTGCGGTCCATATGGATTACGAAGGCGCCGTGCCGGAGCCTCGTCCCTCCTGCTCTGCCTGGTGGGCGCCACCATTGGCCGGGCACCGTCCAATGTCATGGACGGTACACCGGGCCGTACGGCGGCGCAGAGGCCGCCGCGTCGGCGACCCTGTTGGGACCAACGGACCGGGACCGACCGGTGTTCCGGTGCTGACCGCGGGCCTCACCGCCCGGTCAGCGGGCGTACACCTCCGGCTTGAGCCGGGCGACGTAGGGCAGGTCCCGGTACCGCTCGGCGTAGTCCAGCCCGTAGCCGACCACGAACTCGTTCGGGATGTCGAAGCCGACGTACTTCACCGGGACGTCGACCTTGATCGCGTCCGGCTTGCGCAGCAGGGCCATCACCTCCAGCGATGCGGGCTGGCGCGTGCGCAGGTTCTTCAGCAGCCAGGACAGCGTCAGCCCGGAGTCGACGATGTCCTCCACGACCAGCACGTGCTGGCCGGAGATGTCCCGGTCGAGGTCCTTGAGGATGCGCACGATGCCGCTGGAGGACGCCGCCGAGCCGTATGAGGAGACCGCCATGAACTCCAGGGTCACCGGTCGGGTCAGCGCCCGGGCGAGGTCGGACATGAGCATGACCGCGCCCTTGAGCACGCCGACGAGCAGCAGCTCGCGGTCGGCGTAGTCGGCGGAGATCCGGCCGGCCAGCTCGGCGATCTTGGCCGCGATCTGGTCCTCGGTGATGAGGATCTCGTCGATGTCCCCGTCGTAGGTCAGCATGGACTCCCCATCGAACGACGATCCTCATCGGACTGGACGGGCGGGGCCTCGGCGGCTGGGTCGCGGTCGCGCGCTGGTACGTCACGTACCGGGCTGGTCAGGCTTGGGCTGGTCGGGCCGGTCGAGGTGCAGCCTGCCATGCCGGCGGGACACGGCCAACCCGCCGGGCACGCCGACGGGCCCCTGGCCCCGCCAGTCGACGACGAGGGCGTCGACGGCGCCGAGATGGGCCGAGGCGAGTGCGCCGACGCCGTTCCTGCGGAGCCAGGAGCGCACCACCCGGGCCCGGATCGCCGGCGGATGCCGGGCCAGCAGGCCCGCGTCGAGCGAGTCCCCGGCGGCCAGCGCGGCGGTCACGTTCGCGGCCTGGGTGTCGAGCGCGTCCAGGTCGTCGCGGACCAGCTCGGCGGTCCGGGCCAGCGCCTCCGCGACGCCGCCGCGCAGCACGTCCTCCAGCAGCGGCAGCACCTCGTGCCGGAGCCGGGAGCGGGTGAACCGCGGGTCGGCGTTGTCCGGGTCGTCCCAGGTGGCCAGCCCCTGCGCGGCGCAGGCGGCACGGGTGGTGGCGCGCCGCACACCGAGCAGCGGTCGCAGCCACGGCGGGTCCGCCGGCCGCATGCCGGCGACCGAGCGAGGGCCGGAGCCCCGGCCCAGCCCGAGCAGCACGGTCTCGGCCTGGTCGTCCAGGGTGTGGCCGAGCAGCACCGCGTCCGCGTCGGCCCGCTCGGCGGCCTCGGCCAGCGCGGCGTACCGAGCGGC
>JBKOXW010000260.1:0-7985 GCA_046744115.1 Actinomycetota bacterium | reverse complement strand
AGGCCCTGCAACTCGGCGCCGTGGCGGTCGCGCTCGTCGCGCTGCTCGCGCTCTTCGCCACCGCCAAGTTGCCGAGTTCGCTCGAGGCTGACGAAGCCGCGGCGGACCTCCCACCGCCTGCCGCCACCGCCTGACCGGCGCTGTCTGACGCGCAACCACCCATCGCGGGGTGGGCACTGCCCACCCAACCCGGTCATACCGTGGCTGCCGGTCGAGCCCGGTGCCAGGGCATGCGGCGCGCGAGGGGAACCGGACATGACGATCGACGCCGTCGTCGATGGTGCGCGCGGCGCGTAGCGGCGACCGACCGATGGGCCCGCGATGGACGACGCGACCGCACGAAGGGTGACCGCGCCGCGGCCGCCAAGCCTGGCCGACGCGCTCGCCCCCGTTCTGGTCCTGATCATCCTTCTGACGCTGACGATCGCTCTGTTCGGAATCGACGCGACGAACGGGCCACTGCAGGTGGCACTGCTCGCGAGCGCCGTCTTCGCCGGGCTGGTCGCGCTGAAGAACGGACACACCGCAGCCACGCTCCGGGAGGCGGCGATCGGCGGAGTCGCCTCGGCGATGGGCGCCGTGTTCATCCTGCTGGCGGTCGGAGCGCTGATCGGCACCTGGAACATGGCCGGCACCATCCCCACCGTCGTGTCCTACGGGATCGCCCTCCTGCAGCCGGCCATCTTCTACGCGGCCGTCGCAGTGATCTGCGCTGTGGTCGGCGCGGTGACCGGCAGCTCCTGGACCACTGCCGGAACGCTGGGGGTGGCGTTCGTCGGGATGGCGCCGATTCTCGGCGTGTCGACCGCGATCGCGGCCGGAGCGGTCATCTCCGGGGCGTACATGGGCGACAAGATGTCGCCGCTGTCGGAGACGACGATCCTGATACCCGGCCTGGTCGGCGGAGTGAGCGTCAACCAGCACATCCGGGGGATGCTCTGGACTGTCGTACCGTCCTTCTCGATCGCATTCCTCGGCTTCCTCGTGGTCGGGCTGGTCGACGACCCGGCCGCGACCGCCGTCAGCACGGACGAGGCCCGCGACGTTCTCTCCACCGCATTCAACGTCTCCGCGATCAACCTGCTCCCGCTCGCACTACTGGTCGTGCTCACGCTCCGGCAGGTGCCGCCGTTCCTCGCGATCTTCTCCGTTGCGGTGTTCTCCGGGATTCTCGCCTCGTTCACCCAGCCCGATGTCGTCCGGGCCTTCGTGGACGAACCCGACCAGGGAGCCGTGCTGAACGGCATCGAGGCGGTGTACGCCTCCATGGCCAACGGCTTCGTGTCGACGAGCGGCAACGCCACGATCGACGACCTCTTCTCGAGCGGAGGCATGTCAAGCATGCTGTCCACGGTCTGGCTCATCCTCGGTGCGCTGAGCTTCGCGGCGATCATGGAAGAGGCAGGCTTCCTGAATCGGCTCGTCGCGCCGGTGGTGGGCCGGGCCCGCTCCGACGGGGGTCTCATCGGATCCGTGGGCGCCACGTGCGTCGGGCTCAACGTCGTCGCGGGAGATCAGTACGTCGCGGTGGTGATGCCCAGCCGGGTCTTCCGCGCCGAGTTCGCCCGACGGCGCCTGGCCCCCCGGATGCTGTCGCGAACCGTGGAGGACACCGGCACCGTCACGTCGCCGCTCGTGCCGTGGAACAGCTGCGGCGCCTACATGACCGGCGTCCTCGGCGTGTCGACGATCCAGTACCTCCCGTTCGCCTTTTTCAACCTGCTCAACCCGCTCGTCGCGCTCGTCTACGCCTTCACCGGCTTCCGCATCGAGCATCTCGAACCTGCCGCGACGAAGGCTCCGGTCGCCGACGAACCCGAGCCCCCACCAGCCTAAGCTCGTCGAGGAGGTCATCATGTCGACCGAGGCGCAGTCCCCGCAGGGTCGCAGGGCCCCGGCGGGCGGGCCACCAACGGGTCCGGTGGCACCGGGTGGTGCGGCGGTGCGGGTGGAGCCGCGGGGGACGCTGGGTCTTCCGCAGGCGACCGCGCTGATCGTCGGGAGCATCATCGGGGTCGGGATCTTCAACCTTCCCGGGTCACTCGCCGCGTATGGGCCGATCAGCCTGTTCGCCATGGCGCTGACCACCGTCGGTGCCCTCGCACTGGCGGTGATGTTCGCGGCGATGTCGAGGCGGCTGCCGGCCGATGGCGGTCCGTATGCGTACGCGAGGTCGGCGTTCGGCAACATGGCCGGTTTCTCGAACGCGTGGCTGTACTGGATCACGGCTTGGGCGGGCAACGCCGCGATCGTCGTCGGCTGGGTGTTGTACGTCCAGGAATTCGTCAATGAGGACGGGGCGAAGCTGTTCTCGATCATCCTGGCGCTGATCGGGCTGTGGATCCCGGCGGCGATCAACCTCAGCGGCGTCAAGAACATGGGCGCGGTCCAGGTGTGGACGTCGATCCTGAAGTTCATTCCGCTGGTGTTCATGTCCACCGTGGGCCTGTTCTTCATCAGCAGCGGCAACTTCACGCCCTGGAACGTGAGCGGCGACAGCAACGTCTCGGCGATCGGCGGGGCCATGGCGCTCTGCCTGTTCTCCTACCTCGGCGTGGAGACCGCGGCCGTGGCCGCCGCGAAGGTCAGGAACCCCGACCGGAACGTGCCGCGGGCGACGATCTTCGGGACGCTGGCCACTGCCGTCGTGTACCTGCTCTCGCTCACTGCCGTGTTCGGGATCGTGGAGTCCGCCCGGCTCGGGGAGTCCACGGCGCCCTACTCGACCGCGGTCAACGACATCTTCGGCGGCACCTGGGCGGGCTACGTGATGGCCGCCCTGGTGGTGATCTCGGGGTTCGGAGCGCTGAACGGGTGGACGATGATCTGCGCGGAGATGCCGCTCGCCGCCGCCAAGGACGGGCTCTTCCCGGAGGCCTTCGGGCGGCTGTCCAACCGCGGTGTGCCATGGTTCGGGATCATCGCGTCGACGGTGCTCGCGTCGGTCGCGATGGTGTTCTCCTACCTCGGCTCGGCCGGCTACACGGTCTTCAACACGCTCGTCTTCATGTCCGGCATCACCGCCGCCATACCGTACGGTTTCTCCGCCCTCGCGCAGATCAAGTGGCGCATCCAGGACAACCGCACGGTGCAGACTCCGAGGTTCGCCCGCGACGTCGCCGTCGCCGTCGTCGCCCTGGTGTTCTCGATCCTGTTCATCGTCTATTCACGGAACACGGGTCAGTCCTTGTGGGAGGAGTACCTCCCGTTCGTCTTCGCCGGCGTGGCGTTCCTCCTGGGCATCCCGGTCTACCTCGCCCAGCGGACTCGCATGACCGAGCCGCCCCCGGTCCCCTCCTATCGTCCGTAACCGCGGCACACGAGAGGCATCGTCATGTCCTTCCACGTCGACTCCGAGGTCGGCACGCTCCGGCAGGTGATCCTGCATCGCCCCGGCCTCGAGCTCACCCGGCTGACCCCCAGCAACGTGCACGACCTGCTGTTCGACGACGTCATGTGGGCGCAGCGCGCCCGCGAGGAACATGACGCGTTCGCCGAGAAGCTCCGCGCCAAGGGTGTGAAGGTGCACCTGTTCGAAAACCTGCTGGAGCAGGCGCTCGACCAGCCCGGCGCGCGCGAGTTCGTCCAGGACGAGCTGACGACGGCGACCCGGTTCGGGCCGGCACTGGACAAGCCGCTGGACGAGCTGGTCTTCCAGGCGCCTGCGGACCGGCTGGCGGCGCTGCTCATTGGCGGTGTCCTCAGGCACGACCTGACACTGCAGGACACCTCGAGCCTGCTGCTGGAGTATCTCGACCCGGACGACTTCCTGCTGACCCCGCTGCCGAACCACCTGTTCCAGCGGGACAACTCGGCCTGGGTTTACGACGGGCTCTCCGTCAACCCGATGAGCAAGCAGGCCCGCAAGCGGGAGACCATCAACTCGCGGCTGGTGTTCAACTTCCATCCGATGTTCCGGGACGCCGACCCGCCGCTGCACTTCTACTACGGCAACGACGGCGGCTCGCACGACCCCGCCAACTGCGAGGGCGGCGACATCCTGGTGATCGGGAACGGCACCGTGATGGTCGGGATGGGCGAGCGCACCACGCCGCAGGGCGTCGAGTTCCTGACCCGCCAGTACTTCGAGCACGGGTCGGTCACGAAGGTGATCGCCGTGGAGCTGCCCAAGACGCGCGCATTCATGCACCTCGACACGGCCATGACGATGATCGACCGCGATGCCTTCAGCGTCTACCCGCACCTTCCGGACACGCTCCGGTCGTTCACCCTGACCCCGGTCGGATCCGGTGGGGACTACCGGGTGGTGGAGAACGACGAGCTGTTCCCGGTGGTCGCGGACGCTCTCGGGGTGGACGAGCTGCGCGTCCTCCGGACACCGATCGACCTCTTCGGCGCCCAGCGCGAGCAGTGGGACGACGGCAACAACTTCCTGGCTGTCGCCCCCGGCGTCATCTTCGGCTACGAGCGCAACACCACGACCAACACGTTCCTGCGCAAGAACGGCATCGAGATCGTCACCATCGCCGGCAGCGAGCTGGGGCGTGGGCGCGGCGGACCTCGCTGCATGTCCTGCCCGATCGAGCGCGAGGCCGTCCGGTGACCGCCCGCACCGCACCATCGACCACGAGAGGCTGGTGAACCCATGGGCGTCACCCTGCGCCAGCGGGACTTCCTCAAGGAGATCGACTTCACCCAGTCCGAGCTGCAGTTCCTGCTCGACCTGGCACGAGATCTGAAGCGGGCCAAGTACGCGGGCACCGAGGTGCCGCGGATGCTCGGCAAGAGTGTCGCTCTGATCTTCGAGAAGACCTCGACGCGCACCCGGTGCGCGTTCGAGGTGGCGACCCACGACCAGGGCGGCCACGTCACCTATCTGGACCCGACCTCGTCGCAGCTCGGGCACAAGGAGTCCGCCGCGGACACCGGCCGCGTGCTGTCCCGGATGTACGACGCGATCGAGTTCCGCGGCAAGGCCCAGGCGACCGTCGAGGAGCTCGCCGAGTTCTCCGACGTACCCGTCTACAACGGACTGACCGACGAGTGGCATCCGACCCAGATGCTGGCCGACTTCCTGACCATGTCGGAGCACTCCGACGGTCGGCCGCTGCACCAGCTGACCTACTGCTTCATGGGTGACGGCCGCTTCAACATGGGCCGCTCGCTGCTGGTCACCGGTGCGATCATGGGATCGGACGTGCGGATCTGCGCCCCCGAGGACCTCTGGCCGGGCAAGGACGTGCAGGACCTCGCCCGCGAGCGCGCCGAGGCTTCGGGGGCTCGCATCACGATCACTGCGGACCCGGAGGAAGGGCTGCGCGGCGCCGACTTCGTGCACACCGACGTGTGGGTGTCGATGGGCGAGGCCAAGGACGTGTGGGCGGACCGGGTCCGCGATCTCAGGCCCTACCAGGTCAACGCCGATGCCATGGCCCGCACAGGCAACCCGCGGGCGAAGTTCATGCACTGCCTGCCCGCCTTCCATGACACCCGCACCACCGTCGGGCGAGAGGTCGCCGAGCACACCGGCCTGACCGGGGGGCTGGAGGTCACCGACGAGGTGTTCTCCTCACCGGCCAACATCGCCTTCGACCAGGCCGAGAACCGGCTGCATACCATCAAGGCGATCATGGTCGCCACCATCGGCACCTGAGCGAGAAACAGCCCTCGGGGAGAGCAGATGAGGATCGTCGTGGCGCTGGGCGGGAACGCGCTGCAGCGCAGGGGTGAGCCGATGACCGTCGCGCGGCAGCGCGCCAACGTGGCCGCCGCCTGCAAGGCGCTCGCTCCGGTTGCCGAGGAGCACGAGCTGGTCATCTCGCACGGGAACGGGCCACAGGTCGGGCTGCTGGCGCTGCAGGCGGCCGCGTACGACGCCGACTCGGCCTATCCGTTCGACGTCCTCGGCGCCCAGACCGAGGGAATGATCGGGTACCTGATCGAGCAGGAGCTGGGCAACCTGCTGCCGTTCGAGAAGCCGCTCGCCACCATCCTCACGATGACCGAGGTCGACCCGGACGATCCGGCGTTCGCCATGCCGACGAAGTTCGTCGGACCGGTCTACTCCGAGGCGGAGGCCAACCGCCTCGCCGGCGAGAAGGGTTGGACCGTGCGGCAGGACGGCGCGGCGTGGCGTCGGGTCGTCCCGTCCCCGGTCCCGAAGCGGATCTTCGAGACCCGGCCAGTCGAGTGGCTGCTCGGCCAGGGCTGTGTCGTCGTCTGTGCCGGCGGGGGCGGCATCCCCACGATGTACCTCAAGGGGACCCGGACCCTCGTCGGCGTCGAGGCGGTGATCGACAAGGACCGGGCCAGTGCCGTGCTCGCCGAGGGTCTCGGCGCGGACCTGCTGGTCATCGCGACCGATGTGGACGCCGTCTACCTCGACTGGGGCACCCCGGCGCAGCGCGCGATCAGCGCCGCGCACCCGGACGCCCTCGGTGAGCTCGACTTCGCCGCCGGCTCCATGGGGCCCAAGGTCGGGGCCGCGGCCGCCTTCGCCCGCTCCACCGCGCGTCCCGCCGTCATCGGATCCCTCGACCAGCTCTCTGCGATCCTCGCCGGCAAGGGCGGGACCCGGGTCGGCGTCGACGTGACCGGCGTGCAGACCACATGACCGCCCGCGAAGACCACGATTGGGGACTGGCATGAGCGTCGTCGAGACCGAGTCGACCCCGGGCGAGGCTGCGCCTCCCTACCTGCAGCCACCTGCCGACGTGCTCGCCGGGCTGGGATCGGACCAGCAGTCGGGACTGTCGCCCGAGGAGGCGGCGGCGCGCCTCGCCCGGTACGGTCCGAACGAGATCACCAAGGAAAAGCCGCCCTCGGTCTGGGCAATCGCGCTGGGCCAGCTTCGCGACCCGATGAACATCATGCTGGTCGCCGTCACGATCGTGAGCCTGATCATCGGGCAGGTGCCGACCGGCATCCTCGTGGCGCTGCTGGTCGCGCTCAACGTCGTCCTCGGTTCCCGCCAGGAGCTCAAGGCCAGGGCCAGTGTCGATGCGCTGTCAAAGCTGCAGATACCGCAGAGTCGGGTGCTGCGCGCAGGCACGGTGATCCTGGCCCCCGCGGTCGACGTCGTCCCTGGCGACGTGGTGCTCCTGGAGGCGGGCGACATCGTGCCGGCCGACGGACGGATCATCCACTCCGCCACCCTCGAGACCCAGGAGGCAGCGCTGACCGGGGAGAGCGCCCCGGTGAGCAAGGACGCCGGAGTTCTACCCGGGCCGGAGGTGGCGGTCGGTGACCGGTCGAACATGGTCTTCCAGAACACCTCCGTCACCCGCGGCACCGCGACCGTCGTGGTCACCGCGACCGGCATGCAGACCCAGATGGGCCAGATCGCGACGATGCTCACCTCGGTCAAGCGCACCCGGTCCCCGTTGCAGAAGGAACTCGACTCCCTGACCAGGGTGCTCGGCATCATCGCGTGGACGGCGGTCGCCTTCATCGTCGTGGTCGGGCTGATCCGCGACCTCTCGGCCAGTGACGTGCTGCTGCTCGGCACCGCGATGGCGATCTCCGCCATCCCGACCGGCCTTCCCACGTTCGTCCAGGCGATGCTGTCGTACGGGGCGAAGCAGCTCGCCGAGTCCAAGGCGGTGGTGAAGAACCTCACCGACGTCGAGACGCTCGGTGCGACCAGCGCCATCAACACCGACAAGACCGGCACGCTGACCATGAACCAGATGATGGTGTCGACGATCTACGCCGGTGGGGCGTGGTTCACCGTGGACGGGGAGGGATACCGCAAGTCCGGCGCGATCCTGTCGGTCGCCGGCACTCCGGTGCCGGACTTCACCCGGCTGGCCCTGGGCTTGGTCCTGGACAGCGATGCGACGGTCAGCGATGACGGCGCCGTCGTCGGCGACCCCACCGAGGCCGCGCTGGTCGTCCTCGCGGCCAAGCTCGGTGTCGACGCCGAGCAGACCCGCCGGGCGTACCCCCGGCTCGCCGAGGTCCCGTTCGACTCCGACTACAAGTTCATGGCGACGTTCCACCGCGTCCGGGTCGACGGTGCCGAG
>JBKOXW010000081.1:0-4236 GCA_046744115.1 Actinomycetota bacterium | reverse complement strand
CAGGTGAAGGGGCGTCGCGGTCGTTCCAGCCGTCGATGAAGCGGGTTGCGGGCCAGCCAGGCCTGCACAGTCCAGCGCTTGTGGGTGGCGTAGTTGTCGACCATCCTCGCGGTCGACCGTGTGGAAGGGGCTGAGTGATGGCTGACGGTATCGAGACCACCCGACCCTGGAGCGAGTCGCGGCTGCTGATCCTCCCGCTCGCCCTCGCCCAGTTCATCTGTAGCTTCGCCGGCTCGAACATGAACGTGATGATCAACGACATAAGCCACGACCTGGATACCACCGTCCAGGGTGTGCAGGTCGCGATCACCCTCTTCCTGCTGGTGATGGCCGCGCTGATGATCCCGGGCGGCAAGCTGACCGACCGGTACGGCCGCAAGCGCTGCTTCACCGTCGGCCTGGTCGTGTACGGCGTCGGTGCCCTGCTCAGCGCGGCCGCGCCCGGCCTCGGCGTGCTCATCCTCGGCAACTCGATCCTGGAGGGCATCGGCACCGCGCTGCTGATCCCGCCCGTCTACATCCTCACCACGCTGCTGTTCACCCAGGTCACCACGCGGGCCAAGGCGTTCGGCGCGATCAGCGCGATGGGCGGCGTGGGCGCCGCGGCCGGTCCGCTGATCGGCGGGCTGATCACCTCCGCCATCAGCTGGCGGGCGGCCTTCGTCTTCCAGGCCGCGGTCATCGCGATGATTCTGCTGCTGAGCCGGCGGCTCATCGACCCGCTCCCGGCCGACCCCACTCGCCGGTTCGACGTCTTCGGCGCCGTCCTGTCCGCCCTCGGCCTGGTCCTGCTCGTGCTGGGCATCCTGGCCGCGGATAACAACGGCTGGCTCATGCTCGGGCTGCTCGTCGCAGGTGCGCTCGTGCTTGCCTGCTTCTTCCTGTGGGTGCGCCACAAGGAGCGCGCGGGGCAGGAGCCGCTGCTGTCCACGTCGCTATTCCGCAACCGCACGTCCAACCTCGGCCTGGTGACGCAGAACGTCCAGTGGCTGCTGCTGCTCGGGGTCTCCTTCACCGTCTCCGCGTACCTGCAGGTCGTCCGCGGCTACGACGCGATCCAGACTGGTGTGATCTTCACGGCGGCGACGGCCGGCCTGCTGCTCTCCTCACTCGGAGCCGAGCGGTTCGCGAAGCGGCGCGCGCAGCGGACCCTCATCCTGGTTGGATTCGTCATCACGATCGCCGGCATCGGCGTACTGCTCACTCTGGTCGCCGGCACCCCGAGCGCGTGGGCCTTCGCGCCCGGACTGTTCCTCATCGGGTTCGGCGTCGGCGGGATGCTGACCCCGTCGGTCAACGTCGTGCAGTCCAGCTTCTCGGAAGAGTGGCAGGGCGAGATCTCCGGCCTGTCCCGCAGCGTGTCGAACCTGGGTTCTTCGCTCGGCACCGCGATCGCCGGCACCATCCTCGTCGCCGGCCTCACCACGAGCGCGTACGGAGCCGCGATGGTGACGCTGGGCGGCATCGGCCTGATCGGGCTCGGCGCCGCGGCGCTCCTCCCGGTCCGGCTGACGCCGGCGGCCTCGGGCCCGCCCAACACGTCGGTGGACCTGCCGAAACCGTGACCCGCCGCGGGCGTGCCAGGGTCACGCTGAGAAGTTCGTGATCGCGACATCCGGGGTGTGAAGATGGCGGACAGGATGCGGCTGGCGGTGTACGGGCTGCACCGGGGGAGCAGCACGGAACCGGATGTCCTCGCTCGGCGCGCGCTGCTGGCCGAGGAGGTCGGCATCGACGATCTGTGGGTCGGGGACCACATCGCTCTGCCCGTCGAGGATGACGGCGATCCCCCGGATCAGCCCCGACTGGAAGCCGTGGTGACCCTCGCCTATATAGCCGCGGTGACCAGCAGGATCGGTCTGGGTATCGGGGTCATCGTCCTGCCGCAGCGTCAGCCGGTGCTGCTGGCGAAGCAGCTGGCCTCCCTCGACGTGCTGTCGAGGGGGCGGCTGACCATCGGCATCGGCGTTGGGTACGTGGAGCCGGAGCTGACCGCGCTGGGTGCCTCGCTCGCAGACCGGGCCGCACGGACCGACGAGTACCTGGCCGCGATGCGGGTGCTGTGGGATCAGCCGGTCCCGTCCTTCACCGGCGAGTTCGTCTCGTTCACCGGCGTTGTCCAGCGACCGCGGCCGGTGCAGCGACCGCATCCCCCGCTCCTGATCGGGGGACACTCGCCGAACGCGCTCCGGCGTGCGGTCCAGGTCGGCAAGGGTTGGTATGGCTGGAACCTGGACGTCGACGGGGCCGCGGAGATGATCGCGGCGGTACGCGAGGCCGGGACCCGTCACCCGCGGCCGGCCGAACTGGGCGAGCTGGAGATCAGCATCACGCCGCGCGGTACGCCCGATCTCGACACCGCGCGCCGGTACGCGGACCTCGGCGTCCACCGGCTGGTGATCCAACCGCGGACGATGAATGGTTCGGCGATGGATGAGCTGATCACGTCGGTAGGCGAGACACTGGTCGGCCGGGTCTGAGCGTCACCTCGGCGCGGAGGGCGCTCCCGTTCCGAGGCGCGCGGCTTGGCGAGCCAGGTAGTGCTGCTCCGGAAGGCTTGTCGTACGACTCGCCGCGGCCCGGTAGTGCGCCGCCGCGGCATCGGTGTCGCCCGCCATCTCGAGCAGGTGGGCGCGGACCGCGTCGAGCCGGTGGTGACCGGCGAGCCTGTCGTCGACCGTGTCCAGCAGGGCCAGCCCCGCGGCCGGGCCATGCACCATCGCCATGGCGACGGCTCGGTTGAGCGTGACGACCGGGTTGCCGGTCATCTGGTCGAGCAGCCCGTACAGGGCAAGGATCTGCGGCCAGTCGGTGTCCTCGGCGCGCGGCGCGCGGTCGTGGATGGCGGCGATCGCGGCCTGGAGCTGGTACGCGCCGACCGAGGCCTGCGCCACTGCTCGGTCGACCAACCCGACCCCCTCGGCGATCAGCGCCCGGTCCCACAGCGTGCGGTCCTGCTCCGGCAGCGGGACGAGCTCGCCATCGGCGGTGGTGCGTGCCGGCCGCCTGGCGTCGAGCAGCAGCATGAGCGCGAGCAGGGCGGTGACCTCGCCGTCGTCGGGCAGCAACCGATGCACCATCCTGGTCAGCCGGATGGCCTCGTCCGACAGCTCGGCGCGATGCAGCCCGCGGCCGCTGCTGGCGGCGTACCCCTCGTTGAAGATCAGGTACAGCACCCGCAGCACCATCCGCATCGTGGCCGCCCGCTCCTCCGGCGCTGGCAGCTGGAACGGCACCCCCGACGACTTGATCCGCTGCTTCGCCCTGCTGATCCGCTGGGCCATGGTGGCCTCGGGCACCAGATACGCGTTCGCGATCTCGGCGGTGGTCAGGCCGCCGACTGCGCGCAGCGTCAGCGCGGTCGCCGAGGCGGCGGTCAGCGACGGGTGGCAGCACATGTACAGGACGATCAGCGTGTCGTCCCGATCGGGTACGTCCGCCGCGGGCGGTTCGGCCAGCGCCGCCGCGCCCTCGCGTACCTTCCTGGACCGCTCGCTGCGCCGCTGGTCGATCAGCCGCCGCGTGGCGGTCTGGATTAGCCACCCTCGTGGCTTGTCCGGTACCCCGTCCCGCGGCCAGTGCACGGTGGCCGCGAGCAGCGCCTCCTGGACGGCGTCTTCGGCGGCGTCGAAGTCGCCGTACCTGCGCGAGAGGACGCCGAGGACCTGCGGCGCCAGCTCGCGCAGCAGGTCCTCGACCTCGGACGGCACCGTCAGCGGCCGTCACCCGCCTGCTGCAGGAACGCCTCCATCTCCTCGACGTCCGACGGGCCGCGGTCCATCACCTGCCGGACCTGGATCGGCTGCTGGAGCGGGGCGCCGCCGGGTCCCGGAACGGCCGAGAGTCTCGCGGCGATCTCGATCGCCCGCGCCTCCGACTCCACGTCCACGATCTGGTAGCCGGCGAGCCACTCCTTGAACTCCTGGAACGGCCCGTCGATGACCACCGGCGCGGCCCGGCCGTCGGATGTCACGATCTTGGCCAGGTCGGGCCCGGTCAGGACCTGGGAGTCCACCAGCTCACCGCTCGCGACCAGCTCCCGGTGCAGCGCCTTGTAGTAGTCCAAATGCGCCGTGATCTCCTCCGGCCTCCACTCCGACATGGGCGTGTCGACGACGCCGCCACGGAAGTCGACCGCCAGCAGATACCTCGTCATCTCGCTCCTGCTCTCCCTCGCGTGCCCAGCCTGGCACTCTCACGGGGAGAACGGAGCCCGGCGCCCGTTCTCGACATCGC
>JBKOXW010000297.1:0-7508 GCA_046744115.1 Actinomycetota bacterium | reverse complement strand
CGGATCCGCTGGGGCTGGTGGGTCGCCTACCTCGCCGCGGACGCGCTGCTCTATGTCGGCCTGTTCCGCTGGTACTACGACCTGACCCAGGGCGCCGACTTCGGCCCGGCGAAGCAGGCCGCGATCCTCGGCGTGTGGGGGCACGCGATCCTGCTCGCCCTGCTCTACGTCGTGTTTCTGCGGTCCCCACTGGCGTTGCTGTCGCCGCCGGCCGAACCGGACGCGGCCGCGCGACCGGTCCACGCCGAACGCACCGACTCCACCGCGGCGGAGACCCGCTCGTCGTCCGGCGTCCCGTCCAGCACGCCGCCGGACGGATCGTCCACACCGGACGAACGCACCACGTCCCGGTCCGGCTGAACGATGTCGCGCACGACGAGCAGGCAGTAGACGACGAGCGCCACGTCCCGGATCGACACCGCGAGCAGGAACCACGGGTAGTCGACGCCCTTGTCGCCGGTGCCCAGGAACCACAGCAACCGGGGGAACCAGACCAGCACCTCGGTGGCCTGCCAGGCCAGGTATGCCCGCCAGGACGGGCGGGCCAGCACGGCGAGCGGCACCAGCCAGAGCGAGTACTGCGGGCTCCACACCTTGTTGGTGAGCAGGAATGCGGCCACCGCGAGGAAGAGCAGCTGGGGCAGCCGCGGGCGGCGCCGGGCGAGCAGGCCGAGCGCGGCGACCGCGGCGAGCGCGAGCAGCACGACCACCGACGCGACGAGGTTGACCTGCGGTGCCTCGTTCGGCGTGCCGGCCTGCCGGTCCAGCAGGTACTTCACGCCGTACCAGATGGTGTCGAAGTCGGCCGGCCGGCTGCGGTTGAGCTCGAAGAATCGCCGCCACGACTCCGGGAACAGCGTCGCGATCGGCAGGTTCACCGCCACCCACGCGAGGGTGGTCGCGCCCAGCGTCCAGACGAACGCGCCCAGCCGCCGGGCCCGCAGGCACAGCACGAACAGCGGCAGGAGGAACAGCGCCGGGTAGAGCTTCGCCGCTGCGCCGAGGCCGAGTAGCACGCCGGCCAGGGCCGGACGCCGGCGCTGCCAGGCGACCAGCGCGGCGCCGGCCAGCGCCACCGCGAACAGGTCCCAGTTCGTGAACGCGTGCACGATCACCAGCGGGGAGAGCGCGACCATCGCCGCGTCCCACACCCGCCGCCCGGCCAGCGCCGCCGTGCTCCAGGTGACGACGAGCATGCACGCGGCCAGCAGCAGCGCGGTCACCGTGAAGTAGGTCTGCACGGGCGGCAGGTCTGGCAGCAGGCCGCCGGACGCCACGCTGTCGTACCGGTCGGCGAGCCAGGCGGCCACGAACATGAACCCGCCGGTGAGCACCGGGTACTCGACCGCGTGGTCGGCGTACGGGATCGCGCCCTCGTTCAGCTTCTCGGTGAAGTAGAGCGGGATGACATCGGAGTAGCAGAAGTGGGTGTACTGCAGGCCGTGCTCCCAGGCCCCGTCCCGGCACGGCGCCTTCTGCACCCAGGCCAGCATGAGGGTGAAGACGGTCATCGCGAGCAGCACCCGCAGCGGCGTCCAGAACCGGCGCTGGCCGGGCGCGCCGTGCCGCCCCCACGGGCCGCCGACCGCGGTGCTCGCCGCGCGGACGAACGGATCGGTGCGGGACGGCACGACGGGTTCGGCGGGCCGCACCTGCGGCCTCACGGCGCAGGGCCGGGTCTGGTGCGGCTCGGGGTGGCGGTGATCGTCGGCGTCGGCAGGGTCGGCGTCGCCGTCGGCGCGGGGGTGGTCTGCTTCGGTGTCGGCCTCGGCGAGCTCGGCGGCGGCGAGGTCGGCCGTGGCGTGTTCGTCCTGCTCGGCGGGGCGCTGGTGCGCGGCGGCGCGCTGGTCGCGGTCGGCGTCGGTCGGGGCCGTTGCTCGGGGTTGACCTCGATCTTGTCGGTCAGCTCCACCTTCGGCTTACCGGACAGGTAGCTGTTCATGAACGCCTGCCAGGTCTTGCCGGGCAGGCCGGCGCCGTAGATCGGCGCGCCCTCGGCGTTGCGGATCGGCCCGGGCTTGTCGGTGCCCACCCAGACCGCGGCGGTCACCTGCGGGGTGAAGCCCACCATCCAGGCGTCGGTGTTGTCCTCGGTCTTCGCGTACTGCTGGGTGCCGGTCTTCGCGGCCGACTCCCGGCCGTCGTCGAGCTCGTCGTCGGCGTGCGCGGGGACCGGCTTGAGCGCGTACGTCACGTCGTTGGCGACCTTCGGGTCGAGCACCCGCTTCGGGTCGTCCTGGTGCTCGTACAGCACGTTGCCGCTCGCGTCGAGCACCTTCTGCACGAAGTACGGCTGGTAGAGCCGGCCGCCGTTGGCGAACACCGAGAAGCCGACGGCCTGGTCGAGCGGGCGCACCTCGTACCGGCCGATGCCGATGCTGCCGTCGGTGACGCCGTCCACCTGCAGGGTGGGACGGCCGTTGTCGGTGCGCTTGCCCGGCACGCCGAGCTTGTGCGCGGTCTCGGCGACGTTGTCCGGGCCGGTCTGGATGGCCAGGTCGTAGAACACGGTGTTGACCGAGCGCTCCATCGCCTCCAGCACCGAGCAGGGGTTGCACTGCGCGTTGCCGGAGTTGCGGACCGGGACGCCGTCGAACTCACGCGGCGACGAGCCGTTGAAGGTCGAGTACAGGCTCATCCGCTCGCCCTCGGGTTGCAGCGACTGCTGCAGCGCAGCGGCGAGCACGTACGGCTTGAACGACGACCCCGGCTGCCGCCACGCCTGCGCGTAGTCGAAGCCGTCGCCCTTGGCGCCGCCGTAGTAGGCGATCACCCGGCCCGAGCTCGGGTCGACCGCGACCAGCGCCTGGCGCAGCTTGCGCGGCTGGTCCTTGAACACCTCGCGCACGGCGGTGATCGCCGCGTTCTGCGCGTTGCGGTCGATCGTGGTGACCACGCGCAGGCCCTTGGCGTTCAGCGTCGCCTCGTCGAACCCGTTGCGCGCCAGCTCGTCCTTGACCTGCTGGACGACCAGGCCGGCCCAGCCGGCGAGCTGGGTCTGGCCGTTGCCGGTCGACCGCGGGCGCACCTTCGGGTACTTCATCACGTCGGCCTGCTCCCGGCTGAGCTTGCCCATCTCGACCATGCCAGACAGCACGAACCGCCACCGCTCCTGCGCCTCCTTCAGGTGCGTCTGCGGGTCGTACAGGGCCGGCGACCGGATGCTGGCGGCTAGCACGGCGGCCTGCTCGGAGGACAGCTCGCCGACGGTGCGGCCGAAGTACGTCTGGGCGGCGGCCTGGATGCCGTACGCGCCGCGTCCAAAGTAGATGGTGTTCAGGTACCACTCCAGGATCTGGTCCTTGGAGTACTCACGATCCAGCTTGATCGCGATGGCCAGCTCCTTGAACTTGCGGGTGAGCGTCTTCTCCTGGGTCAGGTACGCGTTCTTCGCGTACTGCTGGGTGATCCCGGAGCCGCCCTGCACCTCGTTGCCGCGCAGGTTGTTCCACACGGCCCGGGCGATGCCGCGGGCCGAGATGCCCGGGTCGGAGTAGAACGTGCGGTGCTCGGCGGCCAGCACGGCCCACCGGACCCGCTCGGGCACCCTGGCCAGCGGCACATCGGTCCGGTTCTCCGGGCCGATGCGGGCCATCACCGCCTGCCCGTCGGCGAACGTGATCGTGGAGATCTGCTTGGTCGCGATCTCCTTCGGCGCCGGCACCTTCGCCAGCCCGTACAGCATGCCGGTCAGGGCGACGAGCAGGAACGCGAAGCCGGCGGCGATCACCGCCAGGATGCGGCGGCGGCGGCGCTTGCGCCGGCCACGCCGAGAGGGCCGGCCGGGACCACCGTCGTCCGGGCCGTCCGGGCCGCCCGGGCTGCCGTCGCTGCCCAGCGCCCGCCGGGCCGCCGCCACGCTGTCCGGGTCCTCGGCGCGCCCGTCGTACGCGGTGCCGTACTCGTCGCCGGTGCCGTACTCGTCGCCGTACGGCCCGGTGCCGTACCCGCCGCCGTACGCTCCGCCATAGAGGCCCGGGTCGCCCTGCTGCCCGCCGCCATAGCCGCCGTACCGGTCGCCGTACCCACCGTACGGACTCGATTGCGAGTCGTAGTCGCGAAAGCGATCTGCGTCGCGCGGGTCCCTCGTCCGGCCTCGTCCTCGAAGCTCGTCGATCCAGTCGTCGTCCGAGCTTCCCCTGCCGTCGAACGTCACCAGCGCAGTTCTCCCGTGCTCGTAGCCGCGGTCCGCCCCGTCACCGCGAGCCGCTGGCGGTCAGCGGCCACATCCTCCCCGACGCGCGGCTGGCCCAACCGGATGACCGAACGTGCCGACCATCGCAGCCGCGCCGTGCTCACTCCCGGGCGGCCTCGCGGCGCGAGGCCGACCGCCCCGAGCGGCCGGACAGGCCCTCCCGGCCGAGGACGTACGACATGGCCAGATGGTTCCACCCGCAGGACCGGCAGACCTCCACCACGTACACGGTGAACTCGCGGAAATCCATGCCCATCCGGTGCAGCTCGGCGACCGTCTTCGCCTGGCCGCTGGACGACTTGAGCTCGTCGCCGTAGACGTAGTGGACATGGGTGAGCCGCTCCTTGCGGCACACTGGGCAGGTGCTGTCCGCGGGCTCCCCGTGGTACTTCGCGGCCCGCTGCAAGTAGGGATGGGCGTCGCAGACATCCATCACGCTGGCCCGCCCCGCATAGAGATCAGCCAGCAGGGCGCGCCGCTGCAGCGCATAGTCCACCACCTGCCGACGGGTTCTCACCCGGCCAAGAGTACGCGGTACCGGTAGGCGCGCTTCCCCCGCGCGAGTGAACGCCTCGTTCATCTGCCGTTTGCACATCGGCCGCCTGGTGGCCTATCGTCCTGATGTATCGGCGCGATACATCGCGTCGAGAGACACGACCCGTTCGTCGGAGCAGTTCCGGAGGCAGCCAGGTGCTCGAGTTCGCGGTGCTCGGCCTGCTCAACGAGTCGCCGATGCACGGGTACGAGCTGCGCAAGCGGCTCAACGCCATTCTCGGCACGTTCCGCGCGTTCTCCTATGGGTCGCTCTACCCCACCCTGCGCCGGATGCGCGAGGCGGGATGGATCGCCGAGGAGGCGCCCGACCCGCGGGCCGCCGCACCGGCCCTGACCGGCCGCCGCGGCAAGGTCGTCTACAAGCTCACCGCCGAGGGCAAGGAGCGGCTGGCGGACCTGCTCGCGGAGGCGGGGCCGGCCGCGTACGACGACGATGGCTTCGGTGTGCACTTCGCGTTCTTCGCGCAGACCGACGCCGAGGTCCGAATGCGGATCCTGGAGGGCCGCCGGCGCCGGATCGAGGAGCGGCGGGACGGTCTGCGCGCTGCGCTGGCCCGCACTCGCGAGCGGCTCGACCGGTACACGCTCGAGCTGCAGGAGCACGGCCTGGAGGCGGTCGAGCGCGAGGTCCGCTGGCTCAACGAGCTGATCGCGTCCGAGCGTGCCGAGCAGCGCCGCCCGCCCCGCAAGAACAGCTGACACCACACGAGACCCCCGTCATTAGAAGGAGGACCCAGATGGGTTCCGACAGCGCCCGCGAGGGCCGACCGACCCCGAACGGAGCCGGCCCGGTCCGCGTTGCCATCGTCGGCGTCGGCAACTGCGCCGCGTCGCTCGTCCAGGGCGTGCAGTACTACCGCGATGCCGACCCGGCCGAGCGGGTGCCCGGCCTGATGCACGTCCGGTTCGGCGACTACCACGTGCGCGACATCGAGTTCGTCGCGGCGTTCGACGTCGACGCGAAGAAGGTCGGCCGGGACCTGTCCGAGGCGATCGTGGCGAGCGAGAACAACACGATCAAGATCGCCGACGTGCCGCCGCTCGGGGTGACCGTCCAGCGTGGACACACCAGGGACGGGCTCGGCAAGTACTACCGGCTGACGATCGAGGAGTCCGACGAGGAGCCGGTGGACGTCGTCGCGGCACTGCGCGAGGCCGAGGCCGACGTGCTGGTCTGCTACCTGCCGGTGGGCTCGGAGGACGCGACGCGCTACTACGCCCAGTGCGCGCTCGACGGGAGAGTGGCGTTCGTCAACGCGCTACCGGTCTTCATCGCCGGCACGCCCGAGTGGGCGGAGCGCTTCACCGAGGCCGGCGTGCCGATCATCGGCGACGACATCAAGTCCCAGGTCGGTGCGACCATCACGCACCGGGTGCTGGCGAAGCTGTTCGAGGACCGGGGGGTCGTCCTCGACCGCACCATGCAGCTCAACGTCGGCGGCAACATGGACTTCATGAACATGCTGGAGCGCGAGCGGCTGGAGTCGAAGAAGGTCTCCAAGACCCAGGCGGTCACGTCCCAGCTGTCGCACGACATCGGCCGCGACAACGTCCACATCGGACCGTCGGACTACGTGTCCTGGTTGGATGATCGCAAGTGGGCGTACGTCCGGCTCGAGGGCCGCGCGTTCGGCGACGTCCCGCTGAACCTGGAGTACAAGCTCGAGGTGTGGGACTCACCGAACTCGGCGGGCGTCATCATCGACGCGATCCGCTGCGCCAAGATCGCGCTCGACCGGGGCATCGGCGGGCCGATCCTGTCCGCGTCGTCGTACTTCATGAAGTCGCCGCCGGTGCAGTACCGCGACGACGAGGCGCGCGAGCTGGTGGAGCGGTTCATCCGCGGCGAGATCGACCGCTGAGAGTCCTCTAGTCGACTATCCCGGATCGGCTAGACAGCCGTAGACACCGCTATGTGCGACACGCCGATCGCGGTGTCTACGCATTTCTACGGTGAACGCTAGAGGTGGCCATACAGTCCGATCATGGATCCCGTCCGGAACCCGTACGCCCCCGGTGCCGGCCAGCGGCCGCCCGAGCTCGCCGGCCGTGATCGGGAGCTGGCCCGGTTCGACGTCGTGCTGGAGCGGATCGCCCGCGGGCGGCCGGAACGCAGCCTGGTGCTGACCGGCCTGCGCGGCGTCGGCAAGACCGTCCTGCTGAACGCGCTGCGATCGCAGGCGATCGGCCGGCTGTGGGGCACCGGCAAGATCGAGGCACGGCCGGACCAGTCCATCCGCCGCCCGGTGGCCGCCGCACTGCACATGGCGCTGCGTGAGATCGCGCCGCGGCACCGTGACCCCGACCGCGTCGACGAGGTGCTCGGCGTGCTGAAGGCGTTCGCGCTGCGCGAGCCCGACGGCGCCGGTCGAGGGTCTCGCGGCAGTCGCACCGTTCCCCGCTGGCAGCCGGGCATCGACGTGCCGGCCCGGCTCGGTCGCGCGGACACCGGCGACCTGGAGATCGACCTGGTCGAGCTGTTCGTCGACGCCGCGTCGGTGGCCACCGACCTGAGCGTCGGGATCGCGCTGTTCGTCGACGAGATGCAGGACGTGCCGCCGCCGGACGTGTCCGCCCTGTGCGCCGCCTGCCACGAGCTGTCCCAGACCGGCGCGCCGCTGATCGTGGTCGGCGCCGGGCTGCCGCACCTGCCGAGCGTGCTGTCGTCGTCGAAGTCGTACTCGGAGCGGCTGTTCCACTACCTGCGCATCGACCGGCTGGACCGGGACGCGGCCGACCGCGCGCTGACCGCTCCGGC
>JBKOXW010000327.1:0-7390 GCA_046744115.1 Actinomycetota bacterium | reverse complement strand
GTGCGTGGTGGAGCCGCCTGTCGGAATCGAACCGACGACCTGCTCATTACGAGTGAGCCGCTCTGCCGACTGAGCTAAGGCGGCATGCCGCACCGGCGGCGGCAGCCCGGACAGTGTACCGGTCAGGCGTCGAGGTCCGTGCCGCCGACCGGCAGCTGCGCCGACGGGCTGGCCTCGTATGCCTTGCGCGGTCCGCACACGCTCGCCCGGGTGCAGGCGCATCGCCGGCCGCCGTCGTTCAGCCGGATGACGACCGAGTCGCTCGGCACGCTGTGGGCGACCACCCGGCCGGGACCCTCGGGCGAGTCGACCTGCTCGCCCACCGCCGGCGCGGTCGCCTTGAACTCCTGGTAGAGCGGGTGCTCGTACTTCAGGCAGCACAGCAGCCGGCCGCACGCGCCGGAGATCCGCAACGGGTTCAGCGGCAGGTCCTGGTCCTTGGCCATCCGGATCGACACCGGCTCGAAGTCCTTCAGGAACGTCGCGCAGCACAGGTCACGCCCGCACGAGCCGATCCCGCCCTGCACCCGCGCCTCGTCCCGGGCGGAGAGCTGGCGGAGCTCGACCCGGCACTTCAGGGTCGCGCCGAGGTCGCGGACGAGGGAGCGGAAGTCGACGCGGTGCGGGGCGGTGAAGTAGATGGTGGTGCGGTTCGCGTCCGGGATGTGGTCGACGCCGACGACTTTCATGGGCAGATCGTGCTCGCGGATAAGCCGCTTGGCGGCGACGCGGGCGTCGGCCTTGCGGCGCCGGATCTCGGCGTCCCGCTGCAGGTCGTCGTCGGTCGCGATGCCGGCGAGCAGCGGGAACCCCGTGGTCTGCTCGTCCACCCACTGCGCCGCCCAGACGCACTCGGCCACCTCGGGACCGTCGTCGGTGGGCACCAGGACCTTGTCGCCGACGTGCGGTGAGTACGGGCCGGGATCGAGGTAGTACAGCCGGCCGTACCGCTCGAAGCTGACGGCGCAGACCATGCCCATGCCCAGAGAGTACGAGGCGTGCGGCCAGGCGCCAGCCCGGAGTGACCGGTCAGGGCAGCCGCATCGCCACCGTCATGGCCTCGACCGCGATGCGCGGCTTGACGTTCAGCTCCAGCGCCTCCCGGCAGGCCAGTACGGCGTCCAGCCGGGTCAGCGCGCCCTCGGACGTCAGCACACCGGCGACGCGGCGCACGTCATCGGCCGCATCGGGATGGGCCGGGGGCACGTCGGCGCCTGCCTGGGCGAGCAGTACGTCCCGGTAGAAGGCGGCAAGGTCGACGAGGGCACGGTCGAGCGCGTCCCGCTGCACGCGGGTGGCGCGCGACTTCTGGCGCCGCTCCAGGTCCCGAAGCGCGCCGGCGCCACCGCGGACGGAGGCCGCCACGCCCCGCCCGGTGCCGCCCGCGCCGAGGGACAGCTTGAGCGCCTCGGTCTCCGGGCCGTCCAGCTCGGCGGAGATCGTGGCCGCCTCTTCCTCGGCGGCGCTGACCAGCTGGTCGGCTGCGTCGAAGCAGGTCGGCAGGCTGGACAGCGAGGCCGGGATGGACAGGACGGAGCGCCGCCGCTGCTGGGCGCGCTCATCGCGGGCGAGCCGCTTGGCCCGGCCGACGTGCCCCTGCGCGGCCTGGGCCGCCCACGCCGCCGTCTCGGCCGGCACTCCGTCCCGGCGGATCAGCACGTCGGCGACCGCCTCGGCCGGCGGGATGCGCAGCGGCACCACCCGGCAGCGCGACCGGATCGTGACCGCCACGTCGTCCGGATGCGTGGACGGGGCGCACAGCAGGAAGACGGTCCGCGCCGGTGGCTCCTCGACGGCCTTGAGCAGCGCGTTCGATGCCGCCTCGGTTAGCCGGTCGGCGTCCTCGATCAGCACGACCTGCCAGCGACCGCCGACCGGGCGGCGGGCCGCCGCGACCACGATCGCGCGCATCTCCTGCACGGCGATGGACAGGCCCTCCGGCACGACCTGGTGCAGGTCGCCATGCGTGCCGGTGTGCACGGTGTGGCAGCCGGCGCACTCGCCGCAGCCGACGCCGTCGCGGTCGCACAGCAGGGCGGCGGCGAACGCGCGGGCAGCCACCGAGCGGCCGGACCCCGGCGGCCCGGTGAACAGCCACGCGTGGGTCATGCCGCCCGCCGGCGCGGATCGGCCGGCGACGATGTCCGCGGCCCCTGCCGCCGCCAGCTGCAGGACGCCCACCGCCTCCGGCTGGCCGACGACGTCGTCCCAGCCGCTCACCGGTCACCGCCCCCCGGCGGGCGACTTTGCGCGCACCGTCGGCGAGATCTGGCGCCTGGCACGGCGTGTCGCGCCGATGACGCCCAAAGATGGGGGCGGCGTCATCGCTTGACACCTTCGGCGGAGCGGGCCCGGACCGGCCCGGCCGCGCGCCGGGCGCCGAGCCGCTTGCCCACCGCGGCGCGGATGACCGCCGAGACCGCGTCGACGTGCCTGGAGGCGTCCACCACGAGATAGCGGTCGGGCTCGGCGTCAGCCAGGGCCCGGAACGCCTCGCGCACCCGCCGATGGAACTCCACCGGTTCGCGTTCCAACCGATCCGCGCCGCCGCCTCGGCCACCACCGTCTCGGACACCACCGTCCCGGACACCACCGTCTCGGCCACCACCGTCGCCGTCGCCTCGCGCGCGCGCCCGGGCCAGCCCCACCTCCGGCGGCACGTCGAGGAGCACGGTGAGGTCGGGCTGCAGGTTGTTGGTCGCCCAGCGGGACAGCCGGCGGACGTCGTCCAGCGACAGCGACCGCCCGGCCCCCTGGTAGGCCAGCGACGAGTCGACGTACCGGTCGGTGATCACGACGTCGCCGCGGTCCAGCGCCGGCCGGATCACCGCGTCCACATGGTGTGCCCGGTCCGCGGCGAACAGCAGCGCCTCGGCGCGCGGCGTCAGCGCGCCGTCGCCGGAGTCCAGCAGGATCCGGCGGAGCCGCGCGCCGAACTCCGTCGCGCCCGGCTCGTGGGTCAGCGTGACCGGCACGCCGCGCTCGCGCAGCCAGTCGGCGAGCCGGTCGGCCTGAGTGGACTTGCCCGACCCCTCGCCGCCCTCGAACGCGATCAGCATGCCGCCGCGGGCGAGCCGCCGCCGCGCCGTCGTGTCCCGGCGGACCGCGGTCACCACGTCGGCCAGCACCGGAACCCCCAGCCGGTCGTCCATCTGCCGGTGCGCGACCACGCCCCCCAGGATGGCGAGCAGGCCGGCGAGGATGAGCAGGATGCGGGTGCCGTCGATGGTGAACTCCAGCCGCCCGAGGTCGACCGAGCGCTGGTTGAGCAGGCCGACCAGGAACGGCACGGCCGCCAGCGTGAGGATCAGGTCGACCCGCACCATGGACTGCACGAACGCGAACGTCCGACCCCGCACCTCGTCGGCGACCTCGGCGCCGAGCAGGGTGGCGCCCGCCAGGTACGCCATGCCGGCGCCGAAGCCGACCCCGAGCACGCCGACCAGCGTCAGCGCCAGGTGCGGCATGAAGGCGACCAGGATCAGGCACGCCCCGGCGAACACGATCGACAGCCCGAACAGTCGCCGCCGGGACAGGTCGCGGGCGATCCGCGGGCCGAACGCCATGCCGAGCCCGAGCCCGACGAAGACGGTGCCGAACAGGATGCCGTACGTGGCGTCGCCACCGCCCAGGCTGGCCGCGTACGTCTTGCCGGTGCCGATCACGGCACCACCGGCCGCGAACGCGCCGAGGATGCCGATCACCAGCCCGCGCACCAGCGGCGTGCCGCCCACGAACGCCCAGCCGTCCATGATCAACCGGAGCAGGCCGGGCTGCGGTCCGGTCCGCTGCTCGGCGTGCCCGCTGATGCGGCGGATCCGGATCACGGTCAGCGCGGACACCACGTACGCGAGCGCGTTGAGGTAGAAGGCGAGGTCGACCTGGTTGGTCTCGAAGAACGGCACCGTGTCCGCGAGCCGCCGGCTGACCAGGGCTAGGGAGGAGAAGACGACCGCGGCGAGGACCGGGGTGAACCCGTACGTCGTGATGAGGCTCAGCTGGTTGGCCGCCTCCAGCTGGTCGCGGCGGACCAGGTTCGGAACGGAGGCCTCCTTCGCCGGGATCCAGAACAGGTTCACGCACTCGATCAGGAACGACGCGACGAACAGCCACCACAGCGAGCCGACCAGCGGGATGGACAGGACGAGCCCGAACCGCAGCACGTCCGCGACGACCATCGTGCGCCGGCGGTCGAACCGGTCGGCGAACGCGCCGGCGACCGGGCCCAGCACGACCGACGGCAGCAGCCGGACGACCAGGACGCCGCCGAGGGCGAAGTTGGCCGCCGTATAGCTGTCGGCCAGGGTGGCGGCGAGAGAGGTGATCGCGAGCAGCCCCAGCCAGTCACCGAAGCTGTTGAAGCCCATCACCAGCCACAGCCGGCGGAAGTCGCGGCCGCGCAGCACCCCCCGGATCTTCTTCGCCGATGAGACGATCACCGGGTCGCGCTCGGTGGCGATCGCCGCATCGACGGCGACCGGCACGTCCGCATCGCCGCCCGACGGCCTCGGCGGCGGGGCAGGTCGTGCGGCGTCGCTGTCGGCGTCGTCGGTGCGGATCGCGGGCCCCCAGGCTGGGCGTGGTTCGTCGCTGCGGGGTGGCGGGACGCGGTCACTGTAGCCGCCTCTTCCGACGATACGGTGAGCGCGTCTCGACCCCACGGCGACGGGCGATCGAGCCGAGGAGGCCACCGACAACGCATGTGGGACCCCGGCCAGTACGAGCGGTTCGCCGACGAGCGGTCCCGGCCGTTCCACGAGCTGCTGGCCCGGGTGCCGGCGACGGCACCGGCGTACATCGTCGACCTCGGCTGCGGCACCGGCGAGCTGACCGCGACGCTGACCGCGCGGTGGCCGGAGGCGACCGTGCTGGGCGTGGACTCGTCCGAGCGGATGCTGACCGAGGCGGCGGCCCGGGCCGTGCCCGGCCGGCTGGGGTTCCGGCGCGAGCCGATCGAGGAGTGGACGCCCGCCGCGCCGGTGGACGTGCTGGTCTCCAACGCCGCCCTGCAGTGGGTGCCCGGCCACGCCGACCTGTTCGGGCGGTTCGTCGGGGCGCTCGCGCCCGGCGGGTGGCTGGCGTTCCAGGTGCCCGGCAACTTCACGTTCCCGACCCACACGCTGCTGGCCGAGCTCTGCCGGTCGCCGCGGTGGCGCGATCGGCTCGGGCCGCTCGCCGACCGCCATCCGACCAGCCTGGAACCGGCCGAGTATCTGGACCGGCTGGCACGGCTGGGCTGCACGGTCGACGCCTGGGAGACGACGTACCTGCACGTGCTGTCCGGACGCGACCCGGTGCTGGAGTGGGTCCGTGGCACCGCGCTCCGGCCGGTCCTCACCGCGCTTGCCGACGACGCGGCCGCGACCGGCGACTTCCTCGCCGAGTACGGGTCCCGGCTGCGGGAGGCGTACCCGGGCAGGGCGTACGGCACCGTGCTCCCCTATCGGCGCGTCTTCGTCGTCGCCCGGAAGCTGCCCTGACTACCGCGGCCCCTGACTAGCGTGCCTTGCGCGCCGGCGCCTTCCTCGCGGTCGCCTTCTTCGCCGTCGTCTTGGCGGGCGCCTTCTTCGCCGGCGCCTTCGTGGCCGGCGCGCGCTTGGTCGGCCGCTGCGCGGGACCGCGGGCGCGGCGCTCGGCCAGCAGCTCGGTGGCGCGGTCCAGGGTGATCTCCTCGACCGAGTCGCCCTTGCGCAGGCTGGCGTTCGTCTCCCCGTCGGTGACGTATGGCCCGAACCGCCCGTCCCGGACGACGATCGGCTTGCCGCTGTCCGGGTCGTCGCCGAGCTCGCGCAGCGGCCCGGCCGGCGCGGCGGCCCGCCGCCCCCGCCGCTTCGGCTCGGCGAACAGGGCCAGCGCCTCGTCCAGCGTGATCGTGAACAGCTGCTCCTCGGACTCCAGCGAGCGCGAGTCGCCCTTGCCGTTGCCCTTCCGGACGAACGGCCCGTACCGGCCGTTCTGGGCGACGACCTGCTCGCCGTCCGGAGCGGTGCCGAGCACCCGGGGCAGCTGCAGCAGCCGCAGCGCGTCGTCCAGGGTCACCGCGTCCAGCGACATGGACGACAGCAGGCTGGCGGTGCGCTCGCCGGAGGTCACGTACGGGCCGAAGCGGCCGGCCTTGGCGACGACGTCGAGCCCGGTCTCCGGGTCCTGGCCGAGCACCCGGTCGCCGGATGGCGCGGCGAACAGCTCCGCCACCTTGTCCGGGGTCAGCTCGTCCGGCGGCAAGTCCTCCGGCAGGCTCGCCCGGGCGCCGTCGGAACGCTCCAGGTACGGCCCGTACCGCCCGACCCGGACCACGACGCCCTCGAACAGCGGGATCGAGTTCACCCCGCGCGCGTCGATGTCGCCGAGCCGCTCGGCGACCAGCCGCTTGAGCCCGCCGGCCCGGGCGATGCCGCCCTCGTGGCCCCGGTCCGAGCCGAAGTAGAACCGGGTGAGCCAGTCGACCGACTGCTCCTCGCCGTCGGCGATATTGTCCAGGTCCTGCTCCACGTCGGCGGTGAACCGGTAGTCCACCAGCCGGGCGAAGTGGCTCTCCAGCAGGCCGACCACCGCGAACGCCACCCAGGACGGGACGAGCGCCGAGCCCTTCTTCCAGATGTAGCCGCGTTCCTGGATCGTGCGCAGGATCGAGGCGTACGTCGACGGCCGGCCGATGCCCAGCTCCTCCAGCGCCTTGACCAGGCTGGCCTCGGTGAAGCGGGGGGGCGGCGTGGTCGTGTGGCCCTGCGGCCGCAGCTCCTCGGCGGTCAGCGGCTGGCCTCGCTCCAGCCGGGGCAGCCGCTTCTCGGTGTCGTCCGCGTCGGCGCCGTCGGACTCGTCGTGCCCCTCCACGTACGCGCGGAGGAACCCGGGGAACGTGATGGTCCGGCCGCTGGCCGCAAACTCGGCGCGCTCGCCGGTGCTGCTCGTGCCGGCGAGGCGCACGGTGAGCGTGGTGCCGACCGCGTCCGCCATCTGCGATGCCAGCGTGCGCTGCCAGATCAGCTCGTACAGCCGGAACTCGTCGGTGGACAGCTCGCCGGCCACCTCGCCTGGGGTGCGGAACATCTCGCCGGCCGGCCGGATCGCCTCGTGCGCCTCCTGCGCGTTCTTCACCTTGCGCACATACCGGCGCGGCTCCGGCGGCACGTACTCGGCCCCGTACAGCTCGCGGGCCTGCTGCCGGGCGGCGGCCAGCGCACTGTCGGACAGGTTCGTCGAGTCGGTCCGCATGTAGGTGATGTAGCCGTTCTCGTACAGCCGCTGGGCGGTGCGCATGGTGCGCTCGGCCGAGAAGCGGAGCTTGCGGCCGGCCTCCTGCTGCAGCGTGCTCGTCATGAACGGGGCATACGGGCGGCGCCGGTACGGCTTCTCCTCGACCCGGGTGACGGCGAAGTCCGCGCCGTCC
>JBKOXW010000227.1:0-5199 GCA_046744115.1 Actinomycetota bacterium | reverse complement strand
GCGCCGGCCACCGCCGGGCGCTGCTCGCGGTCGGCGGCGCCCTGGCCGGCGCCGGCCTGGCCTACCTCGCGGTGCACCGGCTCGTGTGGGGCGGCTGGACGGTGTACGCCAGCGGCGACCACTTCCAGCGCAGCGGCGAGTTCGGCGTGGTCGGGTTCGACCCGAACTACCCCGGCCGCAGCATCCGGCTGCTCGGCCTGCTCGTAGACCGCGACTTCGGGCTCGCCGCCTGGCAACCGGCCTGGCTGCTCGCGGTGCCGGCGCTCGCCGCTCTGCTGGCGGCGCGCCCGCGTGGCTGGGCGGCGCTCGCCGCGCCGCTCGCGGCGGGCTGGCTCACCGCCACCTTCGTCGCCGTCACCATGCACGGGTTCTGGTGGCCGGGTCGTCAGGTCGTCGTCGTGCTACCGCTGGCGGTGATCGCGATCCTGTGGTGGCTGTCCCGGCTGCGGGCCCGGTGGGCGCTCGCGGCCGGGCTGGCCGCGCTGGTCGGCGTCGGCTACTACGCGCTGCTGCTCGGCACCGGCCTGGCCGGCGACACGACCTGGGTGCACGCCCCGGACCGGACCGACCTGCACCCGCCGATGGCCTGGCTGCTGCCGGACAACCGGGAGCAGGACCCGGGCGACTACGCGCTGCTCGGGCTGTACACGGTGGTCGCGCTCGCCGTGGCCGCCGCTGCGTGGCTCAGCGGATGGCGCGGGCGAAGTACCGGCCGTCCAGCCGATCGACCACCAGCGGCGTACCGAACGTGACGCTCAGCAGGTCGGCGTGCATCACGTCGGCGAGCAACCCGGCCGCGACAACCAGGCCGTCCCGCAGCAGCAGGCCGTGGCTGAACCCGCGCGGTATCTCCTCGACGTGATGGGTGACGAGCACGATCGTCGGCGCACCCGGGTCGGCGGCCAGGTCGCCCAGGCGGCCGACCAGCTGCTCGCGGCCGGCGAGGTCCAGCCCGGCGGCCGGCTCGTCGAACAGCGCCAGCTCCGGATCGGTCATCAGGGCCCGGGCGATCTGCACCCGCTTGCGTTCCCCCTCCGACAGGGTCCCGAACCGGCGCTCGGCCAGGTGCGCCACGCCCAGCTGGTAGAGCAGGCCGCGGGCGCGGCCCTCGTCGCTCCGGTCGTACTCCTCCCGCCACCGGCCGACCACCGCGTACCCGGCGCTGACCACCAGGTCGAGCACGCGCTCGCCGGACGGCAGCCGCAGCCCGAGCGCCGCGCTGGTGAACCCGACCCGCGGGCGCAGCTCGAACACGTCGACCCGGCCGAGCTCGGCGCCGAGCACCCGAACGGTGCCGGTGGTCGGGTGCAGCTGCGCCGCGGCCAGCTGCAGCAGGGTGGTCTTGCCGGCGCCGTTCGGGCCGAGGATCACCCACCGCTCGTCCAGCTCGACCGACCAGCTGACGTCGCGGAGGAGGTCGCTGGAGCCCCGCCGGACCCCGACACCCTTCATCTCGATGACGACGTCCATGGCGCTGTCCGTCGCGTCGTCCGTCACGGCCACATCCAACCGCACCCCAGCCCTGCCCTATCAGCAGGCAGGGCCGTGCGACGATGCGCCGATGACCGCCATCCCCTGGCCGGGCCGGCCGGTGCCGCTCGGCGCGACCTGGGACGGCGAGGGGACCAACTTCGCGCTGTGGAGCTCCGGCGCCGAGGCCGTCGAGCTGTGCCTCGATGCCGACGGCGGTGAGACCCGGATCGCGCTGGAGGAGTCCACCTACCAGGTCTGGCACGGGTACCTGCCGCAGGTCGGTCCGGGCCAGCGGTACGGCTACCGGGTGCACGGCCGGTACGACCCGCGGGCAGGGCACCGGTACAACCCGGCCAAGCTGCTGCTCGACCCGTACGCCCGGGCCATCGACGGCGCCCTCACCCTGCACGGCTCGGTGTTCGGCTACCGCGGCGACCCGCTCGGCGACACCCCGGACACCGAGGACTCGGCGCCCTCGGTCCCGCGGTCGGTGGTGGTGCACGACGCGTTTCCATGGGGTGACGAGCGCCGCCCGGACGTGCCCTGGGACGACACGGTCATCTACGAGCTGCACGTGCGCGGCTTCACGATGCGGCATCCGGGCATCCCGGACGCGCTGCGCGGGACGTACGCGGGCCTCGCCCACCCGGCGGCGATCGAGCACCTGCTCCGGCTCGGCGTGACCGCCGTCGAGTTGCTGCCGGTGCACCACTTCGTCCCGGAGCCCGCGCTGCTCCGCCGCGGCCTGACCAACTACTGGGGCTACAACACGATCGGCTACTTCGCCCCGCACGCGGGCTACTCGTCCTCCGGCTCGGCCGGCGAGCAGCTGCGCGAGTTCAAGGCGATGGTCCGGGCCCTGCATGCGGCCGGCATCGAGGTGATCCTCGACGTGGTCTACAACCACACGGCGGAGGGCGACGAGGCGGGCCCGACGCTGTGCTTCCGCGGCATCGACAACGACGGCTACTACCGGCTGCTGGCCGACGACCGGCGCCGGTACGCCGACTACACCGGCTGCGGCAACACGCTCGACGTGCGCCACCCCTACGTGCTGCAGATGCTGATGGACTCGCTGCGGTACTGGGTGACCGAGATGCACGTCGACGGATTCCGGTTCGACCTCGCCTCCGCGCTGGCCCGCTCGTTCCACGATGTGGACAAGCTGTCCGCGTTCTTCGACGTGATCCACCAGGACCCGGTGGTGTCACGGGTCAAGCTGATCGCCGAGCCATGGGACGTCGGCGAGGGCGGCTACCAGGTCGGCGAGTTCCCTCCACTGTGGACGGAGTGGAACGGAAAGTACCGGGACACCGTGCGGGACTTCTGGGCCGGCGCGCCGATCGGGGTCCGGGACCTGGGGTTCCGGCTGTCCGGCTCGTCGGACCTGTACGCCGATGACGGCCGCCGCCCGTTCGCCTCGATCAACTTCGTCACCTGCCACGACGGGTTCACCCTCCGCGACCTGACCACCTACCAGCGCAAGCACAACGAGGCAAACGGCGAGGGCAACCGGGACGGCTCGGACGACAACCGATCGTGGAACTGCGAGGTGGAGGGCGAGGCGGCCGACCCGGCGGTGAACACGCTGCGCCGCCAGCAGGCCCGCAACATGCTGCTGACCCTACTCGTCTCGACGGGCGTGCCGATGCTGCTGGCCGGCGACGAGATGCGGCGCACCCAGCGCGGCAACAACAACGCCTACTGCCAAGACAACGAGCTGTCCTGGGTGGACTGGTCGGCGATCGGCTGCGGGGGCGAGCCGGGCGAGGACCCCGACGCCGCCGTCCTGCTCGACCTGGTGCGGCGGCTGGTGGTGCTGCGGCGCCGGTCGCCGGTGCTCCGGCAGCGGGCGTTCTTCGAGGGCCGGACGATCCCGGACTCCGGCGGGCGCAAGGACCTGGCCTGGTTCGCCGCCAGCGGCGAGGAGCTCACCCCGGCCGAGTGGGTCTCGCCGCACACCCACACGATCGGCATGTACCTGGACGGGGATGGTATCCGGCAGCGCGGCCCGCGCGGCGAGCAGCTGACCGACGACTCGTACCTCCTGGTCCTGCACGCCGACGCCAAGGACACCGTGTTCGCGCTGCCCGGCTCGCCCTGGGCCGACGGCTACGACGTCGTCGTCGACACCGCCTATGCGGACGGCACGCCCCCGCAGGCCGCCGACCGCCTCGCCGCCGGCCTGGAGCTCCCCCTCCTCGCCCACTCCGCCGTCCTGCTCCGCACCCGCCGCTGAGCGGCGGGTCAGGAGGCGACGGCGACCACGCCGAGGTCGGCGGGGGTGGGCAGCAAGTCGTGGCGGGGCAGCACCCGGGCCGTGTAGCCGAAGGAGCCGGTGAGCTCCAGCGGGACCACGCCGGCGTACCAGTGCAGCCCGCCGCCCTCGCCGTCGCCGGCGTACGTCATCGACACCGTCTGCACGTCGTGCAGCCCGTTCTCGTCGTCGGCTCGGCCGAACGCGGCCTGGACGTCCACATCGGACGGTTCGAGGTCGCCGAGGTCGACCTGCGCGCGCAGGGACAGCTGCGAGCCCAGCTCCGGAGTGTCGCCCGCGCCGATCGACTCGACGTGCTCCACCCGCACGGCCGGCCAGCCGGCCAGCACCCGGGACCGCCACGCGGCCAGCTCGCGCGCGGCGCGGTGGCCGTCCGCGGCCAGCCGGGCCGACGACGCCGCCGCCGGCGCGTACAACCCCCGGACGTAGTCGCGGACCATCCGGGTGGCGAGCACCTGCGGGCCGAGCGACTTGAGCGTGTGCCGGACCATCTCCACCCAGCGTGCCGGCACGCCCGACGAGCCCCGGCCGTAGAAGCGCGGCGCGACCTGCGTCTCGACCAGGTTGTAGAACGCGGCGGCCTCCAGCTCGTCCCGCCGCGCGGTGTCGGTCACGCCGTCCGCCGACGGGATCGCCCAGCCGTTCTCACCGTCGTACATCTCGTCCCACCACCCGTCCCGGATGGACAGGTTCAGACCGCCGTTGAGCGCCGCCTTCATGCCCGACGTGCCGCACGCCTCCAGCGGCCGCAGCGGGTTGTTCAGCCACACGTCGCAGCCCCAGTACAGGTACCGCGCCATGCCGATGTCGTAGTCGGGCAGGAACACGATGCGGTGCCGCACCCGCGGGTCGTCGGCGAACTTCACCATGTCCTGGATCAGCGCCTTGCCGGAGTCGTCGGCGGGGTGCGACTTGCCGGCGACGACGACCTGGATCGGCCGCTCCGAGTCCAGCAGCAGCGCGCGCAGCCGGTCCGGGTCGTTGAGCATCAGGGTGAGCCGCTTGTACGAGGGCACCCGGCGGGCGAAGCCGATGGTGAGCACGTCCGGGTCGAACACCGCGTCGGTCCAGCCCAGCTCCGCGTCGGTCACCCCGCGCAGCTGCCACGACGCCCGGACCCGCCGGCGGACCTCGGCCACCAGCCGCTCGCGCAGCAGCCGCCGCACGGCCCAGATCTCGGCGTCGGCGACCTTGTCGACCGCGGCCCAGCCCTCGCCGTCGTCGAGCGTCTCCGGATCGACCTCGCGCTCGGCGATCTGCAGGATCTCCCGGGCCATCCAGGTCGGAGCGTGGACGCCGTTGGTGACCGAGGTGATCGGTACCTCGTCCGCGTCGAAGCCCGGCCACAGCGCACCGAACATCTCCCGGCTGACCTGGCCGTGCAGCCTGCTCACCCCGTTCGCCCGCTCGGCCAGCCGCAGCCCCATGTGGGCCATGTTGAACAGCCC
>JBKOXW010000275.1:0-20792 GCA_046744115.1 Actinomycetota bacterium | reverse complement strand
CGGCAGCGGGGGCGCCTCGCCGGTCGGTCGGCGGCGCCGGCCGCCGCGCAGGCCGGCCGGGAGCGGGGGACGGCGCGCGAGGTCGTGGGCAGGCTGCGTCACATCCACGGCGCCTCCCCCCGTTCCTGCGGCAGCGGTGATCGGACCGTACCTCGCCTGACAGCTCCGGGCACGGCACGCCGGCACGACGAAACCGGCGGGCAGGGCTGACACGTGCGGCACTAGCATCGGAGAGACCATTTCCAGCCCTCCGCACCGGAGTCCGAAGGAGTTCGCCGTGTCCGCACCCAGGCCGTCCACCGACCGCGCCAGCGTCATGGTCGCGGCCGGCACGACGGCCGAGCAGGCGCTCCTCGCCGCGGGTGTGCCGCTGGACGGGCCGGCCGGCGCGGTGGTGGTCCGCGACACCGGCGCCGGCGAGCTGCACGACCTGGCCTGGGTGCCGGACGTCGACGCCGAGGTGGAGCCGGTGCCGATCGACTCCCCGGACGGCCGTGCGGTGCTGCGCCACTCCACCGCGCACGTGCTCGCGCAGGCCGTGCAGGACCTGTTCCCCGGGACCCGGCTGGGCATCGGACCGCCCATCGAGAACGGCTTCTACTACGACTTCCTGCCCGAGCATCCGTTCCACCCCGACGACCTGGAGCGGATCGAGCGGCGGATGCGCGAGATCGTCAAGGCCGGCCAGCGGTTCGCCCGGCGGCCGGTCTCCGACGCCGAGGCCCGCGCCGAGCTGGCGCACGAGCCGTTCAAGCTGGAGCTGATCGACCTCAAGGGCAGCGCGGACGCCGCCGCCGAGGGCGCCTCGGTCGAGGTGGGCGGCGCGGAGCTGACCATGTACGACAACCTCGACCCCGACACCGGGCGGCGGGTGTGGACCGACCTGTGCCGCGGCCCGCACCTGCCGACGACCCGGCGCATCCCTGCGTTCACGGTGACCCGCTCGGCGGCGGCGTACTGGCGCGGCTCCGAGCAGAACCCGCAGCTGCAGCGGATCTACGGCACCGCCTGGGAGTCCAAGGACGCGCTCGCCGAGCACCTGCGGCTGCTGGCCGAGGCGGAGCGGCGGGACCACCGGCGGCTCGGCGCCGAGCTCGACCTGTTCTCGTTCCCGCCGGAGATCGGCAGCGGGCTCGCTGTGTGGCACCCGAAGGGCGGGGTGATGCGCCGGGTGCTCGAGGAGTACTCGCGGCAGCGGCACGAGCGGTCCGGGTACGAGTTCGTGGTCACCCCGCACATCACCAAGTCGACGCTGTTCGAGACCTCGGGCCACCTCGGCTGGTACGCCGACGGCATGTACCCGCCCATGCGGATGGAGGGCGCGGACTACTACCCGAAGCCGATGAACTGCCCGATGCACATCCTGATCTACCAGTCCCGCGGCCGGTCGTACCGGGAGCTGCCGCTGCGGCTGTTCGAGCTCGGCACCGTGTACCGGTTCGAGAAGTCCGGGGTGGTGCACGGGCTCACCCGCGCCCGCGGCTTCACCCAGGACGACGCGCACATCTTCTGCACTCCCGACCAGCTCGCCGACGAGTTGGCCTCGCTGCTGCAGTTCGTCCTCGACCTGCTCCGCGACTTCGGCCTGACCGAGTTCGAGGCCGAGCTGGCCACCCGGAAGGCGGAGATCATCGGCACCCACGAGGAGTGGGACCACGCCGAGTCGGCGCTGGAGTCGGCGCTGCAGAAGGCCGGGGTGTCCTACGTGGTCGCGCCGGGCGAGGCCGCGTTCTACGCGCCCAAGATCGACCTGCACATCCGGGACGCGATCGGCCGCCGCTGGCAGCTGTCGACCCTGCAGGTCGACATGCAGATGCCGCGCCGGTTCGACCTGGAGTACCAGGCGCCGGACGGCACGCGGCAGCGGCCGGTGATGATCCACCGGGCGCTGTTCGGCTCTCTCGAGCGGTTCTTCGGCATCCTCACCGAGCATTACGCCGGCGCGTTCCCGGCTTGGTTGGCGCCGGTGCAGGCGGTCGGCATCCCGGTCACCGACGCGCACGTGCCGTACCTGACCGTGCTCGCCGACCGGCTGCGGATGCGCGGCATCCGGGTGGAGGTGGACGCCTCCGACGACCGGATGCAGAAGAAGATCCGCACCGCCACCCGGCAGAAGGTGCCGTTCCTGCTCATCGCGGGCGACGAGGACGCCGCCGCCGGCACCGTCTCGTTCCGGTACCGGGACGGCTCGCAGCGCAACGGCATCGGCCTGGACCACGCCGTCGAGGAGATCGTCGGGTACGTCGAGCGGCGCGAGAACGAGGGCCCGTCCGCGACGTCGTTCGCCACACCACCCGGCGGTACGCCGGAGTGAGCGGCGAGCCGGAGCCGACCGCACCGGCCGGGGGCGGCGGTACCCCGGACGCGTTCGAGCGGCTCTGGACGCCGCACCGGATGGCGTACATCAAGGGCGAGGGCAAGCCGGCCGAGACCGGCGAGTGCCCGTTCTGTCGCATCCCGCAACTGTCCGATGAGGACGGTCTGATCGTGGCCCGGGGCGAGCTGGTCTACGACGTGCTCAACCTCTACCCGTACAACTCCGGCCACCTGATGGTGGTGCCGTACCGGCACGTCGCCGACTACACCGACCTCACCGCGCCCGAGTGCGCCGAGCTGGCCGCGCACACCCAGCACGCGATGACCGCCATCCGGCGTGCGAGCAACGCCCAGGGCTTCAACATCGGCCTGAACCAGGGCACGGTGGCCGGTGCGGGCATCGCCCGACACCTGCACCAGCACGTCGTGCCGCGGTGGGGCGGCGACACCAACTTCATGCCCGTCGTCGGGCACACGAAGGTGCTGCCCCAGCTGCTCGCCGACACCCGAGCGCTGCTCGCCGCCGCCTGGCGCGAGGTCTAGGACGACTCGCCGGGACCTCAACGACAGGCGACACCAGTGACGAGGCACGTCCTAGGGCGGGGTCCAGTGTGCTCAGTCCTCAGCTCACCGCTTTCTTCACGAGCGCGCCGATCCTTGCCTCGTCGGCGGCGGTCAACTCCGTCAGCGCGAAGGAGGTCGGCCACATGGCGCCTTCGTCGAGGTTCGCCGCGTCGTTGAAGCCGAACGTCGCGTACCTCGAGTTGAACTTGTGCGCGCTTTGGAAGAAGCAGACGACCTTGCCGTCCTTGGCATACGCGGGCATCCCGTACCAGAGCTTCGGCGAGAGGGCTGGCGCGCTGGCTTTGATGACGGCGTGGAGCCGCTCGCCCATGGCGCGATCCGGTTCCGGCATCTCGGCGATCTTCGCGAGCACGGCGCTTTCCTCGTCCGCCTTGGCCGCGCGCCCGCCGCGGCGCGCGGCCGCCTTCACCTCTTGGGCGCGCTCCTTCATCGCGGCTCGCTCCTCGTCCGTCCATTCCTCGGACGTCTTGTCGACCGCGGTGGTGCTCTTGGCGGACTTCTGCGCGTCCTTCATTGCAGGTTTCCTCCCCTGCGAGTCTTGATGGGGACGAACCTCATGCTAGGGAGCCGCCGCGGCGGCGGCTTCTCCGAAACTGCTCGGCCGTTACCTGGGTGGTGAGGCCAGCGACGACATCGAGGTGGTGGCCGGCCGCCTAACACCCTTGCAACGACACGCCCGAAACCTCGCGGAGATCGCGCCCGGGCTAGTGGCCGTGCACTCGGCTTCCGGTGCGGCCAGCGAACGCGCGACGAACAAACCAGGCCACGCCGTCACCCGGCCTAGGACGACTCCGCCGCCTTCAGCGCCTTCTGCGCCTCATGCTCGGGCATCGGGTCGTGCCGCAGGTACGTGCGGGTGAACCGGCCGGTGCCGGCGCTCAGCGACCGCAGGTCGACCGCGTACCGCACCAGCTCGATCTCGGGGACCTCCGCGTTGATCCGGCTCCGCTCGCCGCCGATCGACTCGGTGCCGGTGACCCGGCCGCGCCGGCTGGACAGGTCGCTCATCACCGCGCCGACGTACTCGTCGGGCACCGTCACCGACACCGCGTGCACCGGCTCCAGCAGCGAGATCTTGGCGTTCTTGGCCGCCTCGCGCAGCGCAAGTGCCCCGGCGGTCTGGAACGCCGCGTCGGAGGAGTCCACGCTGTGCGCCTTGCCGTCGACGAGCGAGACCCGGACGTCGACGACCGGGAAGCCGGCTGCGACGCCGCGCTCCATCTGCGCCCGCACGCCCTTCTCCACCGACGGGATGAACTGGTTCGGGATGGCCCCGCCGACGATCCTGTCGACGAACTCGAACCCGCTGCCGCGGGGGAGCGGCTCGACCTCGATGTCGCAGATGGCGTACTGGCCGTGCCCGCCGGACTGCTTGACGTGCCGGCCCTTGGCCACCGCCCTGGTGGCGAACGTTTCCCGTAGCGGGACCACCACCGGCACCGTCTCCAGCTCCACGCCCTGCTCGCGGAGCCGCTCCAGCAACACGTCTGCGTGCGCCTCGCCCATGCACCAGAGCACCAGCTGGTGGGTCTCCGGGTTGCGCTCCAGCCGCAGCGTCGGGTCCCCGGCGGTGAGTTTGGCCAGCCCCTTGGCCAGCGCGTCCTCGTCGCTGCGGGTCTTCGCCTGGACCGCGACCGGCAGCAGCGGCTCGGGCATCTCCCATGGCGCGATCAGCAGTGGCGCCTCCTTGGCCGAGATCGTGTCGCCGGTCTCGGCGGTGGTCAGCTTCGTCACCGCGCAGATGTCGCCGGCCACGCAGTGGGTGACCGGCCGCAGCGTCGCGCCGAGCGGGGAGAACAGGTGGCCGAGCCGCTCGTCCTCGTCGTGGTCGGCGTGCCCGCGCTCGCCCAGGCCGTGCCCGGAGACGTGGATCGTGGTGTCCGGGCGCAGCGTGCCGGAGAAGACCCGGACCAGCGACACCCGCCCCACGTACGGGTCGACGGTCGTCTTGACCACCTCGGCGGCCAGCGGGCCGGCGGGGTCGCAGCTGAGCGGCTCGCGGGGCGAGCCGTCGACGCCGGTCACCGGCGGCAGGTCGTGCTCCAGCGGCGACGGGAACGCGCTGGTCAGCACCTCGAGCAGCTCGGCGAGCCCGACACCGGTCGTGGCGGCCGTGCCCAGCACCGGGTAGAACGTGCCGCGCGCGACCGCGGTCTCCAAGTCGTCGACGAGGATGTCCATGTCGATGTCCTCGCCGCCGAGGTAGCGCTCCATAAGGGTCTCGTCCTCGCTCTCGGCGATGATCCCCTCGATGAGCGCGTTCCGCGCGGTGTCGATCAGGCTGACGTGCTCCGGGTCCGGGTCGCGGTCCTTCGGCGGGTAACCGCCGGAGTAGTCGAACACCTTGCGGGAGAGCAGCCCGATGAGCCCGGCGACCGTGCCGTCGTCGCCGGCCAGCGGCAGGTACAGCGGCAGCACGCCGTCGCCGAACACCCGCTGGCACACCGCGACCGCCTCGTCGAAGTCGGCCCGGTGGTGGTCCAGCCGGGTGATCACGACCGCGCGCGGCACGCCGACCGCGGCGCACTCCTCCCACAGCGCGATCGTCGTGGCGTCGACGCCGTCGACCGCGGAGACGACGAATAACGCCGCGTCCGCGGCGCGCAGCCCGGCCCGCAGCTCGCCGACGAAGTCGGCGTACCCCGGCGTGTCGAGCAGGTTCACCTTGACACCGTCGTGCTCGAGCGGGGCGACGGCCAGCGCGACCGACCGCTGCTGGCGGACCTCCGCCGGGTCGGAGTCGCTGACCGTGCTGCCGTCGGGCACCGACCCCATCCGCGGTATCGCGGCGGTGGCGTGCAGCAACGCCTCGACCAGCGTCGTCTTCCCCGCGCCGGAGTGACCGACGAGCGCGACGTTGCGGATCTTCTCCGGACGGTCGACCGCCGCCACCGCGGCCGCCGCCCCCCGGTCCGCGCCCTTGCTGGCGCCTTTCGTCGGCATGCTTCCTCCCGTGTGAAGTTGGTGGGCACGCCCCGGTCGCCGCGGTTGGCGATGGCGGCCCGGCCGAGCCGTTCCCGCGATTCGACACCTTCCCCGCGCCACCGACAAGTGCGGGTGACCTGCCGGGCGGCGCCCGCGGCTGTGCTGGCCCGCGCGCTGCGAGCCGTCGCGCTCGCTCGCGCCGGTGGCACCGGACGGGCCGGGCGCGCGCACTATGGTGGTGCGACCCCGATCGGCGGATCGGGATCGGAGCGAACGGACGGTCGAGTGCTCAACATCTTCGCCCGCGCCTCGGTATCGAAGGCCCTCGCCCCGCTCGGCGCACGACTGGACCGGGCCGGCGTGAGCGCGGACGCGGTGACCGTCGTCGGCACGCTCGGCGCGGTGGGCGGAGCGCTGGCCTTCTTCACCCGCGGCGAGTTCTTCGTCGGCACGCTCGTCATCTGGTTCTTCGTGATGTTCGACCTGCTGGACGGCGCGATCGCGCGGGCGCGCGGGGCCTCCACTCCGTTCGGGGCCGTGCTGGACTCGGTCGGCGACCGGGTCGCGGACGCCGCGGTCTTCGGCTCGCTGCTGTGGTGGTTCGCCGGCCCCGGCGACAGCCGCGCGCTGGTGCTCGCCTGCCTGCTCTGCCTGATCCTGGGCATGCTCACCTCGTACGTGAAGGCCCGCGCCGAGGGGCTCGGCCTCACCTGCGAGGTGGGGCTGGTCGAGCGCGGCGAGCGGCTGATCATCGTGCTCGTCGGCACGGGCCTGGACGGGCTCGGCGTGCCGTACGTGCAGGCGGTTGCGCTGTGGCTGCTGGTGGGGCTCAGCGCGGTGACGGTGGGGCAACGGCTGGTGGCGGTGTACCGGCAGTCCGCCGGGGCGGACCCGCAGCGACCGGCACGGCGGGGATGACGGCGACGGGCGGCGGCGCGGCGGGGATGACGGCGACGGGCGGCGGCGCGGCGGGGCTAGCCCGGCGTGCACGACCGCTGTGCTCCCGCGGTGTGCTCGCGTCGGAGGACGCCTCGTGACGGTGCTGGCCGGTGCCGCCCGGCTGCGCGAGCGGGTGCTCGACGCCGGGTACGCGGCCGGCTGGGCCCTGGTCAAGGCGCTGCCGCACCGGGTCGCCGCCGCCGGGTTCCGCCTCGGCGCCGACGTCGCGGCCTGCCGGCAGGGCCCGGGGGTGCGCCGGCTGCGAGCGAACCTGCGCCGGGTCGCCGGCCCGGACGCCAGCGACGCCGAGATCGACGCGCTGACCCGGCGCGCGCTGCGCTCATACGCCCGGTACTGGCTCGAGGTGTTCCGGCTGCCGGTGCTGGGCACGGACCGGATCCTGGCCGGCACCCGCGTCGAGCACGGCGAGCGGCTGGACGATGCGCTGGCCGCCGGCCGCGGCGTGGTCTGCGCGCTGCCGCACTGCGGCAACTGGGATGCCGCCGCGATGTGGATCATCGGGCGGGGCGTCACGTTCACCACCGTCGCCGAGCGGCTCCAGCCCGAGTCGCTGTACCGGCGGTTCCTCGCCTATCGCGAGGGCCTCGGCATGGAGGTGGTGCCGCTCACCGGCGGCGACCGCCCGCCCTCGGAGGTGCTGGCCGAGCGGCTTCGCGCCGGCGGGCTGGTGTGCCTGCTCGGCGACCGCGACCTCACCCGTGGCGGGGTCGACGTGACGTTCTTCGGCGAGCCGACCCGGATGCCGGCCGGTCCGGCGCTGCTGGCCGCGACGACCGGGGCGGCGCTGCTGCCGGTGGGCCTGTGGTTCGATGGCGACGGCTGGGGCCTGCGCATCCACGCCGCGGTGCCCCTCGCGTCCGGGGCCGGTCTGCGCGCCCAGGTCAGGGCAGCTACTCAGGCGCTTGCGGACGCGTTCGCCGCCGACATCGCCGCGCGTCCCGAGGACTGGCACATGCTGCAGCGGCTGTGGCTGGCGGACCTGCCGGCCGGGCGGGCGGCGCGGCCGGCCGCGGCACCGGACCTGGCCGCACCCGCACCGGTCGCCCAGACTCCGGTCGCCCAGGCTCCGGTAGCCCGGGCTCCGGTCGCCAGGCCGCCGGCCGACGGCGGCGTCGCACCGGCGGGACCGGAGGGCTGAGGAGTGCGCGTCGGCCTGGTCTGCCCGTACTCCTGGGACATCCCCGGCGGGGTGCAGGCGCACGTCCGCGACCTTGCCGGGACGCTGCTGGGGATGGGCCACCAGGTCTCCGTGCTGGCCCCGGCGGACGACGACACGCCGCTGCCGCCGTACGTGATCGGCGCCGGCCGGGCGGTGCCGGTGCCGTACAACGGCTCGATCGCCCGGCTCCAGTTCGGCCCGGTCGCCGCGGCCCGGGTCCGGCGCTGGCTCCGGGACGGCCGGTTCGACGTGCTGCACCTGCACGAGCCGGTGACGCCGAGCCTGTCGCTGCTGGCGTGCATGCTCGCGCGCGGGCCGATCGTGGCGACGTTCCACACGGCCATGACCCGGTCCCGGTCGCTGGCCGCCGCGCACGGGGTGCTGCAGCCGTTCCTGGAGAAGATCCGGGGCCGGATCGCGGTCTCCGCGGCCGCCCGCAAGGTGCAGGTCGAGCACCTCGGCGCGGACGCGGTGGAGATCCCGAACGGGGTGGCCGTGGCCCGCTTCGCCGGCGCGACGCCGCTGCCGGGCTACCCGCGCGCCGGTGGCACCGTCGGCTTCATCGGCCGCTATGACGAGCCGCGCAAGGGCATGGCGGTGCTGGTCGAGGGGCTGTCCGCGTTGGCCCGCAGCCGCGCCGACCTGCGGCTGCTGGTGGCCGGGCGCGGCGACGTGGCGGACTTCGTGGAGTCGCTGCCGGCGCCGCTGGCCGGGCGGGTCGAGTTGCTCGGCCAGGTCAGCGAGGAGGACAAGGCGCGGATGCTCCGCTCGGTCGACGTCTACTGCGCGCCGAACACCGGCGGGGAAAGCTTCGGCATCATCCTGCTCGAGGCGATGGCGGCCGGGACCCCGATCGTGGCCAGCGACCTCGACGCGTTCCGCCGGGTGCTCGACGACGGGCGGGCCGGGGTGCTGGTGCCGACCGGCTACCCGGCCGCGCTCGCCGCCGCTGTCGGGGCGCTGCTGGACGACCCGGCCCGGCGCGCCGCGCTGGCCGCCGCCGGCACGCGGGTTGCCGCCGGCTACGACTGGCCGGTGATCGCGACCCGAATCGTCGACGTCTACGAGACCGTGATCGCGGCCGACCCGGCCGCCGTCACGGCGGACACTTGACCCCGACCGCGGGCTCGTAGCACCGTCGGCCGTGGGCACCATCGTGACCGTGGTCGCGGTCGTGGTCGTCGTCGCCACGTGGGTCACCTGGACCGCCGGCCGGGTCGACCGGCTCCAGTCCAGAGTGGACGCTGCCCGCGCCTCGCTCGACGCCCAGCTGGTCCGGCGGTCCGCGGCCCTGCAGGCGCTGGTGGACCGGTCGGTCGGCGCGCTCGGCGAGGAGCGCGCCGGGCGGCTGCGCGCGGTGGCCCGCGCCTCGCTCGACGCCAACGCGGTGACCCGGGAGGCGGCGGAGAACGACCTGTCGCGCGCGCTGGCCGGCATCCCGCCGGACCTCGACCCGGACCTGCTCGCCGACCTGACGGACGCGGCCCGCCGGGTGGCGTACGCGCGCAGCTTCTACAACGACGCCGTCCGCGACAGCCGGTCGTTGCGCGGACGCTGGCTGCCCCGGCTGCTCCGGCTCGGCGGGCGGCAGCCGCTGCCGGCGTTCTTCGAGATCGACGACTCGCTGCCGCCCGCCGCGGGCCGGGCCGACGGCGCGGCCGGGTCGCCACGGACCGCCGAGCCCGCGGTCGACGATCGGTAGGGTGTCGGGCCTCGCCGCCCGGACCACCCGGGGCACCCGGCACACGCCTGTGCAGGCAGCGGATGGGAGGTCACACGGATGGCAGGACGGCAGCGGCAGGCACCGGGGCGGCCCCGGCACGCCGGCTGGGTCGCCGCGCTCACCGGGATCGCGCTGGCGCTCGGCGGGTGCACCGGGGACGACGGCCCCGCCGCGCAGCCCACGCCCTCGGCCACACCGACCACGCCAACGCCGACTCCGCCGCCCACCCGGCCGAAGGCGAAGCCCAAGCCGCGGCCGCCCGCGGTCAACCCGCTCACCGGCCGGGGGCGGGTTCCCCGCGGCCCTGTCATCGCCGTCAAGATCGACGACACCGCCGCCGGCCGGCCGCCGATCGGGCTGGAGTCGGCCAGCGTCGTGTACGTCGAGCAGGTCGAGGCCGGCGCCACCCGGCTGGTCGCCGTCTACGCCAGCCGGTACCCGGACCGGGTCGGACCGGTGCGCAGCGTGCGCACCAGCGACCCGCGGCTGCTCGCCCCGTACGCCGGGCCGGCCCTGGCCTACTCCGGCGGCGCCGGCGGCCCGCTCCGGGCGCTGCACAAGAGCCGGGTGGTCGACGGCGGCGTCGGCGCCCATCCCGGCGCGTACAGCCGCTCGGGCGCGCGGCCCGCGCCGTACAACCTGATCGTCAACCTGGCCGGGCTCGCCGGCCACCTGCCGCGACGCACCGCCCGCGCGCGCGACGTGGGCTTCCGCTGGGGCGTCGAGGACCCGCACCTGGCCCGGTCGCGCAATGCCCGGCTGGTCACCGCGACCGTCGGCCGGACCCGGGTCACGTTCCGGTGGGACTGGGAGTCGCACCGGTGGCTGCGGCTGCTCCCGTCGGGGGGAGTGAGCCGGACGCGGTCCGGCGTGCGGATCGGCACCACGAACCTGATCATCCAGTTCTGCCGGACCCGCCGCGACGGCGGCAACGTCGACGTCAACGGGTCGCCGTCGATCTACACCGAGACGGTGGGCCGCGGCACCGCGCTGGTCTTCCGCGACGGCCGGATGCTCGTCGCCCGGTGGTCGCGGCTGTCGAACCGGTCGCCGACCCGGTTCGTGGACAGGGCCGGCCGGGACCTGCTGCTGCGGCCCGGCGGGGCCTGGGTGCTGCTCGCCAGCCGGGGCAGCCGTACGGCCGTGCGCTGAGGTCGCCGCCGTCCCATCGACGGCCCGTACCATCGAAAGCATGGCACCGGAGCGCACCTCACCTTCCGACGGCACCGCACAGGCGACCTCCGTGCAGACCGGCACGGCCCGGGTCAAGCGCGGCATGGCCGAGATGCTCAAGGGCGGCGTGATCATGGACGTGGTCACCGCCGAGCAGGCGAAGATCGCCGAGGACGCCGGCGCGGTCGCGGTGATGGCGCTGGAACGGGTGCCGGCCGACATCCGGGCGCAGGGCGGCGTGGCGCGGATGTCCGACCCGGACATGATCGACTCGATCATCTCCGCGGTGTCCATCCCGGTGATGGCCAAGGCCCGGATCGGCCACTTCGTCGAGGCCCAGGTGCTGCAGGCGATCGGGGTCGACTACGTCGACGAGTCCGAGGTGCTCACCCCCGCCGACGAGGCGCACCACATCGACAAGTGGGCGTTCACCGTGCCGTTCGTGTGCGGCGCCACGAACCTGGGCGAGGCGCTGCGGCGGATCTCCGAAGGCGCGGCGATGATCCGGTCCAAGGGCGAGGCCGGCACTGGCAATGTGGTCGAGGCCACCCGGCACATGCGCGCGATCCGGGCCGACATCCGGCGGCTGTCCACGCTGTCGCCGGACGAGCTGCACGCGGCGGCGAAGGACCTTGCCGCGCCGTACGAGCTCGTCGCCGAGGTCGCCCGGCTGGGCCGGCTGCCGGTCGTGCTGTTCACCGCCGGCGGCATCGCGACCCCGGCGGACGCGGCGATGATGATGCAGCTCGGTGCCGAGGGCGTGTTCGTCGGCTCGGGCATCTTCAAGTCCGGCGACCCGGCCACCCGGGCGGCGGCGATCGTCAAGGCCACCACGTTCCACGACGACCCGGACGTCATCGCCAAGGTCTCCCGCGGCCTCGGCGAGGCCATGGTCGGCATCAACCTGGACACCCTGGCCGCCGAGCAGCGGCTGGCCGGCCGAGGCTGGTGATGGCGGGGCCCACGGTCGGAGTGCTCGCCCTGCAGGGCGACGTGCGCGAGCATCTGCGCGCGCTGCGGGGCTCGGGCGCCGAGGCCGTCCCGGTGCGCCGCCCGGCGGAGCTGGATGCCGTCGACGGGCTGGTGCTGCCGGGCGGGGAGTCCACCACGATCGCGAAGCTCGCGGTCGCGTTCGAGCTGATGGAGCCGCTGCGCAAGCGGGTGCAGGAGGGGATGCCGACGTACGGCTCGTGCGCCGGGATGATCCTGCTTGCCGACCGGATCCTGGACGGCGTCGACGGGCAGGAGACGATCGGCGGCATCGACATGACGGTCCGCCGCAACGCGTTCGGCCGGCAGGTCGACTCGTTCGAGGAGCCGCTGCACCTCGACGGGGTGGCCGGCCAGCCGTTCCAGGCGGTGTTCATCCGAGCGCCGTGGGTGGAGTCGGTCGGCGAGCGGGTCGAGGTGCTCGGGCAGGTGGAGGCCGGCCCGGCCGCCGGTAGGATCGTCGCGGTCCGGCAGGGGCACGTGCTGGCCACCTCGTTCCACCCCGAGCTGACGGGTGATGCGCGCGTGCACGCGCTGTTCGTGCAGATCGTGAAGGAGTCCACGTGAGCCGGGAGTCCACGTGAGCGAGCGAGCATCGCGGCGCCTTGGCGCCGAGGAGCGCAGCGAGCGGGGCGATGAGCGCTTGCGCGAAGAGCGGGCAGAAGAATGAGCGGCCATTCCAAGTGGGCGACGACGAAGCACAAGAAGGCCGCCATCGACGCCAAGCGAGGGCAGCTCTTCGCGAAGCTGATCAAGAACGTCGAGGTCGCCGCGCGCAGTGGCGGCGCGGACCCGGCCGGCAACCCGACTCTCTACGACGCGATCCAGAAGGCGAAGAAGAGCTCGGTCCCGAACGACAACATCGACCGGGCCGTCAAGCGGGGGTCCGGCGCCGAGGCCGGCGCCGCCGACTACCAGACGATCATGTACGAGGGGTACGCGCCCGGCGGGGTGGCGCTGCTGATCGAGTGCCTGACCGACAACCGCAACCGGGCCACGTCGGAGGTCCGCACCGCGGTGACCCGCAACGGCGGGTCGATGGCCGATCCCGGCTCGGTGGCGTACCTGTTCAACCGCAAGGGCGTGGTGATCGTGCCGAAGGCCGGCTCGGTGACCGAGGACGACGTGCTGGCCGCCGTGCTCGACGCCGGCGCGGAGGAGGTCAACGACCTCGGTGAGTCGTTCGAAGTCGTCAGCGAGCCGACCGACCTGGTCGCGGTGCGCACCGCGCTGCAGGACGCCGGCCTGGACTACGAGTCCGCCGAGGCGAACTTCCTGCCCAGCGTCAGCGTGCCGCTCGACGAGGACACCGCACGGCGCGTCTTCCGGCTCATCGACGCGCTCGAGGACAGCGACGACGTCCAGAACGTCTACGCCAACTTCGACGTCTCCGACGAGGTCCTCGAAGCCGTCGGCTGACCGGCCACCCGCCCGCGCGTGTCGCCCCGGGATCGCCCGCCGCGCCCGCTAGCGTACCGAACAGGTGTTCGGGATGGAGGGCGAGGGGAGCGCGGTCGGTGCGAGTGCTCGGCGTCGATCCGGGGCTGACCCGGTGCGGGGTCGGCGTGGTCGAGGGCCGTCCCGGGGCGACGCTCCGGCTGGTCTCGGTCGACGTGCGGCAGACCCCGGCCGGCGCGGAGGTGGGCGCGCGGCTGCTCGAGCTGGCCGACTGGCTCGCCGCCGAGATCGAGCGGCACCGCCCGGACGTGGTCGCGGTCGAGCGGGTGTTCAGCCAGCACAACGTGCGGACGGTGATGGGCACCGCGCAGGCGGCGGCGACCGCGATCCTCGCCGCGGCCCGGGCCGGCGTGCCGGTCGCGCTGCACACCCCGAGCGAGGTGAAGGCGGCGGTGACCGGCTCGGGGCGGGCGGACAAGGCGCAGGTGACCGCGATGGTCACCCGGCTGCTGCGGCTGCCCGAGCGGCCGCGCCCGGCCGACGCCGCGGACGCGCTGGCGCTGGCCATCTGCCAGCTGTGGCGGGGATCGGCGCAGGCGCGGCTGGCCACCGCCACGAGCGCCACGGACGCCGCGAGGATCGGTACGGTGCCCCGGTGACCGCCGTACCGCCGCCGCGGGGATCCGCGTCACTCGACCCCGACCCGTACGCCGGGCCGCCGCTGCCACCGCCGCCCGCCTGGCACATCGACCCTCGGTCGCTGCGCGAGGTCGCCGACGACCCGGCCGCGCTGGAGGACTCGATCGCCGCGGTGTCGGCCGCGCTTGCCGCCGGCGGGCTCGCCCCCTCCGACGAGCTGCGGGTCCGGGCGCGGCTCGGCGGGGAGCTGCGGATCGCGGGCCGGTACGACGAGGCGCTCGGGGTGCTGCGCGGCGCGGTGGCGCTGGCCGAGTCGGTCGGCGACCCGGTCCGGGTGCACGCCGCCCGGATCCGGCTGGCCCACCTGCACCAGTGGCGGGGCGAGTTCGCCGCCGCCGACGCGCTGTTCGCCGAGCTGCTGGACGCCGTCGACGGCGACCCGGCGCTCGCCGCGATGCGGCCGTTCACGCTGCAGCACGCCGGAAAGTGCCAGTTCGACCAGGGCCGGTACGCCGAGTCCGTCCGGCTGTTCGACGCCGCGCTGCGGCTGCGGCTGGAGCAGGGCGCGGCCGAGGAGGACGTCGCGTCCGCACGGCAGGCGCTGATCGAGGCCCAGCGCCGGATGGCGGGCTTCCGTGGCTCGCCGGGGCCGCGATGATCGCGAGCGTATCGGGGCGGGTGGCGGCGGTCGGACCGGACGGCGCCGTGGTGGAGGTCGGCGGGGTGGGCCTCGCCGTGCAGTGCACCCCGGGCACGCTGGCCCGGCTGCGGGTCGGCGACCCGGCGCGGCTGGCCACCAGCCTGGTGGTGCGGGAGGACTCGCTGACCCTGTACGGGTTCGCCGACGACGACGAGCGGTCGGTGTTCGAGCTGCTGCAGACGGCCAGCGGGGTCGGCCCGCGGCTGGCCCAGGCGATCCTCGCCGTGCACCCGCCGAACGAGGTACGCCGCGCCGTGGCGACCAGCGACCTGACCGCGCTGACCCGGGTGCCGGGCATCGGCCGGAAGGGTGCGGAGCGGCTGGTGCTGGAGCTGCGGGACCGGATCGGGTCGGTGGAGCCGAGCGGGACCCGCGCCGTCGACGGGGCGACCGTCACCGCGGTCGCGCCGTGGCGCGACCAGGTGCGGCACGCGCTGGTCGGGCTGGGCTGGTCGGCCCGGGAAGCGGACGATGCGGTGGCCGCGGTGGCGGCCGAGGCCAGCGACGGCGCGGACGTCCCCGCGCTGCTGCGCAGCGCGCTCCGGCAGCTGGGCGGGACATGACCGGACCGCCCGACGTCGACGCGCTCACCCCGTTCGCGGTGCCGGACGAGCGGGAGGTCGAGGCGTCGCTGCGGCCCCGCCGGCTGGCCGAGTTCGTCGGTCAGGGGCGGCTGCGCGAGCAGCTCGACCTGGTGCTGGAGTCGGCGCGGCGGCGCGGCCGGCCGCCGGACCACGTGCTGCTCTCCGGCGCGCCTGGCCTGGGCAAGACGAGCCTCGCCATGATCATCGCGGCCGAGCTCGGTGCCGGCATCCGGGTCACCAGCGGACCGGCGATCGAGCGGGCCGGCGATCTGGCCGCGATCCTCACCACCCTCGGCGACGGCGACGTCCTGTTCATCGATGAGATCCACCGGGTGGCCCGGCCGGCCGAGGAACTGCTCTACGTCGCGATGGAGGACTTCCGGGTCGACGTGGTCGTCGGCAAGGGGCCGGGGGCGACCGCGATCCCGCTGGAGGTGGCGCCGTTCACGCTTGTCGGCGCGACCACCCGGGCCGGCCTGCTGACCGGCCCACTACGGGACCGCTTCGGCTTCGTCGGGCACATGGACTTCTACTCGCCCGACGAGCTGGAGCAGGTGCTGCGCCGGTCCGCCCAGCTGCTGTCGGTGCGGCTGCGACCGGACGGCGCGAACGAGATCGCCGGCCGGTCCCGCGGCACCCCGCGGATCGCCAACCGGCTGCTCCGCCGGGTCCGCGACTTCGCCGAGGTGCGCAGCGACGGGGTGGTGACCCGGCCGGTCGCCCAGGCGGCGCTGCGCGTCTACGACGTGGACGAGCTGGGCCTGGACCGGCTGGACCGGCTGGTGCTCGACGCGCTGGTCCGCCGGTTCGCCGGCGGGCCGGTCGGCATCTCGACGCTCGCGGTCGCGGTCGGCGAGGAGCCGCAGACCGTCGAGGACGTCGCCGAGCCGTACCTGGTCCGGGCCGGCATGCTGGCGCGCACCCCGCGCGGCCGGGTGGCGACGCCGGCCGCGTGGCGGCATATGGGGCTGATCGCCCCCGATCCGGTCGGCGAGCAGGCCCAGACGCTGTTTCCAGAAGGATCGTCTGGATGATCAGCGGGATGATCAAGCGCCTTCGACGCGGCCCACACGTCACGTCTCGGTGGTCGCATACAGCCGCGAGCGGAAGCTGACGATCACCGCAGTCGTTTTCCCGCTCCTGGGGGCCACACCCTGCAGGAACTGCAGCCGGGTCGCCGAGGAGGGGGAGGCGTAGGCGCCGGTCCAGGTCGAGCCGACCCGCTCGGCCACGAACGCGCGGAACGTTGTGGCCGTAGGCGTCGTCCAGCCGACGACCACATCGCCGGATGAAACCGCGATCCGGGACCGAGCGTTCTGGATAGCCGGCGCTGTGAAGGTACGGCTTACAAACGATCCGCTGCCATTGTCGGCCGCCACGGCGCGGCCATCGCGATTCCAGGTGACGTACGTGGTCGTCCCCACGACCTGGGCGTCGGGCCAGAAGTTCAGCGTCCCAGCGGTCGCGAAGATGCTCGACGACCAGGTGCCGGCGGCGTTGCCCAGCGCCCGCCGCAGGTCGGTGGGGGACGGTGCCCCGAAGTCCGAGCCGCCCCGGGCCCAGACCAGCGTCAACGGGAATGTGCCCGCCGGCGTCCGTGCCAGCGTCGGCGCGCTGTCCCACAGTGGGTTGGTGGTGATCCGCTGCCGACCATGCAGCGTCCCGCCGAAGGTGTGGGCCTGGAACAGGTCGGTCTGGTCAAACTCATCTCCAGGGCTGCCGCCAGCGGCCACGTGCTCGCGCCAGACGGCCCACCACTGGCCCCCGTCGGCCACCACGTCGCCCTGGGCGCCGGAACCGTCGAACCCGACGTGGGTCGACAGCAGCCGCCCACCGGTGTAGGTCCCGTTCGTCAGCCGCTTGGTGATCCGCAGCTCCAGGCGGGCCACGTCGACATATAGCAGGTAGGTGCCGGTGAGATCCCATGCCACCGCAATCACGAACCCGCGGTAGGGCGTGGCCTGACGGGTCCAGGTGGTTCCCGACCCTTCGAAGTAGTCGATCCGGAAGTCGGGCGTGGGGCAGCCCCAGAGGTCCGCGAAGCCGTGTGTGACCTCGCTGGTGTCCTGGACCAGGTCGACGTTGAAGGCGTCGAATTCGCAGACGGGGTCCCAGATGCTCACCGGCGGGCCAAAGGAGCCAATCGCCCGCGCGGGCGCTGCCAGCGCGCCGAGCAGCAGGACCACCGCGACCAACGTCATACCTCGACGAGCCATCGCCCTCGGCCTCCCTCTGCTCGACCGCCCACCCCGGGACGGGCGCCGGCTTGGACAAACCATGTCGAGGGTGATCCTCGGGGCGCTGCCTGACAAGAGCCTTCGCGAAGCCGACGAGTATGCCGTGGCATGCGGTGCGGGCCGGTCGCGGAACCAGCCTCGGTCGGCGCGCGTTGCTCCACCGGGCCTTTGCCCCGGCCGGCTGCGGGCACTTACACTCCCGCGGATCCCTCACCAGCCGTAACAGGAGGTTCACCGCGTCGTGTCCAAAACCCTCGGGGCGCTGCTGCCACTGCTGCTCCTCGCGCTCGCGTTCGTCGTCCTGGTCGTGCTGCCGATGCGGGCGCGGTCGCGGATGACGCAGCAGGTCCGGCAGATGCAGGCCTCGCTCACGTTGGGCACCGAGATCATGACGACATCCGGCGTATACGGGCGGATCGTGGCGCTCGACGAGCAGACCGCCGACGTGGAGATCGCGCCGGGCGTCGTCGTGCGGTGGGCACGGGCGGCGATCGGCGAGGTCCGCCGGCCGACCGACGACGACTCCGGCGACAGGGGGAGTGCGGGCGGCGCCGGCGACTCGGCGGCGCGGCAGCCGGGCGAGCAGCAGCCGGGCGAGTAGCTCCGAGCGGCCCAGCGCCGCCGGCAGGAGGCGGCGTCGGCAATACTGGCAGATATCGACCCCCCGCCCGCCGCACAGGGTGGGACCACGCACCGAGGAGAACGAGAACCCGTGGCAGCACCGTCCGGACAGCTGCGCCCCGGCCGATACTTCGGCGCGCTCCTCGCCATGCTGGCGGTCCTGTACGCGCTGGTCTTCTTCACCGGCGACTCGCCGACCCCGAAGCTCGGCCTCGACCTGCAGGGCGGCACAACCGTCACGCTCACCGCGCGCACCGAGGACGGCGGCACCCCCAGCCGGGAGAGCCTCGACCAGGCCCGGCAGATCATCGAGCGGCGGGTGAACGGGCTCGGCGTCGCCGAGGCGACGGTCGTGACCGAGGGCGACGACCGCATCGTGATCTCCGTGCCGGGGCAGGAGGGCGAGCAGGCCAAGCAGCTCGGGCAGACCGCGCAGCTGCGGTTCCGGCCGGTCAAGGCCGGCCCGTTCCCGGTGACTGCGCCGCCGCCGGCGCCGTCCGGCTCCGCCACCCCGTCCGGTTCCGCCACGCCGTCGGGCTCGGCCTCCCCGTCCACGAGCCCCACGCCACGGGCCAGCGCCTCGCCGTCGCCGCAGGGCCGCCCGGTCCCACCCGTCGCCCAGGCGCCCGCCCCGACCGCCAGTGCCAGCCAGCCCAGCGCCAGCCCGAGCGCCAGCGCCAGCGGCACTCCCTCGGCCGCGCCCACCTCGGCGGCACCGGTCGACCCGTCCCAGTTCCCCGGCGCGACGCGGGAGGAGGCGCAGCTGCTGGCGAATCTGGACTGCGCGGCCGCGCCGACCGGCGGCAGCACGGACAAGGCGAACGAGGTCATCGCCGCATGCAACGAGGACGGCACCCAGAAGTATCTGCTCTCGCCGGCGATCATCGAGGGCACCGAGATCCGCGACGCCGCACCACAGCCGCCGCAGCAGGGCCTCGGCGGCTGGACCGTCGCCCTCGACTTCCGCAGCAAGGGCCAGTCTATCTGGGCCGACTACACGTCCAAGCACAACGTGACGGTCACCCCGCAGGACATCGCGAACCACGTGGCGTTCACCCTCGACGGCAAGGTGATCTCGGCCCCGGAGATCCAGGGCACGATCAATGGCCAGACCGAGGTCACCGGCGACTTCAACCAGGAGAGCGCCACTCAGCTGGCGAACGCGCTGAAGTACGGCGCGCTGCCGCTGACGTTCGAGCAGTCCGAGGCGCAGACGGTCTCGCCGACGCTCGGTGACGAGCAGCTGCAGGCCGGCCTGCTCGCCGGCGGGCTGGGCCTGATCCTCGTCGCGGTCTACTCGCTGCTCTACTACCGCGCGCTCGGCCTGGTCACGATCGCCAGCCTCGCGCTGTCCGGCGTGCTCATCTACGCGTGCCTGGTGGTGCTCGGCCGGCAGATCGGCTTTACCCTCACGCTCGCCGGCATCGCCGGGTTCATCGTCGCGGTCGGCATCACCGCCGACTCGTTCGTGGTGTTCTTCGAACGGCTCAAGGACGAGGTACGTGAGGGGAGAACCATGCGCTCCGGCGTGCCGCGGGCCTGGGTCCGGGCTCGGCGGACGATCCTGTCCGCGGACGCCGTGTCGTTCCTCGGCGCCGCGATCCTCTACTTCCTCGCCGCTGGGCCGGTCAAGGGCTTCGCGTTCACGCTCGGCATGTCGACGATCCTCGACCTGGTGATCGTGTTCCTGTTCACCCACCCGATCGTGGCGCTCGCCTCCCGCAGCAAGTTCTTCTCCTCGCCCCGCTGGTCCGGCCTGGGCGGCGCGCAGCGGGCCGCCCGGTCAGCCGCCGCGGTCGCAGGCGAGCCGCCGTCGGCCCAGGTGCGGGCGACCGCCCGCCGGTCCCGTCTCGCCAAGGAGTCCTGATCGTGTCCGGAGTGCTCGGCCGTTTGTACCGGGGCGAGACCAACTACGACTTCTTCAAGTACCGCACGTGGTGGTACATCGGTTCAGCCGGGCTCGTCGTGTTGTGCCTGCTGATCACTCTGGTGCGGGGCTTTACGTTCGGCATCGAGTTCCAGGGCGGGACGCAGTTCCAGTTCCCGGCCCCGGCCTCGGTGCAGCCCGCCCAGGTCGAGGAGGCCGTCACCGCCGCCGGGGTGGAGACGGCGAGTGCCCCGCAGGTGGTCGGCTCCGGCGGGACCCGCCAGTTCGTGGTGAAGACCCGCGAGCTGTCGCTGGAGCAGCAACGCAATGTCCGGGAGGCGCTGGCCGACGAATTCGGCGTCGCGCCGGACGAGGTGTCGGTCAGCGAGGTCAGTTCGTCCTGGGGCGGTGAGATCACCCGCAAGGCACTCACCGGCCTGGTCGTCTTCCTGATCGCGGTCTGCCTGTTCCTCGCCATCCGGTTCGAGTGGGAGATGGCGGTCGGCTCGATCGCCTCGCTCGTCCAGAACCTGGTGGCGACGGCCGGCATCTACGCGCTGATCGGGTTCGAGGTCACCCCGTCCACGATCGTCGGCCTCCTCACCATTCTCGGCTTCTCCCTGTACGACAACGTCGTCGTCTTCGACAAGGTCGAGGAGAACGCGCGCGGCATCCTCGGCGGCTCGCGGATGACCTACTCCGAGGCCGCCAACCTGGCGATCAACCAGACGCTGATGCGCACGATCAACACCTCGATCATCGCGCTGCTGCCGGTGGCGGGGTTGCTCTTCGTCGGCGCCGGCGTGCTCGGCGTCGGCACGATCAAGGACCTCGCGCTGGTGCTGTTCATCGGTCTGGCGTCCGGGGCGTACGCGTCGCTGTTCCTGGCCACCCCGATGCTGGCCGACCTCAAGG
>JBKOXW010000291.1:0-8005 GCA_046744115.1 Actinomycetota bacterium | reverse complement strand
ACCGTGCTGCTGAAGGCGCTGGGCTGGGACGACGCGAAGATCCTGGACCGCTTCGGCGGGTACGAGTCGATGCGCGCCACCCTGGAGAAGGACCACACGGCCGGCCAGGACGAGGCGCTGCTCGACATCTACCGCAAGCTGCGGCCCGGTGAGCCGCCGACGCGCGAGTCGGCCCAGGCGCTGCTGGAGAACCTGTACTTCAACCCGAAGCGGTACGACCTGGCCAAGGTGGGCCGCTACAAGGTCAACAGGAAGCTCGGCCTCGAGCTGCCGATCCGGCAGGGCACGCTGAGCGAGAACGACATCGTCGCCACCATCGAGTACCTGGTCCGGCTGCACGCGGGCGAGGAGGAGATGATCTCCGGCGAGGCGATCATCCCGCTGGAGACCGACGACATCGACCACTTCGGCAACCGCCGGCTGCGCACCGTGGGCGAGCTGATCCAGAACCAGGTCAGGCTCGGCCTGGCCCGGATGGAGCGCGTCGTCAGGGAGCGGATGACGACCCAGGACGTCGAGGCGATCACGCCGCAGACCCTGATCAACATCCGGCCCGTGGTCGCGTCCATCAAGGAGTTCTTCGGCACCAGCCAGCTCTCGCAGTTCATGGACCAGACCAACCCGCTGGCCGGGCTGACCCACAAGCGGCGGCTGAACGCGCTCGGCCCGGGCGGCCTGTCCCGGGAGCGGGCCGGCTTCGAGGTCCGCGACGTGCACCCCAGCCACTACGGCCGGATGTGTCCGATCGAGACGCCCGAGGGGCCGAACATCGGCCTGATCGGCTCGCTGTCCACCTTCGGCCGGGTGAACTCGTTCGGTTTCGTCGAGACCCCCTACCGCAAGGTGGCGAACGGCCGGGTCACCGACAAGATCGACTACCTGACCGCCGACGAGGAGGACCGGCACGTCATCGCGCAGGCGAACGAGCCGCTCGACGCGAAGGGCAACTTCGTCGGCTCCCGGGTGCTGGTCCGCAAGAAGGGCGGCGAGGTCGACTACCTCAACCCGTCCGAAGTGGACTACATGGACGTCTCGCCGCGGCAGATGGTCTCCGTCGCGACGGCGATGATCCCGTTCCTGGAGCACGACGACGCCAACCGGGCGCTGATGGGCGCGAACATGCAGCGCCAGGCGGTGCCGCTGCTGCGCAGCGAGTCGCCGCTGGTCGGCACCGGCATGGAGCTGCGCGCCGCGGTGGACGCCGGGGACGTGATCGTCGCGACCAAGCCCGGTGTGGTCGAGGACCTCTCGGCCGACTACATCACCGTCACGGGCGACGACGGCACCCGGCAGACCTACGGGCTGCACAAGTTCCGCCGGTCCAACCAGGGCACCTGCATCAACCAGAAGGCGATCGTCGACGAGGGCGACCGGATCGAGGCCGGCCAGGTCGTCGCGGACGGGCCGTGCACAGAGAACGGTGAGATGGCGCTCGGGAAGAACCTGCTGGTCGCGTTCATGCCGTGGGAGGGGCACAACTACGAGGACGCGATCATCCTGTCCCAGCGGCTGGTGCAGGACGACGTGCTCACCTCGATCCACATCGAGGAGCACGAGGTCGACGCCCGGGACACCAAGCTCGGCGCCGAGGAGATCACCCGGGACATCCCGAACGTCTCCGAGGACGTGCTCGCCGACCTCGACGAGCGCGGCATCGTCCGGATCGGTGCCGAGGTCGTGCCCGGCGACATCCTGGTCGGCAAGGTCACGCCGAAGGGCGAGACCGAGCTGACCCCCGAGGAGCGGCTGCTGCGGGCGATCTTCGGCGAGAAGGCGCGCGAGGTCCGCGACACCAGCCTCAAGGTGCCGCACGGCGAGTCCGGCAAGGTCATCGGCGTGCGGGTGTTCAGCCGGGAGGACGGCGACGAGCTGCCGCCCGGGGTGAACGAGCTGGTCCGGGTCTACGTCGCGCAGAAGCGGAAGATCCAGGACGGCGACAAGCTCGCCGGCCGGCACGGCAACAAGGGCGTCATCGCGAAGATCCTGCCGGCCGAGGACATGCCGTTCCTCGAGGACGGCACGCCGGTCGACATCGTGCTCAACCCGCTCGGCGTGCCGAGCCGGATGAACGTCGGCCAGGTCCTCGAGACGCACCTGGGCTGGGTCGCGAACTCCGGCTGGGAGATCTCCGGCAAGCCCGCCTGGGCCGGCCGGCTCCCCGACGGCGCGCGGCACGGCACGCCGGGCACCCGCGCGGCCACGCCGGTCTTCGACGGCGCGCGCGAGGAGGAGATCATCGGCCTGCTCGGCGCGAGCCAGCCGAACCGGGACGGCCAGAAGCTGGTCGAGCCGACCGGCAAGGCCAGCCTGTTCGACGGGCGGACCGGCGAGCCGTTCCCGGAGCCGATCTCGGTCGGCTACATCTACATCATGAAGCTGCTGCACCTCGTCGACGACAAGATCCACGCGCGGTCGACGGGGCCGTACTCGATGATCACCCAGCAGCCGCTCGGCGGTAAGGCCCAGTTCGGTGGGCAGCGCTTCGGCGAGATGGAGTGCTGGGCGATGCAGGCCTACGGCGCGGCGTACGCGCTGCAGGAGCTGCTCACCATCAAGTCCGACGACGTCGTGGGCCGGGTCAAGGTCTACGAGGCGATCGTCAAGGGCGAGAACATCCCCGAGCCGGGCATCCCCGAGTCGTTCAAGGTGCTCCTGAAGGAGCTGCAGTCGCTGTGCCTCAACGTCGAGGTGCTCTCCAGCGACGGCGTGTCCATCGAGATGAAGGACAGCGACGAGGACGTCTTCCGCGCCGCGGAGGAGCTCGGCATCGACCTCAGTCGTCGCGAGCCGTCGTCGGTGGAGGAGGTCTGACGATTTCCTCCACCGCCTGCGGTCCACGCGCGACGACCACTTAGGAGAGAGAGTTGCTCGACGTCAACTTCTTCGACGAGCTACGCATCGGTCTGGCCACCGGCGACGACATTCGCCAGTGGTCGCACGGTGAGGTCAAGAAGCCCGAGACGATCAATTACCGCACCCTGAAGCCGGAGAAGGACGGGCTCTTCTGCGAGAAGATCTTCGGTCCGACCCGGGACTGGGAGTGCTACTGCGGCAAGTACAAGCGGGTCCGGTTCAAGGGCATCATCTGCGAGCGCTGCGGCGTGGAGGTCACCCGCGCCAAGGTGCGGCGGGAGCGGATGGGCCACATCGAGCTGGCCGCCCCGGTCACCCACATCTGGTACTTCAAGGGCGTGCCGAGCCGCCTCGGCTACCTGCTCGACCTCGCCCCGAAGGACCTCGAGAAGATCATCTACTTCGCGGCGTACCTCATCACGTCGGTGGACGCCGACGCCCGCCACCGCGACCTGCCGACCATTGAGGCCGAGATCTCGGTCGAGAAGAAGCGGCTGGAGGACAAGCGCGACTCCGACGTCGAGGCGCGGCAGAAGAGGCTCGAGGCCGACCTCGGCGAGCTCGAGAGCGAGGGCGCCAAGGCCGACGTCCGGCGCAAGGTGAAGGAGGGCGGCGAGCGCGAGATGCGGCAGATCCGCGATCGCGCCCAGCGTGAGATCGACCGCCTCGACGAGGTGATCGACACGTTCCGCCGGCTGGAGCCGAAGCAGCTGATCGCCGACGAGCTGCTGTACCGCGAGCTGCGGGACCGGTTCGGGGAGTACTTCGCGGGCGGCATGGGGGCCGAGTCGCTGCAGCGGCTGCTGGAGACGTTCGACCTCGAGGGCGAGGCCGAGTCGCTGCGGGAGACGATCCGCTCCGGCAAGGGGCAGAAGAAGCTCCGCGCGCTGAAGCGGCTCAAGGTCGTCGCGTCGTTCCTGAACACCCGGAACTCGCCGATGGGCATGGTCCTCGACTGCATTCCGGTGATCCCGCCGGACCTGCGGCCGATGGTCCAGCTCGACGGCGGCCGGTTCGCCACGTCCGACCTCAACGACCTGTACCGCCGGGTCATCAACCGGAACAACCGGCTGAAGAGGCTGCTCGACCTCGGTGCCCCCGAGATCATCGTCAACAACGAGAAGCGGATGCTGCAGGAGGCCGTCGACGCGCTGTTCGACAACGGCCGCCGCGGCCGGCCGGTGACCGGCCCGGGCAACCGCCCGCTCAAGTCGCTGTCCGACATGCTCAAGGGCAAGCAGGGCCGGTTCCGGCAGAACCTGCTGGGCAAGCGGGTGGACTACTCCGGCCGCTCGGTCATCGTGGTCGGCCCGCAGCTCAAGCTGCACCAGTGCGGCCTGCCCAAGGACATGGCGATCGAACTGTTCAAGCCGTTCGTCATGAAGCGGCTGGTCGACCTCAACCACGCGCAGAACATCAAGTCCGCCAAGCGGATGGTCGAGCGCGCCCGTCCGGTGGTGTGGGACGTGCTGGAGGAGGTCATCACGGAGCACCCGGTGCTGCTCAACCGCGCGCCGACGCTGCACCGGCTGGGCATCCAGGCCTTCGAGCCGCAGCTGGTCGAGGGCAAGGCCATCCAGATCCACCCGCTGGTCTGCACCGCGTTCAACGCCGACTTCGACGGCGACCAGATGGCGGTGCACCTGCCGCTGTCCGCCGAGGCCCAGGCCGAGGCGCGGATCCTGATGCTGTCCAGCAACAACATCCTGTCGCCGGCGCACGGTCGCCCGATCACCGCGCCGACCCAGGACATGGTGCTCGGGCTCTACCACCTGACCGCCATTCGGGCGGGGCTGGCCGGCGAGGGCCGGTCGTTCGCCTCGATCGCCGAGGCGATCATGGCCTACGACGCCGGCACGCTTGGCCTGCAGACGCCGACGAAGATTCGCATCCGCGGCTACCCGTCCGTCGACAACGGCCGGTCCGAGCCGTGGACCGCGGCCGACGGCTGGGAGCCGGGCGAGCCGCTCGTACTGGAGACGACGCTGGGCCGGTGCCTGTTCAACGACGCGCTGCCCGAGGACTACCGCTTCGTCAACTACGAGGTGACGAAGAAGGAGCTCGGCGCGATCGTCAACGACCTCGCCGAGCGGTACCCGAAGGTGCAGGTGGCGGCGACGCTGGACGCGCTCAAGGCGGCCGGCTTCCACTGGGCCACCCGGTCCGGCGTGACGATCGCGATCGACGACGTGGTCACCCCGCCGCGCAAGGCCGGGATCCTGGAGCGGTACGAGAAGGACGCCGACAAGATTGAGAAGCAGTACCAGCGCGGCGTGATCACCGACGAGGAGCGCAAGCAGGAGCTGATCGAGATCTGGACCCGGGCCTCCAGCGAGGTCGCCCGGGAGATGGAGGCGAACTTCCCGCAGACCAACCCGGTCTGGATCATGGTGAACTCCGGTTCCCGCGGCAACATGATGCAGATGCGGCAGATCGCCGGCATGCGTGGCCTGGTCGCCAACCCGAAGGGCGAGATCATCCCGCGGCCGATCAAGGCGAACTTCCGCGAGGGCCTGTCCGTGCTGGAGTACTTCATCTCCACCCACGGCGCCCGCAAGGGGCTGGCGGACACCGCGCTGCGGACCGCCGACTCCGGCTACCTCACCCGCCGGCTGGTGGACGTCTCGCAGGACGTCATCATCCGCGAGGAGGACTGCGGGACCGACCGCGGCGTGGTCATGCCGATCGCGCACAAGGCGGCTGACGGCACCCTGGTCAAGGACGCGCACGTGGAGACGAGCGTGTACGCCCGGCAGGTGGCCGAGGACGTCAGCGACGGCGATGGCAACCTGCTCGTCGCCGCCGGGTCCGACCTCGGTGACGTGTACATCGACGCGCTCATCGCGGCCGGCATCGGCCAGGTCCGCGTGCGCTGCGTGCTGACCTGCGAGTCGGCCACCGGCATCTGCGCGATGTGCTACGGCCGCTCGCTGGCCACCGGCAAGCTCGTCGACGTCGGCGAGGCGGTCGGCATCATCGCCGCCCAGTCGATCGGCGAGCCGGGCACCCAGCTGACCATGCGGACGTTCCACACCGGCGGTGTCGCCGGCGAGGACATCACCCACGGCCTGCCCCGGGTGCAGGAGCTGTTCGAGGCCCGGGTACCCAAGGGCGTGGCCCCGATCAGCGAGGTCGAGGGCCGGGTCAAGATCGAGGACACCGACAAGGCCCGGAAGGTCGTGGTGGTGCCCGACGACGGCTCGGACGAGGTGTCGTACACCGTGTCCCGGCGGTCCCGGCTGCTGGTCTCCGACGGTGACCGGGTCGGCGTCGGCCAGCAGCTCGTCGTCGGCGCGGTCAACCCGCACGAGGTGTTGCGCATCATGGGCCCGCGCGAGGTCCAGCTGCACCTGGTACGGGAGGTGCAGGAGGTCTACCGGTCGCAGGGTGTGCAGATTCACGACAAGCACATCGAGGTGATCATCCGGCAGATGCTCAAGCGGGTCACGGTGATCGACTCGGGCGCGACCGAGTTCCTGCCCGGCTCGCTGGCCGAGCGGATGCGGTTCGAGTCGGAGAACCGCCGGGTGGTCGCCGAGGGCGGCGAGCCCGCCTCCGGCCGGCCGGTGCTGATGGGCATCACGAAGGCGTCGCTGGCGACCGACTCGTGGCTGTCCGCGGCGTCGTTCATGGAGACCACGAAGGTGCTCACCGACGCGGCGATCCAGGCCAAGAGCGACGCCCTGGTGGGCCTGAAGGAGAACGTCATCATCGGCAAGCTGATCCCGGCCGGCACCGGCGTCCCCCGGTACCGGAACATCCGGGTGGAGCCGACCGAGGAGGCGCGCGCCCAGGTCTACTCGATGGCCGGTTACGACGAGGCGGAGTACTACGGCGGCGGCGCCTTCGGCACGGGCACCGGCCAGGCCGTACCCCTCGAGGACTACGACTACGGATCCGAGGGCCGCTACCGGTAACCGGTAGCGGCTGAGGACCTCTCCCGCGAGTGGTGGGTTCGCGGTCCGAGTGGTGACCTACTGGCCATCACTCGGCGGGCGGAGTCACCACTCGCGGGGTGGGCCGGGGCGGTGGGTCAGGGGGTGGCGCGGGCCCTGGCGCGGAACGCGGCGACCTTGGTCCGGTTCAGGCACGCCTCGGAGCAGAACCGGCGCGAGGCGTTGCGGGACACGTCGACGTAGACCCGGTCGCAGGCCTCGGCACGGCACACGCCGAGCCGCTCGGTGGCCGCCCCGTCGATGACGACCGCGAGGCCGGTCGCGCAGCCGGCGCCCCACTCGGTGGCCAGCCCGGCGACGGCGCTGTGGTAGTGCAGGTGCCACGGCTCCCCGTCGTGCCGGGACAGCTCGGGCGTCGCGCGGTAGTCGCGGAGCAGCGCGTTCACCAGCGCGGCGACCCGGTCGACGGCGCGTTCCTCGGCGGCGGCGAAGACGGGGCGGAGCCGGCCGGCGAGCGCGGCCAGGTCGTCCGCCTCGGCGGCGGTGACCCGCCGGCCGACCAGGGCGGCACAGCGGGCCGGCAACGCGTCCGGGTCGAGCTCGACCCGCCGCCCGCCCTCGGTACCCTCGGTGAGCACGTTGACCAGCGCGACGGCGACGCCGATGACGCGGTCGGTGTAGGTGTCGAAGTTCACGACGGTTCGCGCTCCCCGGGGCTGTGGCGACCACGTGAAGGGTACGGGCTGCGCCCATTTTGACCCGCTGACCTGCGTTCGGTACCCTCTTTCTTTGTGCCCGGGGGGACCCGGGCCATCCTGCGCGCCTCCGGGCGGCAGCACCGGCGCCTCCCGGTGTACGCCGATGACGTGGCCGCGGGATCCGCCGACCAGCTTCCTCGACTGTGGCCGAGGGTGCACCGTGGGCCGGGCGACACGCCCGACCTCGGGGGTCGGCGGCAGCACCGGGCGGGCCCGTCCGGCGCGCCGGACCGACCGACCGCACCGACCCGTACGACCCCGGCTCTACCTGACAGGAGATGCAGGCAAGCCCATGCCCACGATCCAGCAGCTGGTCCGCAAGGGCCGCCAGGACAAGGTCGAGAAGACCAAGACCCCGGCGCTGAAGGGAAGCCCGCAGCGGCGCGGGGTGTGCACGCGCGTGTACACCACCACCCCGAAGAAGCCGAACTCGGCGCTGCGCAAGGTGGCCCGGGTGCGGCTGACCAGCCAGATCGAGGTCACCGCGTACATCCCGGG
>JBKOXW010000198.1:0-3223 GCA_046744115.1 Actinomycetota bacterium | reverse complement strand
GGCGGATACCCGTACTTCGTCCAGGCCTACGGCAAGGTCACCTGGGACCACGCGCCCCGCTCCCCGGTCGGCAAGGACGACGTGCTGGTCGCGGCGCCGGCCGCCGACGCCGAGCTGGCGGTCGGCTTCTTCGGCAGCCGGTACGAGCGGGCCACCCCGGCCGAGCGCGACTACATGCGGGCGATGGCGGGCCTCGGCGACGGGCCGGTGTCCACCGCGCAGGTGGCCGACGCGCTGGGCCGCAAGCCGTCGAGCCTGTCACCGGCCCGGGACAGCCTGCTCAAGAAGGGCCTGGTCTACTCGGCCGAGCGCGGGCTGGTCGCGTTCACGGTGCCCCACTTCGGCCACTTCCTCCGCGGCCAGCACGCCTGACCACGCCACCCGCTCAGGCGCCGACCGGCCAGTCCTCAACCGTGAGCGCCACCATCGGGAAGTCCTTGACATTTGCGGTGGCGAGCCGAGCCGCGATCCCCGCCGCCGACGCCGCGATGAGGCAGTCGGCCTGTGCCAGCGTGACCCCCCGACCGGCATACTCCCGACGCCACGTGCCGGCACGCTCCGCGTCGGCCCGCCCGATCGGCAGCACCCGCACGGCCGTGAACAGCAGCCGGGCCGCCTCGTTCTCCGCCGGACGTAGGCCTCGGACGATCTCCTCGACGTTGATCGCGGTAGTGAGCAGGAGCTCGCCGACGTCCAGCAGCCGTCTGATCCGGTCGGCAGCCGGCCGCCCGCGCAGGGCGTCGATCAGCACGGTGGTGTCGAGGACGAGCGGCATCAGCCGGACCGGCGCTCGTCGGCACGCTGCCGGCGAACCCAGCCGGCGGGGTCGTCGTCCCACTCGTGCCCGGAGTCGGGGATGGACCCCAGTGCCGCCTCGACGGCGTCCCGGCGGTCGGCATCGTCGAGCGAGCGCCGCAGCGCTCTCGCGATGAAGCGGCTGCGCTCGCGCACGCCAACGCGGCGATCGAGCTCTGCGACGAGACGCTCTTCCAGCGTAATGTGCAATCGCATGGCCACAGCATAGCCCACTCACCGAAGGCCCCGCCTGCCGTCTGCCGTCTCGCCGGGGAGGGGAGACATACTGAGGGTGAGGTGAGGCCAATGACGTCCTCCATCGAGGAGCTCATCGCCGGTTGGGACGGCGAGGCCGTGGTGTCGCACTACGACCGCGACCACGGCACGTGGATCTTCATCGGGGTGCACAGCACCCGACTCGGCCCGGCCTGCGGCGGCACCCGCATGCGGGTCTACCCGAGCCCGGCCGACGCGGTGCACGACGTGCTGCGGCTGGCCGAGGGCATGACGCTGAAGTGCGCGGCCGCCGGGCTCCCGACCGGCGGGGGCAAGGCGGTGCTCGCCGTGCCCGGCCTGCCCACCGGCGCGGACCGGCGAGACCTGTTGCTGCGGTACGGCACGCTGATCGACAGCTTCCACGGCACATACCGAACCGGGCCCGACATGAACACGAACGGGTCCGACATGGACACCATCGGCGAGATCACCGAGTTCGTGTTCGGGCGGAGCCCGGGCAACGGCGGCTCCGGTGGCAGCGCGCCGGACACGGCGGTCGGCGTCTGGCACGGTATCAAGGCCTCCTGCGCGCACCTGTTCGGCACGCCCGACCTGGCCGGCCGCAGCGTGCTCGTGCAGGGCGCCGGCGGTGTCGGCCGGGTCCTGGTCGACCTGCTCGTCCACGACGGGGCAAAGGTGCTCGTCGCCGACGTCGCCGCCGAGCGGGCGGCGGAGCTGGAGCGGACGCACGGCGTCCTGCCCATCGAGCCGGCGGACGTCATCGGCACCGAATGCGACGTGTACGCGCCGTGCGCGGTCGGCTCGGTGCTCTCGGCCACGACGGTGCCGGCGCTGCGCTGCCCGATCGTCGCGGGCGCGGCCAACAGCCAGCTCGACGCGCCGGAGGACGCCGAGCGGCTGCGCGCGGCCGGGATCCTGTACGCGCCGGACTTCGTCATCAACTCCGGTGGCGCGCTGCACCTCATCGGCCTGGAGCTGTGCGGGTGGGACGCCGACACGCTGCGCACCCGGGTCGAGGGCATCGGCACCACGCTGACCGAGATCTACCGGCACGCCGACGACGCCGGCATCACCACCGAGGCGGCGGCCGAGGCGATCGCGCGCGCCCGGCTCGACGCGGCTCCCGCCAGGCAGGCACGCGCATCCTGACACCGCCGGGCGTCCTGTCGGATCCGTGCGGTAGGAACGGCGCGTGCAGGTTCGTACCGATCGGCTCGGCGTCCTGGTGGACCAGCTGGACACGTCCTGCGAGATCGCGCGGGAGCGCCTGGCGGGGCTGACCGACGAGGAGTACCTGTGGGATCCGGTGCCCGGGGCGTGGTCGATCCACCGCCGCGGCGCCGCCGTCTCCACCCGCGCGTTCGGTCCCGGCGACTGGGTGCTCGACCACGAGACCGATCCCGACCCCACGCCGTTCACCACGATCGCCTGGCGGCTCGGCCACCTACACTCCGGCATGGCCGGCCGGTACGAGTGGACGTTCGGCGGGCGCACGGTCGAGCCCACCCAGGTGGTCGACTTCAGCCCGTCCGCGCAGCGGACGCTGGACGAGTTCTGGGCGGTGATGGGTCGCTGGCGGGACGCCGTAAACGCGATGACCGACGACCAGCTCGACATGGTCGGCTTCGGCCAGTACCCGTTCGGGCTGGACCCCCAGCTCCCGTTCATCGGGATCATCTGGTGGACCAACCGCGAGCTGATCCACCACACCGCGGAGATCGCGTTGCTCCGCGACCTGTGGCGGGCGCAACACCGCGTCGACCCAGAGGCACCCCCACGTTGAGGCGGGCTAGTTGAGGCGGGGGTCGTCGGGGTAGGTGGCGAGCAGCGCGACGGTGCCGCGCTGCCGGCGCAGAACCCGCCGCCAGAGGTCGACGCCGGGGTCGGCGAACACGTCGCCGGGCTGGCCGGCCACCACCAGCCACGCCCCCTCGGCGATCTCGTCGGCGAGCTGGCCGGCGCCCCAGCCGGCGTAGCCGGCGAAGACCCGCAGCTGCGCCAGCGCTCCCTCCACTCCGGACGGGTCGGTGTCCAGGTCGGCGAGCCCGATCGGCCCGGACACCTCGGTCCAGCCGGGCGGCATGGTGCCCGGATGGACCTCGGCCAGGCAGAGCGCGGCGTTCGTCTCCACCGGCCCGCCCACGAACAGCGTCCGCGGCATCGTCGCCAGGTCCCACCACTGCGGCAGCAC